>DASYCG010000063.1:0-19461 GCA_036500325.1 Herbaspirillum sp. | reverse complement strand
CTTGAATTCCGCTTCGGTGACCAAGGCCTTAAGAACATACACGACCAGCAACGATACCAGTAGACCGAAGGTAGCCGTCGTCTGAAGCGAACTGGTGTAAAGTCCGCGTCTATGAGTAGGCGATTGCTCCGCAACATAGGTGACGGCGCCGCCGACCTCGCCGCCCAAAGCCAGTCCCTGTAATAATCTCAGCGCTACAAGAAAAACTGGAGCAGCAATGCCGATGCTTTCATAGGTCGGCAACAACCCGATACCGATGGTTGATAGGCCCATGAGGACAATGGTCATCAGGAAGGTATGTTTTCTTCCGATGATATCTCCCAACCGGCCAAAGAATAACGCTCCGATTGGGCGGACCAGGAACCCAGCACCGAATGTCGCCAAGCTTCCCAAAAAAGCGGCCGACTCATTTCCAGGCGGGAAAAAAAGTCCGCCAAAATAAACGGCAAGCGCGGCATAGATATAAAAATCGTACCATTCAAGAAACGCGCCGAAAGAGGATGCAATAATGACCTTTTTCTCTTCCGCCGTAATTCCGAAGGACGTCGTTGTTGCAGTACCGGATCGAATGTCTGTTGTCATGACGTTATTCCCTGTCATTCAGGATTTTCTATTGATGGAATTGCTCGACTAACCTTGCTTCGGGCGCATTCGATGCATCCGACGGAGCCAACCTACAAGTGACAACGCCCGCCACTCAAGCGACTGGCGTTGCCTTCAATGCAGTGCTTAAAACATATGCCTGATACCGGTCATTACACCAAATTGGTTTTTCCCTGACCCGACGGTACCGCCTGCATCAATAGCAATTGCCGCCAAACCTGAATTCTTCAGATAACCGACTGACGTATAAACAGCGGTCCGTTTAGACAGATAGTAGGTTAGCCGGCCGACAATTTGCGACGTGTCATTATCGCTACCTTTGATATTCAACTTCGCAAACTGGCCATCGATGGCAAGCGCAGGCGAGATTGGATAAGTAGCCCCGAGGAAGTACAAATCGGAATCGGTATTGACGCCGGCGGCAGCGCGTATCTTGCGGTCGACAACGCCGCCACCGACCTTGGTGCTACCGACCATGAAATACCCGGACAGCGTGACCCGCTGATCGCTATTGTCGCTGCTGGTCAACCCTCCCGCCGCGCCGGTATTGCCATACAAAATGTCGTATGAACTCGATACACCGAAGGCATTGTTATCGTATGCCAGCAATGCGGTTACCTGACGGCAAGCCTTGGCGTCTCCTGCGACTTCGCCGGCGCAATTCGTTCCCGCCGGACCGCCGGCAGCCGATGCGTCGCGGCCGAAACTATAAGTCGCACCAACACTCACTCCGGAGAACGTACCCAAGTAGCCAATTGCATTGTCGCTACGTGCATTTGCCAGATACCCGTCGATAGTGCTGATCGCAAAAAGATTCGGACCCAGCACATCCGATTTAGCCATCGCCAGGTAGGTCATATTGACTTGGCGACCTACATTGATTTGGCCCCACGCATTTTTCAAACCCACATAGGATTGCCGCCCAAACAATCGACTGCCTTGCCCGGAAGTTCCTGTATCGGGACTGAAACCACTCTCAAGAACAAACAGGGCTTGTAATCCGCCTCCCAAATCTTCTGTTCCTTTGAAGCCGATACGGGACGGCAGCTCGCCGGTTAGCCCGGGCATTTTGAAAACCGAATTACCTGTTGCATTGGCGTTGGTTGTGTAGACGACACCTGTATCGACAATCCCGTAAATTGTGACCGCACTTTGCGCCGAAGCATTAACGACAACCGCACTGCTTGCAATTGCCATTAAGGCCATTAATGATTTTTTCATGGTTTTATCTCTCTAATTTTATTTGTTTGAATTCTATTTTTTTTATACCGCTGATTTTTTGCGAGGCGCATTTCCCTTCACCCCGCCAGACTTATCTGCCTCGATTACAATTTTCTGCGTATGATATTCAAGCTCAACAACAGCCCTAAAATACCCATTGCAGCGAGGTAATAAGCAGGTGCCAAAATGACGTGATTCTGGCCGACAAATGCAGCCAACATCACCGGGGCGGTGCCGCCGAAAATGGCGTAACCCATATTGTAGGAAAGCGAAAAACCGGTGAAACGGACACGCGGTGGGAAACTCTTTACGATCACGAAAGGGACAACCGTAATGATCCCCATAAAAAATCCACCGACAGACAGAATGGTCAACGCGTCCGGCGACCCGGCCAGCAAATCCTTGAACAGCAGAAATACCGTGGCAAGCATCGCGATACAGCCGAAAAACAGCGCCTTTCCTGCAGTCGCCTTATCGACAAGTATTCCGGTTACGGTACTACCGATGATCAGGAGAAGAACCGACCAGGAATTCGCATTCAGTACAGCTGTCTTGCCCAACGAAAACTGGACTTGCAAGTAGGTTGGCAAATACAGGAAATAAGTGACGAACGTGCCTGAAAAAAACCATGTCGCCAGGAATCCGAGCAGTACCTCACCGCGGTTATCACGCAACACCATTGCCAACGGTATTTCCTTGGACAATGCTTTAGTAGCGTTAAGGCGTTCGAAAACCGGTGTCTCCTGCAGATGGCGTCGCAAGTAAACAGCCATGAATCCGAACAAACCTCCAACCAAAAAGGGAACGCGCCAACCCCAACTGCCCAATGCACTCGGCTCCATGTAGGCATTCAACAGCAGCGCCGTCAGCGAGCCGAGCAGAATACCGAAACAAATACCGGACATGAGCAATCCGCAGGCCAGGCCCACTTTTTTCTCGGACACGTGCTCGGAGACAAATACCCAGGCGCCGGGTACTTCGCCGCCGACCGAGAAGCCCTGTAAAAGGCGACAAAATAGCAACAACACCGGCGCGACCAAACCTATCTGCGTATAACTCGGCAATAATCCCATCGCAAACGTTGGGGCCGCCATGAGAAAGAGGCTCAACGCAAACATTTTCTTGCGTCCGATTCTGTCGCCGAAATGTGCGAAAAATAATCCCCCGATCGGTCGCACCAGATAGCCCGCCGCAAACAAGGCAAAGACATTCAGTTGCGCCAGCCAAGTCGGCATATCGGGCGGAAAGAAAATACCCGCGAGCAGTTTTGTAAAAAATACGGCCACGATGAAATCGTAATATTCAAGAGCGCCGCCCAAAGCTGCCAGACTGAGGGTCTTGACATCGTTCTTATTCAATGGCCGATCAACGATAGCGCCGATCGCCGGCTGATTTATATTCATAAAGTACGTCTCCATTTTCTATTTTGTTTTACGATTTACTAGAACTCATTTCATAGATGACCAACCGCTGCGACGAGGTTATTTTTGAAAAACAAGTTTCAGGTACAGCCATTGAGATGGCGTTTTTATTTGTTATTTTTTAAAAATCGGTGTGCCCCGATCTATTGCGATGATCAATACAGGAACCGGTTTGGTATCCATACCAAGGTGTTCTTCAGAAGCACGGAAATGTCGTCATTCCTCCTCCCGAATATTACTCAGTATACTTACATATTATATTCAGGATACTGAATAATTCAATATTATTTTTATAATTTTTCTTAAAAACATGCAGATATAAATCTGCCAAATAAATTTTTATTTATCTATGAATAAAGCAGGGAAATGACTGGCAAAGCGCACCACTTTGGCCATCCTGAAAATCTCATGCCATCATTAGCCGATGTCTCGTTATTACGAATGAAAATGGCAGATTCAAAGGGGCGTAGGAAAAAGATTGCAGCGGAAAGCTCCAATCTTTTTTACGAAATGGTGCGGACTATCCCCGTTATGGTGCGAAAAAATTAAGTGTTGTTTTTTATAAAAATCCGCTTTATCCGTTCATACAAAACGCCAAAAAACAGCGCCACAGGATTGAGCGTGGTGGCGGCATTGCGTTCTTCTTCCGATAAAGAAGGATCCATTTTTCTGGTGACGTTCTTGCCCAGATCCGCGATCATGCGGCGAACGAAATCGCGAACCAGGCCTGACCGCGAAAACTGAGCCAACGGGCCTTGCAGCGAATATTGCAAATCAACGATTACTTCCGTTTGGTCGTCATCCAACGCCCGCAATTGATACGCAATATCACCGGATGCCTTGGAATTGCTGAGGGAATCATGTCCCGAACCTTGCAGCACGCCCCGCTTCTGATCTTCATCGCGTTCAAGTCTGGCTGTACCGTTGAATTTCGCCGCCATCGGACCGAATTTTATTGCTACATGCCCTTTGACAAGATCCCCGTCCTGTTCGGTCAGCACCGCACCCGGCAGGCAACTCGCCACAGCGGGCAGATCTGCCATGAACTTCCAGACATCGTCCATTGGATAAGGCACCTTGAAGCTGCTCTCGATTCTCGACCAGCCTTTCTTATCCGCTACCAACTCGTGTTCGTCCGCGCCGGACGCCACGACGGGCCGGCCAGTCGGGATACTGACATCGCTGACCGCAAAACACGCGAATGCGCCGGCAGATTCGACACTATCATCCGAAACAGCGACTTGGTTATCCTGATTTTCCAGCAGGCCTGCCACTAGCACGGACCGGATCGCTTCGACGATGCCGACATAGCCGGTGCAACGGCAAAGATTGCCCGAGAGTTCATAACGAATCGTCTGCTCGTCCGCATGAGGCAGGCGCGTTACGATATCGCGCGCCGTCGCCAGCATGCCTGGCGTACAGTAGCCGCATTGCAAAGCGTGATGCCGATTGAATGCCTGACGCAGCTGCGCCATGACCGGATCGTCATCGTAGCCTTCAATGGTGACGATTTCGCTTCCCCGCGCAGCAGCGGCAAACGTAATGCACGAACGCACCGGTTTGCCATCGAGAAGCACCGTGCAAGCGCCACACACGCCATGCTCGCAGCCGAGATGGGTACCCGTCAGATGATGCGTATCGCGTACATAGTCGCCCAGATGGGTCCTGGCTGAGCAAGAGCCTTCCGTATTTTTACCGTTGATAATGTTAGCGATGGTTTCCACGATAGCCTCTTAATCCAGTAGTTTCTCAAGGCACCGAACCACCGCGGTGCAATACAGCTTTCGATCGATCGCATCTTTACCCGGCGTGACTTCGCTGACCGCAGCCATCACCGCTTCAGTGGTCAATGCTTTCTTGCCGCGCGCCGCGATATCTTTGGTCAACGCCCCAAGTACCTGTGGTGCCCCGTCCAGCGCACCCAATACAATTCTGCCGAAGCAGGTTGAAGGATCGAAATAAGCAGCCGCACTGGCTTCGGAAAATTCGCCTGTCTTCCTGCATAGCTTGTGATATGCCCATCGCGCCGAAGGCGTGAAGATCGGCACATGCACGGCAGCGATAATTTCGCCTTTCTCCAATACGGTGGTATAAGCGGCGACCATGAAATCGGACATCGGCACCAGGCGTTTCTTCTGACTGGATATCAGCTCAATGTCCGCGCCCAATGTGGTCAGGATTACTACCCAGTCGGCAGCCGGATCGGCATGCGCCAGGCTGCCGCCGATCGTTCCGCGATTTCTGATGGCACGGTAGGCGATGCCGCGAGCAACGGTCGCCAGCATCGGATGTTGCAATTGCGGAAAATGGCAGTCCTCGATCTGTGCGTGCGTCACTGCTGCGCCTATGCGCACTCTGTTGTCGGCGATGCCGACTGTTTTGAGTTCCGGCACACCGGAAATATCGAATATCGAATCCGGCCTGACCAGGCGCAAATTGAGCATCGGCCCAAGCGACTGACTGCCGCCCATGATCTTGGCGTTGTCGTCGCGCGCAGCCAGCGTTGCACATGCAGCTTCTACGGTAGCAGGAGCATGATAGGAAAAATTGACGGCTTTCATACGGGTTCCACTTCCATTTCCTGAAGTGCCTCTTTGACTGGTTTCGTCCTTGCGGCAGAAGCAGCTAGCGCCTCCAGAATCTTACGTGGCGTCATCGGCGTTTCGCATAGTTCGACGTCGAATTTTCGCAACGCGTCGTTGACTGCATTGAATATCGCAGCCGGCGGTCCGATCGCACCGCCCTCACCCATGCCTTTGGCGCCGAATTCGGTATGCGGAGAGGGTGTGATGAAATGATGAATGCGTACTTTCGGAACTTCGGTGGGGCCCGGCAGCATGTAGTCGGCCAGTGTCGATGCCAGCGGCTGTCCGTTGCCGTCGTAGCGCATCTCTTCAAACATGGCTGTCCCGATACCCTGCGCGACGCCGCCGTAGGTCTGGCCTTCCACCACCATCGGATTAATCATCGTGCCGCAATCCTCTACTACCACAAAATCCAGAATTTCCACGTGCCCGGATTCGACGTCGACCTCGACCACCGCTGCATGAGTGGCGTAGGTAAAGCTGCCGGTATCGACGGCCGGCTTATATCCCATCGTGGTTTCAAGGCCTGTAGCATCCACATCCTTGGGCAGCAAATGTGGATTGATGTACCACGCGTTGGCAATTTCCGCAATTGACACGGATTTTTCACCAGCCGCTATCTTGCCATCCTGAACTTGCAAGCCTTCAACGCTGCAACCAAGCAGATACGCTCCAATTTTCAGCAGCCGCGGCAACAGTTCCTTGGCCGCGCGCGATACCGCGCCGCCCGACATGACCAGCGAACGCGATGCATAGGTGCCGGTGGAAAACGGCGTCAGTCCAGTATCGCCGTGCACCACCTTGACACGCACCACATCGATGCCAAGTATTTCGTTGACGATTTGAGCGAACGTAGTCTCCATTCCCTGACCGTGCGAATGCACGCCGACCTTCACTTCCACCCCGCCGTCGGGCGTAATCCTCACCGTCGCCGAGTCGAAGCCGGGAATCACTGGCGTGCCCCAGGCTGCAAATACCGAGGTTCCATGCGCCGATTGTTCGGTGTAGACCGCGAAGCCGACACCGATGTGTTTTCTGCCATGATTGCCGGCGAGCTGTTGTGCGCGGATTTTTTCCAGGCCGATCATCTCCACGGCCTTGCGTACGCTAGCCGGATAGTCGCCGCTATCGAAATGCTTGTTAGCGATATTGATGTACGGCATGGCTTCCGGCGGCACCAGATTTTCGTTTCGCACTGCCCATGGCTCCCGGCCGACTTCGCGGGCCACCGCATCGATCATCAATTCCATGGCAAAGCACACGCCGGTCCGCGCCACCCCTCGATACGGTACGAATCCCGGCTTGTTGGTGGCGATGCATTCCGTAGTGCAGCGGTAACCCTCCAGCGCGTACGGCCCCGGCAGATTGCCGATTGCCTGTCCCGGCTCCAGCCCGATCGTAAATGGCCAGACCGAATAGGCTCCGCCGTCGATGACGATATGCGCATCCAGTGCCAGAATCCGCCCACGTTCATCTGCGTAAGCCGTCATTTCATAATGATGTTCGCGCGAGTTGGCGCCGGCGGTCAGATGTTCGCGGCGATCCTCGATAAAACGGAACGGTTTTTTGTAGGTCATCGCCAGCCAGGCGATGCACAGCTCTTCCTGCTGCAATACGCATTTATAGCCGAATGCCCCGCCCACGTCCGGCGAGATGACGCGTACCTGCTCCTGCGGCAGCCCCAAGCAATGGCTCAACACGGTGCGGATCATATGTGGCACCTGCGTGGCGCTGTAGACGATCAATTGCTCGAACTGATGATCCCAATAGGCGAGGACGGCCTTTCCTTCCATCGGGACCATGCATTGCCGAGCCAGATCCGCCTTCCGGCTCACCACCACCGTCGCTTTACTGCTGGCTTCGTTAAAATTCTTGTCCATCTGCAGGGTCAGAAATGTATTGTCCGTCCAATGATCGTGCACCCGCGTGTCGGCGCTCATCGCCCTGGATACATAGGTATCGCTGACGGCCGGCAATTCGGCCATGTCGGCAATCACCTGTTCGGCAATGTCTTCGGCTTCGGCCCGCGTGGCGGCAAACGCCATCGCCACGGGTTCGCCGACAAAACGTACCTTGCCGGACGCCAGCGGCGGCTGCGCGGATTCCTTGTAGGAAGGAAAGGCGGAATCGGCAACGATGTCTTTCGACGTCGTCATGTCTTCGCGGAAGATCACCGCATCTTCATGTCCCTTCGGCTTGTGCAGGCCGTTGAGCCTGGCATGCGCCATCGGACTGCGTAGAAAAGCAACCTCCTGCAAACCCGGCATGGATATATCGGCGACGAAACGGCCTTTGCCATGCAAATGGCGGGCGTCCTCCTTGCGCAATACGCGCGCACCGACACCCTGGCGGCCGTCCTGCTCTTGTTCATGAGCGCTCATGTGTTCTCCTCCCGGGTTTGCCGAGTCATTATTTTCAAATATGGATCCGCCATAGATTACGGATACCGGATTACGGAATTTCTGGACAATATACGTGCCGCCTTAAATCAATTGCCGCAGCAACTCATCTCGCCTGGCGACTACAGCATACTTCTGCCCCATATCGAACAGGCTGGCATCATGCGGCGCCAGCGCGCGGTCACCGACACAATCCGAGGCCACAGCCGGGCGAAAGCCCCAAGACATGGCATCGACCACGCTGGCCCTGACGCAACCACTGGTAACCGCACCTGCCACCACCAGCGTCTGAACGCCGCGCTGCGTCAACCAGGCCGTTAGCGATGTCCCGAAAAATGCCGATGGCACCGTCTTCCTTACCACCAGTTCGCCTGCAATCGGCGCCAGTTCAGCCACAATAGCGCTGTTGAAATTATTTTCCTTTAGGGTCAACATTCCAGGCACTTTAATCGTGAAAATATTGCTGTCTGCATCGTCGTCAGCGAATACGATCCGAGAGTGCGCAATACTCCAGTTCCTCTCTCTGGCGGTTTTCAGCAATGGCACTGTGTTGACGATCGCTTCGGCGATATTGCCGCCGCCGAAAACGTCGGGATCAGCAAAGCCGTTGACGAAATCGACGATTAGCAGCCCGACCGGAGCAGTTAGTGGCAGTTCGGCGCCAAAGCCTTGGCGCTGATAGGTATGTACTTCGGCGTGCTCTTTCATATTCTCTTTCAGTCAATTACTTTGCCCGCACGCACCACTTCCTGTCCGTCAAGAAGCACAGTACATTTGCGCAACGGGATATCGATATGGCACGCGGTCGTGCGATTGCCGCCGGCTTCGTTATTGGGGCCAAGCGAAAACAGGAAATTGCCTTCATATGCCCGTGCATCCATGCCAATCGTCGCCTCCCGATCGTACAGTCCCAGGGTTGCACGCCGGGCGCGCGGCTGCAGGCCCCAGCCAATATGCGAAATTGCGTACCCCTCAGGGTCGTTGAAGGACTCCATGTATTCGTTGAGCAGTTCCGCATCGACATCGCCCTCAATGGCGACGGCATAGCCGTTTTTGACGGTCAGGGTGATAGGCGTATTTACATAGCACTTCTGCGGCAGCAGAATATCGCCCCGATCAATCACAATACGGCCGTTGGCGCCTAGTTCGTCGGGCCATGTCAGCGTGAAACCACTGGGCCAATGATCCCAGCGCCCCGGCTGGTCGACAAAGCCGTACTCGGCAATGGCGGGAAACTCTCCCAACGGACAACGCAGATCGGTCCCGGCATCGGACACCACATGCATCTGCTTTGCCGACTGCAACCGCTGCTGCGCAGCCGTCACGCGAATCTTGTCAGCCTCAGTCGGGACCATGCGTACCAGAATTTCAGGCGGTTCTACCGCCAGCAGGATTTTGGTGCCGGCCTTCAGGATTTCATGCTGCTCCGGCGAAAACAGCAAAGTCATCAGATCAAGCACTAAATCACTCGCCTTCAAGGCCGCAATCGCCGCCGGATTGCCTGTCAACGGCGTAGTTCCCAGATAGGACAGGGAATCCCGGCTAAGGGCTTTTTCCGCATTCACCGGCGGCAAATCCAGACGGTTGACAATCGCCCCCATCGATTGACTGGCGATCAACGCCGTCGACAATGTCTGCGGATGCGTGGCGCTGCTGGTCAACACCGTGACAGTCTGCCCCGCTTCCAGCCGGGATAACTTCAATACCTGCTGCCAGGCCTTGATCAGATCGTAATCACTAACTGCCATCACCATCTCCTATTAATAACATCCGGCTGCAACCGGCGATTACGTGTCAAGCGCAACGCCGAGGAAGTCCTCGAACGCCGCAAAAAATCCCGTTTCGTCGTCCCACGGAATCATGTGTCCCGCATTTGCGACACGCGTGGTCCGAACCTGAGGCATCAGTTGCCGGATTTCTTCGATATCTTCACTGCGCAGGACGTCGCCACGACCGGCCGTCATCAGCAGGGCAGGGATATGTACATGCGGCATATCGGCATGCACATCATCGCTGTGAAAGCCTTCGAAGCTGGCGACGATCGCGCGCTCGTCGCAGGTATGCAGCCATTGCGCCCGCAGACGCAGTTGCTCCTCGCTCCAGGTCGGACAAAACGTTCGCATGGCATCGATATCGATGCCTTTGCGGGCCAGCCTGATCGAATCGACGTACCACGGGAGCTGAGAAGGATAAGCGCGCCGTCCCGGTCCGGATACGGGAGGATCGATCATTACCAGGCGCTGCATGTCCTTTGCGCCGTTGCGCACGGCGCGGATACCAATCCGTCCACCCATCGAATGGCCGACCAGACTGTACCGTTTCAGACCGAGCGCTTGCGCAAATGCAATCACGTCATCGGCTTGCGCGCCGAGGCTGTAATCGAGCGCATCGGACGCCTCCGACAATCCTCTCCCGCGCACGTCGAGAATATAGGTATCGAAATGGCGACCGAAGCGATCGCCGACGAAACCCCATGTGACCGCCGGACTTGTGATCCCGGGAATAATGATGACCGGGTCGCGCGATGCGTTATCGCCGTTATTGCCGCCGTAACGAAGATAATGCTGACGAATACCATTCGCATGAATATTCGCGCCGTACAAAAATGTGGCCATGTCGACGCCCTTCAATAAGCGCCGGAAAGCAAAGCCCCAGCACCCGGGACGATGGCTTTCAGCTTCAGTTGCTTGAGCAGAGCATAGGTCGTTGCTGCGGACGCAGTAATGACCGGCTTGCCAGTCATCGCTTCCACCATCGCTATTGCCGGCAGTGACGGCATCTGAACGCAGGCCGACAAGACAATGGCATCGGCATCCTTGTAGTTCATCTTCGACACGATTCCCGGCAACAGATCCGGATCGTGACGACCGACGTCGATATTATCCGGAATTTCAAGCGCGCAATAATCAATCACCTCAAATCCTTCGTTGCGGATATAGTCGACCACCAGCTCGGTCAGCGGCTTCATGTAGGGTGTCACCACGACGAGACGCTTGGCTCCGATGACGTTCAGACCGTCGATCAGGGCGCCGGCACTGGTCACGACGGGCGCATTGGCCCCGTTTTCCTTGGTATGCGCAGTCAGTCGCTTTTCCGACACTCGGTGGTAACCGAGACCCATTGCCATGATGGCCACCAGGCAGGCATAGCCGAGCACATCGACGCGCGCATCGCTGAGTTCCAGCGCACAGCGGTCCGATTCAGCATCCATTGCCGCCAGCTCTTCCTTTACCACCTTCTTCATCCGCATACGGCTTGAGTGAAACGTAAATCGCTCCGGCTGGATGAGTTGGCGCGCCATCAGCATCGCTGGAATTTCGGTTTCCATTGTTACGTTTGAACTGGGTACAATCTGACCGATTCGATATACTTTTTGCATTTTGATCTCCAAAGAAAAATTTACAACTTGAAAATACGTTCCGCGTTTCCGTAGCAGACAAGCTGCCGCGTCGCCTCATCCAACGGCGCCTGCTCGATGAAATCGGCGGCGATTGCGCTGGACTCGTACGGATAGTCGACCGAGAACAGCACCGCTTCGCGCCCCATCTCGCCGATTGCGCCGATCAGGCTGTGCGGCGAGCAGACGCCGGCTGTCGTGATCAGGATGTTGGAGCCGAAGTATGCCGACGGCATGCGTTGCAGTTCTATGCCGTGCGGATACACCGGGAACCGACTGTCGAAGCGCCAGCGTTGAAACGGAAGCCCCTCTCCCATATGACCGAGAATGATCTTCAGACGAGGGAAACGATCGAAC
This sequence comes from Herbaspirillum sp., assembly GCA_036500325.1. Classification (GTDB taxonomy): domain Bacteria; phylum Pseudomonadota; class Gammaproteobacteria; order Burkholderiales; family Burkholderiaceae_D; genus Herbaspirillum. The sequence continues at coordinate 7,478 of DASYCG010000063.1, read as the reverse complement.
ACACCGGAGAACAATAATCTCAGCGCATGCGCTGCGGTTTCGACGCCCCACCCCCACGTCGCGCCAGCCAACTCCGGATGATCCTTCAATGCATATAACGGGGCGAAGGCATTGGCCGGATGCAGATATAGCGGCACGTCCAGCGCCTGCATGCATTCCCAGAATACATCGTAGGAACGGTCGTCGTAATACACGCCATTGGTGTGTCCGTTGACCATCGATCCCTTGAACTGCAATGTCTTGACGGTCCGCTCCAGCTCCCTGACGGCCGCGGCGGGATCCTGCATCGGCAGCGTAGCAAAGCCGGCGTATCGGGTCGGATGACGCGCAATCTGCTGCGCCAGGAAATCATTGTTTTGCTGTGCCTGGGAAATTGCCCTGGCGACATCCGCTTCCGCCTGCACGCCGGGACCGGATTGCGAAAGAATTACCAGATCGATACCGGCCTTATCCATTTCCGACAGTCTGACCTCATCGAAATCCGATAATTTTCGTTGCAGATCGGCCTGACCCGCCGTATTGATGTTCTTGAGGAAGACCTTTGCATACTCCTCAAATCCGGGTGCCATGAAATGTTCTTCAAGAGCAATTTTTCGGATGCGCTTCATGTGATGTCCCTATTCTTATGGCACGCGAAATCAATTCGCCGTTAATAAATCAAATTACTCAGTGCACTGATCAATTTGATTCTATCAACATGATTTTGAAAAGTCTAGAACTCATTGATCCGCCGGCGGTTTGTAGGACAGGATGACCACGATCAATGCACTAAGGAGGTCTCCAACTATTTATTAGTCACAATTTTCAATTTAATTATCAGTACACTGAATATATAGCACGATATATTCCAGCTCGCACCGAAATGGCAGGGCTGTCATTTCGTCGACTGCTTCGCAGCAGCCGGTAAAATTTTGAGCGGCCTGATCTACTGCCCAGGATTTCCTGCGCCCGATGCGGACTACGTATTCGCATTCATATCGTACCGACTGCGCGCATCATCAATCGCTGTGAGATTGTCGTAGGCCCACTTGCCTAAAGCCAGAACCGGCACACTCAATGACTTGCCCAATTCGCTCAATTCATATTGGACTTGTGGCGGTCTCGTCGGAAACGCAGTTCTGATTACCATCCCATCTCGCTCCAACATCTTCAAGGTCCGGGTCAGCATTTGCTGAGAAATGCCTTCGATACTGCGTTTCAATTCGTTAAAACGACAGGGACCGTGACGTAATATCGCGATCACCAGGACCGTCCACTTGTCGCCGATACGCGCCAGGACCGGAATCACACGACGACAGTCATCCAGCACCACCGCGCTCTTGCCAGCAGTCATTTTCATATGTCTTAGTCCCTCCAATATGCGTTCTTGTATGACATCCACATAGTCTCATATACTTCCTAAGTCACAATAATAGACTTTCTAAAAACCACCGGCAAGCGCGCGGTCGAAAACGGAAATGAAAAGAGCCTGATATGAAAATCGAATTCTGGTGCGACATCATTTGTCCCTTCTGCGGGCTGGCCGAACATCGCCTGGAAAATGCACTCGCCGCGTTCGAACATCGTTCTGACGTACAGCTTGTTCATCGGTCCTTCCAGCTCCATCCAGAACTGGCGCGGAGCGGGATTTCCCAGCGAGACCTTATTGTTATGCACGGCCTCGATCCGGTCGAGATTGAGAAAAATATTCTCGGCCCGATTGAGCAGGCAGCACAACAGGAAGGACTCATTCCGTATAGAGCGATTGACCGCACGCTCGGGCCTACGGACTACGCGCATGAGCTGCTGGCCTATGCCAGCGACAAGGGACTGCATGAAGAAGCGTGGAAACGCATATTCCGGGCCCACTTCGGTGAGGCAAGAAAATTCTGGACGATTGATGAAGTCGTTGACTTTGCCGAAGAGCTCGACCTTGACCCGACGGAAGTGCGTAGCGTCCTGGAAAACCGACAGTACCGAGAGCAAGTCGAAAATGATCAACACGAAGCAAGACTGTTGGGTGCAACCGGTACGCCCTTCATGCTTATAGACCGCAAATATAAAATTTCAGGCTCGAAAAAAACGGACGAACTGCTCAGCATCCTGCGTCGCGCCTGGCAGGATCGTTAAATAATTCCCATGGATAGGAACATCATATGTCACTCAAACTAAACATCATTTTTGGTAGTACGCGTCCCGGTCGCGCAGGTTTACCCGTTGGCAACTGGCTTCATGAATTCGCTGTTACGCATGGCAAATTTGACGTGAAATTGGTCGATCTGGCCGACTTCAATCTTCCGCTTCTCGACGAAGCGGCACACCCTGTACTACAGCAATATCAGCACGAACATACCAAGCGATGGAGCGAAAGTGTCGCTTCGGCAGATGCTTATGTGTTCGTGACGCCGGAATATGACTACTTCCCGCCGGCGTCCTTAGTCAATGCCGTTCAAGTCGTAATGCGCGAGTGGGCCTACAAGCCTGCCGGCGTAGTCAGCTATGGCGGATTCTCCGGCGGCCTTCGTGCGTCGCAGTCCCTTCGGCAACTGATCACCAGCGTGAACGTGCATCCATTACCGCAGGTGGTTCCTATTCCTTCGTTCAGCCAGTTCATTGGTGACGACGGTATATTCCGCCCTAATCCTCAGATGACAGAGGGGACAACGAGCATGCTCGACGAACTCTCCAAATGGGCTCTGGCGCTCAAACCAATGCGTCTGGGCGCCGCTGCCTGAGGTCCCGGGAAACGGCCCAGCTGTAAATTAGTGACTCAATGAGGATTGTTCCAAGGCGCCAGAGTGAACAGCACGGTCTTGCGGGTCTCGCCCCGGATGCGCAGCAGCCGCTGGCCGCCGGGGAACACTTGCTTAGTTTTTGTAATCGGATTTTAGGGGCATTACCCTGCGTCAAAGTGTTTGGCATGAAGTCTTGATTTGATCGGTAGAGTCGCAGTCGGATACGGCGAGAAATGTGCGGCAATGGTTTTCCATTGCCGCACATGACGATTGCAAGGTATCAAACCGAGCAAGGCGGCACGCCTGCACGAGCGCGCAAATCCTCCCTGGCGCCTTCCGGAAAAGGAACTTCCGGCGACAATACGATTGCTACAGAGCGAACCTTGTGCAATTCGGGATTCGTTGCCGGAGGCGGCGTTCCGTTTTCTGCCAACGCCTTGGCGGCTCTCAGCAAGCGCTTGCGCGCCATATGAATGCCATTATCGGTAGCGACCAGATTTTCTCTAGTACGATCCTGAATCGGCCCCATACTTTCCTGGATTGACGAATCCTGCATGCCGAAACCCTCGATGCCGCTGTAGCTCGCGCCGTTGCGCTGTGCATCCCGATCCATCAGATAATCGTTGCGCTTGTTCTGCACCGTCACATAAGCGTTCGGCGCCATCTTGGCGTGCGGCCCATAACCATCCTTCATGGCTTGACGCTCTTCCCCGGTCAGCGCGCGGGTAGGATGGTAATCATAGGTCCAGACCCAGCAATATTCGTCATTGATCGGCACCCAGAAATGACCATGCAACGAATATTCGGCGCGCGGAGGAATCATCGTGAAGCAGGGCATGACCCATGGCGTGATGCGCCAGTAGTATTTGCCCTCCTCTGCCTTGCGCCGGGCGCCAATGTACAGCCCGGCTTCGCTTTCAACCACTTCGAACACCGGAGCGAAATCGCCCAGATTATATTGATTTCCCTTAGCGCCCTTGAATAGCGGATCCGATTCCAGATTGCCGCGATGCAGGAACGACACATGGCTCGAATCGATGCCGCCTTCCATCGCTTGCAGATAATTGGATTCCTGCAGCCGCTTGGACATGAAGCGATGCGACTCCGGCATCTCCGTGAACTCGAAGGCCGGCGGTTCCGGTTGATGTTCCGGCGGCCCCATATAGGTCCACAGCACACCGCCGAGTTCGATCAGCGGATAGGAAGTCAGTTTGATTTTCTCGCAATAACCACCCTCCGGCGGTTCCGACGGCACGTCGACGCATTGGCCGGTGGTGTCGTATTTCCAGCCGTGGTACGGGCAGCGCAGGCCGCTTTCCTCGTTGCGTCCAAACCAGAGCGAAACGCCGCGATGCGCGCAGAATTCGTCGATCAACCCCAGCTTGCCATCAGAGTCCCGGAACGCAATTAACCGTTCCGATAACAATTGGACGCGCACCGGCGGGCAATCCCGCTCAGGCAATTCTTCGCTTAACAGCGCAGGCAGCCAATATCGACGGAACAGATTTCCCATTTGGGTTCCCGGTCCAGTCTGCGTCAACAAATCGTTCTGCTCTTTCTTCATCATTACTATTCTCCTGATAAATTACCCGCTACCTTGATATCTATACAACGCGTTCCATCGGCAACGGTTTCGCGACCCTATTACTTGGCCGGCATTTGTTTATAGGGTCCAAGTTCCTTCGCTACTGCCTTGGCAAAGGAACCGTCCAATGCGTCATCAACACTGACCGTTCCTTTCACCTCGCCTTTTTCCTTGAAAAATGCCAGATCCTTTTTCAGGCTCGGCAAATGCACGATGCCGTCCGGATTGCACCCTTGAGGGCTGATCGCCCGGTACACGGCCGGATCCTTGATGTTGGTATATTCAGTCAGGATGGCAATTATTTCTTCCGCTCTAGGACCGTTGAGCTTGCCATCCTTGAGAGCGTCGTTATAGTCGCGCACGGCACGCAAGTAGGCGCGCATGAAACGCTTTGCACTCTCAGTGCGTTCCTTGGCAAATATTCCCGAGTAAAGTACGACGCCAACCTGATGATCAGGGTAGATGACGTCATCTCCCATAATCCGTATCGCAGATCCCATCTGTACCGCTTTGGTTGCTGACGGCTCACCTGTGAATGCCGCATCGATAGCCTTGTTTTGCAATGCCATTACCTGTTGCGGAAAACCCATGTACACAGATTCCACATCGCCATCCTTGAGTCCGCCCTGGCTTACTGCTTCATGAAGCGTCGATGTAGATGCACTGCCGGCGGCACTGACCGCAATCTTCAATCCTTTTAAGTCTTTCAACTCCTTGTACCGCCCGCTTTCCACCAAATCCTTGCGCACCAGTAACGGCTGATAGCCATAACCGGGAGGTGTCGACCCCTTATCGGCGACGATCTTGATATCGATCTTGCGCGCCACCGCGTTGTACAACCCCGCAGAGGCCGATCCACTGCCGATTTCAAGTTGACCGGCGCCCAACGGGGCGATCATCTTTGCCGCCGAGTCGAATTTGATGAGCTCGACCGTAATGCCTTCTTCTTTGAAATAGCCCTTTTTGTCTGCTATATAAAACCCGACGTCGCTACTTGTATTGGTAATGCCAACGCGAATCACGTCCGTATCTGCGACGCAGGTCGCGCTTGCTCCGGCAAACAGCAGCAGCGAACAAACCAGTCTTACGATGAAATGCCTTGGGGTCATGATGTCTCCGACAGTTATTGGAAGCCAACAACATGCCGAAAAGTGGATTTCAGCATCAAATCGGTGTCAGCCCATACGAAGCAAAGCTGCAGCCGTTTTGAAAAATATGTTGATGGGCGGTCGCTATGCCGCCAGCGCAGATTAACCCGGCCGGCATAAATGGAAAAGCGACCATTTGTCGATACAGAGTTGAATTTTTGTCATATCACCGATATGATTGCCAGCGTATTTTTTGCTTTTAAATCACTAGGGATGCCATGCGCGCCTTGCCTCCGCTAAATTACCTGCGCAGCTTTCAGTTGGCAGGCAAGCACTTGAATCTCGGGCGCGCAGCCGCCGAAATGAACTTGACGCCTTCAGCACTGAGTCATCAATTAAAGCGCCTGGAAATCCAATTAGGCATCAAGTTATTTACCCGTACCGGACGCGGCTTGGCATTCACCAAAGCCGGCAAGGATCTACATGGCGATGTCGATGCCGGTTTAATGCAGGTATCGAAGGCGATCGACCGGGTCAGCATGCGTGAAGAAACAAATAACACACTCGTTGTAAACACATTGCCGACGTTCGCAACACACTGGCTTTTGCCAAGATTTGCAAGCTTTGAAAAGCATTACGCACGCATTGAGATTCGCGTATCGACCAAACCGATTAATTTTGAAAGTGACGAAATTGATTGCGCCATCTACTATGGACGCGAGGGCGGCCCTGGCATGATCTCGGAGTTTCTCCGGGATGAAAGCCTGATTGTTGTAGCGGCGCCTGAGACAATCAATGCAGCAAAACCATTGGAAATACCCACCGATCTGCTCCACCATCAGTTGTTGCATGCACGGTCGCGTCTGGATACGCAAAACCGTCTGGAAGGATGGGACGCCTGGTTTTACGCGGCGGGAATGCCCGAGCTTCAAGGGCAAAAAGGCCTGGTGCTGGAAACCCGGAATTTACTGATTCAGGCAGCCAAATCGGGATTAGGCATTGCTGTTGTAGATCCTCTTATGGTTCAAGACGAATTAAAATCCGGACAGTTGGTCCAGCCATTAAAATTAGTCGCTAAAAGCAGTTGCGCCTACTATCTGGTTTATCCCGCCAGCGTTGCGCCTTCCGAAAAGGTCGTCGCCTTCAGGAACTGGTTATTGGGTGAGTTGGCACGGGAAGAACAGCAATAAGCGCCGCGCAAGGTCTCACATTAATGCCCTCCAGTCTATTTGATGACCGGAATGAGTCGCCAAAATCTGCGCAAGCTCATGATTAACTATTCAACCTTTCCAATCCCCGTTCACGAAGGTAGCGCTGCTATTTGGCATTTGGCTGACGTTTTAGGCTGGCTGGAAGCAGTTGGAACTGCTTATAATCAATCCCGCTGACAATCAACAAAAACCAAAAACCGATATCAATAACAACAAGGGGAATAACGATGGCAGTTCGTATCGCACTAAAGCATAAAGAGACCGGGATCATAAAAGATGGTTTTTACGGGTTTTCCTGGACCACATTATTTTTCGGCTTTATCCCCGCACTATTCCGTGGTGACTTTATTACCTTCATTGGCGGCTTCGTCATATACGTCATTATTGCCATGATGACGCTCGGCATAGGCGCTTTTTTCATCGGCTTCATCTGGGCCTTCATGTATAACAAATACTATACTTGCAAGCTGATAGAGCGCGGATACGTGCTGGCAGGTAGTGACGCCGATAACGCTATAGCAGCATTACGGCTAGGTATCATTGCCGTTGCATAGGCCGGCTATTCGCTTTCCTCGCAGCCAACGAAAATAAAAAAAGATTGCAAACTGAATTTGCAATCTTTTTTTATAACGCATGTATTCGTAACGCGAACACAAGCCCCCTCCAATTTAGAATTCCATCAAATCCTTGGCAACGCGAACGTCCCCCTTGAAATATTTTTTCACCTCTTGCCCATAACGGGAAAAATCATCATCCGGATTATCCGAAGCCGGCAGATGCGTCAGAACCACCATCTTCACACCAGCCTTGCTTGCCATCTCGCCGATAGCCTGTGGCGTGAGATGCTCATGTTCAAAATGCTCGATCGTTCCCTTTTTTT
>DASYCG010000062.1:0-24971 GCA_036500325.1 Herbaspirillum sp. | reverse complement strand
CCGACCGGTGCGCCGATCGACATCAGCATTGAATACTGAAAGGAGGTGGCGATCGTCAGGCCCTGCTTGACGAAAAACGTCGGCAGCCAGGTAATGAAACCATACAGCAAGGTATTGATGACGATCAGCGAAACGCAGCCGACGATCATGCGGCTGAGCAGCGGCGGGCTCCACAGGGTTGCCAGGCTGCGCGAGGGCAGCTTGGCCGCCGCCGGGGCCGGCGGCGGCAAGGGCGTGCCGCCCGATGCTTCCGCTTCGATGGCCTGCATCAGCGCTTCGGCTTCGGCGCCGCGGCCGACCGACTCGAGCCAGCGCGGCGACTCCGGGAGGGATTTGCGCATGTACCAGACAACCAGCCCGCCGATGCCGCCGAGGATGAACATTGCGCGCCATGAAAAATGCGGAATGATATAGGTGCCGAGCAACGCCGCCACCGGCAGGCCGGAGACGACGAACACAGCCATGAAACCGAGCCACTTGCCGCGCACCTTGGCGGGCACGAATTCGGTCAGAGTCGAATAGCCGACGACATTTTCCGCGCCCAGTCCGATGCCGATGAGAAAGCGTAGCATGATTAGCACGCTCATATTGGGCGCGAAAGCGGCCAGGATCGAGGCGATACCGAACAGCAGCAAGTTGAACTGGTAGGTGAAGCGGCGGCCGTAGCGGTCGCCGAGAAAACCGGTGACGAAGGAGCCGATCATCATGCCGATGAAGGTGACCGAGACGAACAGGGCATTTTGCGACAAGGTAGAAAAGCCGCTGTGCAAGGTGGCGCCGAGCACGTTGGCGGCGATGTAGATGTCGAAGCCGTCAAAGAACATGCCTATGCCGATCAGCTTCATGATGCGGCGGTGGAAGGATGAAACCGGTAGCCGGTCGAGCCGGCCGCCTGCATTTACGGTACTGGTCATTTTTGTCTCCGTGGATATTTTTATAATGCTTTTTTGATGGAACTACTGCGGTCACGACAAGCGGAACAGGCGGCAAACAACCCACGCGTGCTGCCCGCAAGCGATAAAAATCAGGAAACCGAAACGGCGCGGCGTGTACAGCCGCGTGCCGGCGGACACGCCTTCGGAAAAAGGCATGTCGCCGTCGCCGCATGCATTCGGATCAGTTCAGGCGCGGCTGATTGGCCGTGTCCTTGTACCAGTCGAACGGCGTGTCGTCGAGGCGCACCATCACGCTCTTGGTCTCGAAGTGCTGGTCGAACGATTCGGTGCCGCACTCGCGGCCGATGCCGGAATCCTTCACCCCGCCCCACGGCGAGGCCGGATCGAGACGGTGGTGGTCGTTGATCCAGACGATGCCGCATTTGAGCTTGGCGGCAACCCGGTGGGCGCGCGTGACGTCCTTGGTGCGCACCGCGCCGGCCAGGCCGAACTGGCAATCGTTGGCCATCGCGATGCCTTCGGCCTCGGTGGAGAATTTCGATACGGAGACGAACGGGCCGAACACTTCTTCCTGGAAGATGCGCATGTCAGGGGTGACATCGGCAAACACGGTCGGCTCCACGAAAAAACCGTTCGCCAGCGACGGATCGGACGGCACTTTGCCGCCGGCCACCAGCCGCGCCCGGTCTTCTTCCCGGCCGATGCGGATGTAGTTGAGGATGCGCTGCTGCTGGCGCGCGGACACCACCGGTCCCAACTGCACCAGCGGATCGATCGGATTGCCGATGCGGATGGAGTTGGCCTTGGCGGCGAGTTTTTCGACGAATTCGTCGTACACGCGCTCATGGACGATCTGGCGGCTGCCGCAGATGCAGGTCTGGCCAGCGCCGACAAAAGCGCCGAAAGCCGCGTAGTTGACGGCCTGGCCGACATCGAAATCGTCGAACACCAGCACCGGCGTCTTGCCGCCCAGTTCCAGCGTCTGATGGGCGAAATTGCTGCCGGCCGAGGCGCCGGTGATGCGGCCGGCTTCGGTGCCCCCGGTCAGCACCCACTTGTCGAGCAGAGGGGGTTCGGCCAGTGCCTTGCCGGCGGTTGGGCCGAGGCCGGTGACGACGTTAAATACGCCCGGCGGCAGGCCGGCCTCGACAAACATCCTGGCCAGCAGCAGGGTTGTCAGCGGCGTGTATTCGGACGGCTTGACCACCGTGGTGCAACCGGAGGCCAGCACCGGCCCCAGGCTTTTCATCAAGATCATCAAGGGATGGTTGAACGGCGTCGAATTGCCGACCACGCCGATGGGCGTGCGCAGAGTGTAGTTGAGGTAATTGCCGTCGACCGGAATGACGGCGTCGCGGCGCGAGACCGCCAACGCGGCGTTATAGCGCAAGAACTCCGGCAGGCGCGATACCTGCGCCCGCGTTTCGTTGAGCGAGCGGCCGTTGTTGAGCGTTTCAAGGCGATAGAACTGCTCGATATTCGCTTCCATGACGTCGGCCAGTTTGTGGATCAGCTTGGCGCGGGTGCGGATCGGCATGTCGGACCATTCGGCGCTTTCAAAGGCCCTCGCCGCGCTCTTGACCGCGCGATCGACATCGTCGTCGCCTGCGTGGGCGATGCGCGCCAGCATGGCGCCGGTGGCCGGGTTGATGACATCGATCAACTCGCTGCGGCTGGCCGGAACTTCCTTGCCGTCGATGAAAAGGCCGTGCACCGCCACGTCCTGCTGCGTTGCTGCCATGTCGTTATTGTTGGGCATTCTGTCTCCTTGGGGTGAGGGTTTAGCGGCGAATGACCATGAGTGAAACGGCATTGGTCACGCGCTTGGCGGCCGCATTGATGTGATCTTCTGCAATTTTTTCAGCACGCTTGGATTTGCGTTCCTGCAAGGCATCGATGAGTTCGCAATGCTCGGCCACCACGGTGGCGGGATTGCCGTGCTTGATGTTGTTGATGCTGACCAAGACCGCCCGCTCCATTTGGTCGATCAGGTCGCCCAAATGGTCGCGCATGCGAGCATTGCCGGCTAATTGCGCGAGGTGGCGGTGGAACGCGCGGTTGTATTCGACAAAACCGGCCTCCCAGTGCCCGGGATCGAATTCGCGGAAAGGGTCGAGAGTAGCCAGCTCCTCGCTGCTGGCGCGGCGCACGATGCGTTCCATGCAGGCGCGCTCGAGGGCGGCGCGCAGATGAAACATGTCTTCGACATCGGCCAGCGAAATCGGCGTGACGCGATAGCCCTGGCGGGGGATGGTGATCACCAGTCCCTCGCGCTCGAGGCGCATCAGGGCATCGCGGATCGGCGACTTGCTGACCTGAAAACGCTCGGCCAGCGCCGCCTCGCGAATGTCGCTGCCGGGCAGGATGCGGCACTTGATGATATCGGCGCGCAACTGTTCGTACACCGATTCGCGCAGCAGGAGATTGCCGGTGGTTTTGGGGGGAATGGTCATATTCAACATGGAATCATTAAACATCAATAAACAAAATTATTCAAGCTCGTGATGTATCACGATACATTTAATTTTTAAAAATTTTCTTCATTTTAGGCATAATTATCTCTTAGGCAAGGGGATTTTTATTGAATACAGATACATCAGCGATTCAATTTTGTTGAAATGTAAAATATTCAAAAGACGTATATTAGAAATAAAATGCAATAACAAATATCGCCGACGCGGGCCAAAGAAGCATTCGGCACTCCGCGCCGAAATAGGCGTTAATAATGGAAAATCAACTCGGGCTCCATAACATCCTGAATGATTGCGGCAACCCGCGCGGGCTTCTGTGTTAGGGTGAAGTGCTTCCCTCCAAGCGCACTCTGCGCAAGCCCGATTGGCCAATCCTGGTTGTCGTTACCCAACAAGAGAACCAGATGCCGATCTCCAGCACGGCGGCTGAAGGCAATGTTGTTTCATTGCTCAACTGCGCCGATGAGCCAATTCACATCCCCGGTTACATTCAGCCGCATGGCGCATTGCTTGTATTTGAAGAGGGCCGGTTAATCGGTATGAGCGGCAACGCCACCGATTTTTTGCATCTAAACCAAGGAATCGGCGCCCCTGCCGAGCTACTGAATCTGGATCAAGGGGCCAATCGTCGACTTATCATTTCAGTCAGATGATGTGATTTACGTGGTGCCCACCCCACCGATGGGGCGCGACTCCAATTTTTTCATTAATGGAAGGCCTCGTGCCAACTCCACTGGCATAACATCTTCGCCACCTGTTGCGACCGTGTTCGCCGGCCTTAGCGGCCAAGAATGGGGCGAATTCAAAAGTCGTCACGCTGTAGTCATCTCATCGGCCAACTACGACGAATGGACGGAAACAGACCCGCTGCTTACCTTCACCGATAGAACGTGGCCGATAGGTTCCGGCATAGGCATAACTGCGGGCAGCATATAAGGCTCATCAGACTCAACCTTTTGCCCACTCGGCATTTCAAGCATGTCTGAACCAAGGGCATTGCGCTCATTTTTTTCGGCGAAGTCCAACTCCCAACTAGCCACTAACGCGGCTGCAACACGGCGAGCAACGCTCAAATCGGACGTACCACATGTGCGACGTTCGTAACGCCGGCCACTGAGAAGCGGCTGAACATCTTTAGGAACGGGATATTGAATGTAATAAGCAGCGGACTTGCTGTCCGAGCGGTGTGTGAGATAAGCATCCATGCGCGCTTTTGTACACACGGGGCTCCTTCACTTCTTGATATAGCTTGGGTCCCAAGCCCAGAGCGGGCTTGGGGCAATACTGGCGGAGAAGGTGGGATTCGAACCCACGTTAGGCATTCACCTAAACCAGATTTCGAGTCTGGCGCATTCGACCACTCTGCCACCTCTCCTGATTCGGTCTTTTACTACCCTGAAAGCAGCAAAGCGCACGAGTATAGCAGATGTATTTTTATTCGCAAAGATCAAATCAAAAGATTCCCCACCTTTTGCCGTTCCAAAACACATCACAATGTTGTCATAAATGTACTTTACCATCCCGAAAACATTCAACATCTCCGATCGATCGTAATCGGTATATATCATCATGGTTCCATTCGCAGGAAGAAATACTCTCATGCGGGCCGTCCCTATTGCGCCGGCTGCCGCAATGGACGCGGATGATGCAGTAGCCACGTCCGATCACGGAGATCCACAGATGCTGACCCGCCTGCATGAAATCATCGATCAACGCCTGCTGAACGCGCTGTTTCAGCCGATTATCGATATGCATAGCGGCGATATCATCGGCTACGAGGGGCTGATCCGCGGCCCGTCCAATAGCCCCCTGCACTCCCCGCTTAAATTATTCAAAGTCGCGCGCCTGCATAATCTGTCGGTCGAGGTCGAGCATTTGTGCCGCCATATCGTGATGGAGCAGTTTGCCAAGGCCGATCTGCCAGGCAGCCTGTTCCTCAATGTCAGCCCGGGCGCTCTGGTCCAGCCCGAAGCGCGCCTCGGCGAAACCCTGCGCTATCTGCAGGAGATCGGCCTCAATCCGCGCCGCATCATTATCGAGCTGACCGAAAACGAGCCGACTTACGACTACGAAGTGCTGCGCAAGGCCGCAATGCACTATCGCAAAATGGGCTTCCAGATTGCAATCGACGATCTCGGCGAAGGTTTTTCCAGCCTGCGCCTGTGGTCCGAGCTGCGGCCGGAATACGTCAAGATCGATATGCATTTCATCCAGGGCATCAATCTGGATCCGATGAAATTGCAGTTCGTCCGATCGATCCAGCAGATCGCGCTGCAAACCGGCTGTATCGTGATCGCCGAAGGCATTGAAACCCAGGCCGAATTGCTGACCATCCGCGATCTGGGAATCGCCTGCGGCCAGGGTTATCACATCGCCCGCCCCAATGCCAATCCACCGCTGCTGATCACTTCGGAGCTGACTAAAACGCTGCGCCGGGAAAAAGTGGCTACCGATCCGTATAAGGGCACCGTCGGGAAAAAGAACGCGACGGTGCTGAAATTGCTCCGCGTGGTAGAGCCGATTCCACCGGAAATGCATAACGATGAAGTCTATGCGATGTTCGTCAACGATTCGGCCTTGCAAACCATTCCGGTGGTGGACAACGGCATGCCGGTAGGCCTGATCAATCGCTATGCCATGGTGGAGCGCTTTGCGCGTTTATACGGACGTGAGTTGTACGGCCGCAAATCATGTACTTTTTTCATGGACCCGCACCCGCTGCTGACCGATCAGCATGCAAGCCTGCAGGAGCTCAGCCATATGCTGGTAGAGGCCGAATCGCATCATTTGGCGAACGGTTTCATTATCACGAACGAAGGCAAGTATCTGGGCATGGGCACCGGCCACGATCTGTTGCGCGAAATCACGCGCATGCAGATCGATGCAGCGCGTTATGCCAATCCGCTCACGCAGTTGCCGGGCAATGTGCCGATCAATGAACATATCGATCATCTGCTGCAAAGCGGCGTGCGCTTCTGCATCTGCTATTGCGATCTGGATCACTTCAAGCCCTTCAACGATGTCTACGGTTATCGCAAAGGCGATGACATTATCCAGATGACCGGCCGGCTGCTCGGCAAGCACGTCGACAGCAGCCAGGATTTTCTCGGCCACATCGGCGGCGACGATTTCCTGATCATGTTTCAGAGCGAGGATTGGGAGCAGCGCTGCCAGGCGATTCTCGATGCATTCCGGGATGGCATGCAGGATTGCTATAACGAAGAAGATCGTCTCAGAGGTGGTTATTTCAGCGAGGACCGGCGCGGCAATAAAGTGTTCCACCCGCTGGTCAGCTTGTCGATCGGCGCAGTAAGGGTCGAACCTCTGCAATACACGTCGCCGCACCAGATTGCCTCGGCAGCGACCAGAGCCAAAAAATTGGCAAAAAAAATCGCCGGTAATACGCTGTTCATCGAACAACGTAAAACGGCGACGATTATCGAACCGCTGGAACCATCGGCGCCAGTGACGGCGCCGATGCCGGCAATCAAACTGCCGCTTGCAAGCGTGTAAGACCGCCCATGTAAGGGTGCAAGGCAGCAGGGATTTCCACGCTGCCGTCTGCCTGCTGGAAATTCTCCAGCAGCGCAACCAGGGTGCGGCCGACCGCCAAACCCGATCCGTTCAACGTATGCACCGATTCCGGCTTGCCCTGCGCATTGCGAAAACGCGCCTGCATGCGCCGCGCCTGAAACGCTTCGCAATTCGATACCGATGAAATTTCGCGGTAGGTGTTTTGCGCCGGCAGCCAGACTTCGATGTCGTAAGTCTTGGCAGCGCCGAAACCCATGTCGCCGGTGCATAGCGTAATGACGCGATACGACAGGCCGAGTTTTTTCAGGATATTTTCGGCATGTTCCAGCATCTGGTCCAACGCCTCATAGGAGGTGTCCGGATGCACGATCTGCACCATTTCGACTTTATCGAATTGATGCTGGCGGATCATGCCCCGCGTGTCGCGGCCGTAGCTGCCGGCTTCCGAGCGGAAGCACGGCGAATGCGCGGTCAGCTTCAATGGCAATGCATCGGCGCCGAGGATTTCGTCGCGCACCAGGTTGGTCAGCGGGACTTCGGCAGTCGGGATCAGGTACAGCGCAGCGCCTTCGGCCTCGCCTTCCTGGCCGCCTTTTTTAACCGCAAACAAATCCGCTTCGAATTTCGGCAACTGGCCGGTGCCGCGCAGCGAATCGGCATTGACGATATAGGGTGTGTAGCATTCGGTGTAGCCGTGCTCGCCGGTATGGGTGTCCAGCATGAATTGCGCCAACGCGCGATGCAGCCGGGCAATGCCTCCCTTCATGACCGAGAAACGCGATCCGGTCAGTTTGGCCGCGACATCGAAATCCAGGCCCAGCCCGGCGCCGACATCGACATGATCCTTGACCTCGAACGTGAAACTCGGCGGCGTGCCGACCCGGCGCAATTCGACATTGGCCGATTCATCCTTGCCGACCGGCACCGATGCGTGCGGCAGATTCGGTACCGACAACATGAATTCGCTGAGCTGCAACTGAACTTGCTCCAGCCGCGCGGCGGAGGCTTTCAGCGCATCGCCGATGCCGGCCACTTCTTCCATCACCGGCGCGGTATCTTCACCTTTGCTCTTCAAATGGCCGATCTGTTTGGACAAGGTATTGCGCTTGCCTTGCAGATCTTCGGTATGCGTTTGAATTTGCTTGCGCTCCGCTTCCAGCGCATTGAAGGCATCGGTGTCCAGCACAAACTTGCGGGTCGCCAATGCGGCGGCAACGGTATCGATGTCTTTGCGAAGTAATTGAATGTCGATCATGAGAATGAGATATTGGCCAGATTATAAAAAACGTCAAAACGGATTGTACCAAGGCTCCCTGTAAAAGCCGGGCTTTATCTCCGGCATCTCTTTACAGGGCTTTTATTCGTCGTCTTTCCCGGCAGCACGGTCCAGCGCCCGCAAATGCGCCAGTTTCTCGCCGATTTTGCTTTCCAGGCCGCGCGGCGTCGGCTGGTACCAGTGCGGTTCGGCCATGCCGTCCGGCAGATAGGTCTCGCCGGCGGCATAGGCCTCGGGTTCGTCATGCGCGTAACGGTATAACTTGCCGTACCCCAGTTGCTTCATCAGTTTGGTCGGCGCGTTGCGCAGATGTTCCGGCACGCCGCGCGATTTGTCTTTCGACACGAAGGCACGCGCCGCGTTATAGGCCATATAGCCGGCATTGCTCTTGGCCGCGACTGCCATATAGATCACCGCCTGCGCCAGCGCCAGTTCGCCTTCCGGCGAGCCCAGCCGTTCGAAGGTCGCCGCGGCATCGTTGGCGATCTGCATGGCGCGCGGATCGGCCAGGCCGATATCTTCCCAGGCCATGCGCACGATGCGGCGCGATAAATAACGGGCATCGACGCCGCCGTCCAGCATGCGCGTCAACCAATACAGTGCGGCATCCGGATTGGAGCCGCGCACCGATTTATGCAACGCCGATATCTGATCGTAAAACGCATCGCCGCCTTTGTCGAAACGGCGCAGCGTATCGCCCAGGCATTCCAGCAACAAGGACGAATCGACCAGTTTCACGTCCTTGGCCTGTGCCGCGCTCGCCACCACTTCGAGATTATTCAGCAGCTTGCGGCCATCGCCATCGGCACTGGCAATCAGGGTTTCCTTGGCCTCATCGGTGAACGTGAGGCCGCCCAGTTCCTGCACCGCGGCGCGTTGGAGCAAGGCATCCAGGTCTTCTTCCGTCAGCGATTTCAATACGTATACGGCAGCGCGCGATAACAACGCGCCGTTGACTTCGAACGATGGATTTTCGGTGGTCGCTCCGATAAAGGTGAACAGACCGCTTTCCACATGCGGCAGAAAGGCGTCTTGCTGGCTCTTGTTGAAACGATGCACTTCGTCGACGAACAAGATGGTGCGGCGGCCTGAATTGGCCTTGATGACTTGCGCCCGCTCGACCGCTTCACGGATGTCCTTGACACCGGACAACACCGCCGACAAGGCAATGAATTCGGCATCGAAACTATCCGCCATCAAGCGCGCCAGCGTGGTCTTGCCGACACCGGGGGGGCCCCACAAAATCATCGAATGCGGCTGTCCCAATTGAAATGCCAGGCGCAAGGGCTTGCCTTCGCCCAGCAAATGCTGCTGGCCGATGACATCATCCAGGGTGCGGGGGCGGAGGCGTTCAGCCAGTGGCGCGGAGCTCATTTTTACGGCAATCAGAAATTTAATCAATAAAACAACAAAGATGGTTGTCTAGTCTACCCGATGACGCAACGGCGCAGGTATCGTCCGCGCAAGTCCGCTTCCGATGCTAAAATCGCCGCGCATTATGCACTGGACGGCCACAACTGCAGCCGGTTTGTGACTGTTTTATTACGGACACGTTCACCATTTATTGCGACGCCTATGACCTTTGTTGTGACCGCTTCCTGCCTGCGCTGCAAACATACCGATTGTGTCGACGTTTGCCCGATGGATTGTTTTCGCGAAGGGCCCGACTTTCTGGTGATCGATCCCGAACTTTGCATCGATTGCTCGATGTGCGTGCCGGAATGTCCGGTCGATGCGATTTATCACGATATAGACTTGCCGGCCGCGCAACGGCACTTTCTTGACCTCAATGCCAGACTTGCAAGTCTGCCTGCATGGCGTCCGATTACCCGCTCCAAAGCACCGCTGCCGAATCATCAGGAATGGGCATCCGTAGATAAGACGTTGTTATCGCCCGCGCAAGATATTTAATACTTTTACGCAATCGTTTTTCCATACTTTATTCGTTGATAACAATAATCAAAACAACAAAAAAATAAACCCGGATCGAAGCATTGTCGGAGCACGTTTAAGCTTTTATACTTCGCCAACTTTCGAATAAAGCAACACATCCCGATACACCCTGTACTCGCCAACCCGGCAGCCAGCTTAACGCCCGCCATAGCTACCGCTATATAAACCGGTGTTTTTCACCGGCACCTATTCGGTGTCGAATTCACGTCAAATTAAAAGGAATGACTTTGCAGCTGACAAAAAAAATCGGATTCGCAACACCCTTCGCAGCGCCGTTGTTGCTGGCAGTCGCCATGCAATCGGCGATGGCGGCCCATCCGCTGGTCACCGACGACACCGGCACGCAGGGCGCCGGTAATAATCAATTGGAAATGAACAGCGATCGCGCCACCGCCCGCGACGACAGCGCACAAACCGCCGGCGACGTCACTTATACCTATGGCCTGACCGATACGCTGGATCTGTTTGCAGATCAGCCGTTGAATGTATCGGCTCCGCGCGGCATCGGCGACACCTCGCTCGGATTGAAATGGCGCTTTTTGGAAAGCGGCGATACCAGCATCGCGTTCAAATCGTCGGTTTCGATGGCCAATGCCAATGACGAAAAAGGCTTCGGCAGCGGCCGCAATAACCTTACTACTTTGCTAATTGTTTCCCACTTCAACGGCCCCCTGGCGCTGCATTACAACCTCGGCCTGAGCACCAATCGCTTCAAATCGCAGGACGTGCAAGACGAGAACCGCCGCATGCTCTGGACAACATCCGCAGCGGCAACTTATGAAGTATTGCCTCAGCTCAAGGTGGTAGGCGATGTCGGCGTGGCACGCAACCCGGATATTTCCAATAAGCAAAACCCGGCCTATGCCCTAACCGGCCTGATTTATTCCCCGCACAAGAATCTCGATCTCGACGCCGGCATGAAATTCGGCCTGAACAATGCCGCGATCAAACATCAGTTCGGCGCCGGCATTACCGTACGGTTTTAAGCAAGCCTCCCCCTTATCCCGCAACTATTTTTTCCATCAAACATGGAAATTGCTTCAGAAATTGGTGCAAAAGCCGTTACCGCTAATATACCGGGCGCATCTCTGGGGGAGAATCATGCACGCACCAACCATCAAAACGCTGCTTTTAGCCGGCGCGATTTGCCTGTCGCTTAACAGCGCCCCGGGACAAGCACAGGCAAAATCCGGCGTCATGGCGATGCCGATACCAGTGCCGGCCAAACCCGGCAGTCAAAACGCCGCCAAATCTGCCCCGCAACCTTCTTCTTCTAAGCCTGCTTCCCCGTCAGCCCCGCAATCCGCTTCGACAGCGTCAACCCCGCCGCGCCCTCAAGCTGAAAAAGTTGCCTTCAACAGCAGCGACACGCAAGGCGGCAAACCCATATCGCTGAGCGCCATCTGGGTGCGCGCCGTCCCCATTACCAAGGAAGTACGCAAACCCACCATCGTCGCCATGCATAGCTGCGGCGGCCTGTATAGCATCGTGAGAACCGGCAACGGCAATAATGTCCTCACGCCGCGAACCGTGGCCATGGCAAGAGAACTGCGCAAGGCCGGTTACAACGTACTGTTGCCGGACAGCCTTACCCCACGCGGCAAAAGCTCGATCTGCACCGAATCGCTGCAACAACGCAACGTCAGCACCGCCGAACGCGCGCGCGACGTCCAGGCGTCGCTGCGCTGGCTCTCCACCCAGGATGACGTCGATCCCGACCGCATCGTTTTGCTGGGTTGGGCGCATGGCGGCGCGGCAGTAATGAAAGCATTGACCCTGCCGCCGGAACGCGGCGCCCTGCGCGCCAAGGCGGCGGTTGCGTTTTATCCTAATTGTGCCCAGTTCAACAATGCGCATGTCGCCTATAAGCCCAGCGCCCCGCTGCTGATCCTGATGGGTCAGGAAGACGACTGGGCGCCGGCGTCCGCCTGCACCGAACTGAGCGAGAAGACCCCTTCGGCAAAGCTCAAGCTGAACATCTATCCGGACAGTTATCACGAGTTCGACGCCCCCGGCATGCCTATGCACGTGAGGCTGGATGTACCGAATCCCTTGCATCCCGGCCAGGGCGTCACTTCGGGCACCAATCCCGAAACCAAGGTCCAGGCCTATCACGATATGTTCGAGTTTCTGACGAGCGAGCTGAATTAGATAATGCCGTTCAGTTAAGGCAGGCTGGGGCGAACTGTTGTGCGCAGTGAGGTAAAGGAGGTGGCCGCAGGCCGCCGGGGGACACGAACGGAGTACAACAGTCCGTCCCAGCCCGCCTTAACTGAACGGCACCGCGCAGATTGGGGCCGGCCCTTGCTATAATCGCGAATTATCCGGAAACCCCGAAGACACCCCAATATGACTGCTCAACTATCGAAAAAAGGCGAAGCCTGGTCGGCCCGCTTTTCCGAACCTGTTTCCGATCTCGTCAAACGCTACACCGCGTCGGTATTTTTCGACAAGCGTCTGGCCGAAGTCGACATGCAAGGTTCGCTGGCCCACGCTGAAATGCTGGCGCACCAGAACATCATCAGCGCCCAGGATTACGCCGAAATTCAGCGCGGCCTGGCCCAGATCAAAAGCGAAATCGATGCCGGCCAGTTCGAATGGCTGCTGGATCTGGAAGACGTGCATCTGAATATCGAAAAACGCCTGACCGAACTGGTCGGCGACGCCGGCAAGCGCCTGCACACCGGCCGCTCCCGCAACGATCAGGTCGCCACCGATATCCGCCTGTATTTGCGCGGCGTCATCGACGACATCGCCGTCCTGCTGCGCGAACTGCGCCTGGCGCTGCTGGATCTGGCCGAGCAGCACGCCGATACCATCATGCCCGGCTTCACGCATATGCAAGTGGCGCAGCCGATCACCTTCGGCCATCACATCCTGGCCTATGTCGAAATGTTCGGCCGCGACGCCGAACGCATGATCGATTGCCGCAAACGGGTCAACCGCCTGCCGCTGGGCGCCGCCGCTCTGGCCGGCACCACGTTCCCGATCGACCGCCGGCGCGTGGCCGATACACTGGGTTTCGACGAGGTTTGCCGCAACTCGCTGGATGCCGTTTCGGACCGCGATTTCGCGATCGAATTCTGCGCCGCCGCCGCCCTGGTCATGACACACGTCTCGCGCATGTCCGAAGAACTGGTGATCTGGATGAGCCCGCGCATCGGCTTCATCGACATCGCCGACCGTTTCTGCACCGGTTCGTCGATCATGCCGCAAAAGAAAAACCCAGACGTGCCGGAATTGGCGCGCGGCAAAACCGGCCGCGTCAACGGCCATCTGATCGCGCTGCTGACACTGATGAAAGGCCAGCCGCTGGCCTACAACAAAGACAATCAGGAAGACAAGGAACCGCTGTTCGACACCGCCGATACGCTGTGCGACACCTTGCGTATTTTTGCCGACATGGCGCGCGGCATCAGCGTGCGTCCCGAAGCGATGCGCGCCGCGGCGCTGCAGGGTTATGCCACCGCAACCGATCTGGCCGACTATCTGGTCAAAAAGGGCCTGCCGTTCCGCGATGCGCATGAAGCCGTGGCTCGGGCCGTGCGCGCTTGCGTCGATCAGGGTTGCGATCTGTCGGATATGCCGCTGGAACAATTGCGCAGCTTCTCAGACCTGATCGAGGCCGACATTTTCATCGTACTCACGCTGGAAGGTTCAGTCGCCGCCCGCGACCACATCGGAGGCACCGCGCCGAGACAGGTCCGTCTGGCAATCGCCGAAATCCGCCGCGAACTCGATCAGTGACCATCCAGGAGACCGCATAATGCCCGCAAACCCGTCCTTGAATTCATCTATAAGCCCATTTGCAAAAATTCTGCCTGCGCTGCTGTTGGGCACGGTCCTGACCGCCGCCGCCGGCAGCAGTTTTGCCGCGGATGTGAAATTGGGTCTCGCCGCAGCACTGAGCGGTCCTGCCGCCAAATACGGCGTCGCCATCAAAAACGGCTTCACGCTTGCCACCGATGAAATCAACGCCAAGGGCGGCGTCAACGGCAACAAGCTGGTCTTGATTGCCGATGATGAACAAGGCAAAAAAGAAGAAGCCATCAACACCTTCAAGAAACTGATTTTCCAGGATAAGGTTTTGCTGGTATTCGGCCCTACCCTGTCGAACTCGGCCTTTGCCGCCGATCCGATCGCCAATGCCGTCAAGGTGGTGGTCTTCGGCACCAGCAACACCGCCGACGGCATCACCGCCATGGGCCCGTTCACTTATCGCAATTCCGTCATGGAAGCCGATGTGCTGCCGGTCACCGTGCGCGCCGCCGTCAAGCATTTCAATCTGAAAAAAGTCGCCGTCATCTACGGCAACGACGATGCCTTCACCAAGAGCGGCTACGATGTGTTCAAGGCCACGCTGGCGCAGCAGAAGATCGCCGTCACCAGCACCGAAGCGTATGCCAAGGGCGATGTCGACTTCAAGGCGCAACTGACCAAAATCAAGGCCGCCAATCCGGATGCAATCGTCTGTTCCTGCCTGGCCGAAGAAGCCGCCAATATCATTTTGCAAACCCGCGCGCTGGGCATGAAGCAACCGTTCATCGGCGGCAACGGTCTGAATTCACCGAAGCTGTTCGACATCGCCAAAGATGCCGGCGACAACACCATCATGGGCAGCCCTTGGTCGCCGGAAAACCTGACGCCTGCCAACAAAGCCTTCATGACCGCTTATAAAGCCAGGTTCGGCAGCGATCCGGATCAGTTTTCGGCGCAGGCCTACGATGCCTTGCACGTGGTCGCCGCCGGTCTGCAAAATATCAAGCTGTCGGGCAATCTGGCCAACGACCGCGTGGCTTTGCGCGATGCGCTGGCCGGCGTGAAGATCGAAGGCGCGACCGGCAAATTCGCTTTCCGCAAAGCGCCTGCCGTTGCCGGCCGCGAAGTCGGCTATGACGCCGATCAGGAAGCCATCGTCAATATCGCCAAGGGCGGCAAGTTCGTTATCCTGAAGTAAATACGCACTTATAAGTACCCTTTCGCTGAGACTGCCGGCAAAATAACAAGACCATGCTAGGACAACAACTCATCAACGCCCTGTCGCTGGGCAGCGTCTACGCGCTGTTCGCACTCGGCTTCACGCTGGTCTTCGGCGTACTCGGCGTGATCAATCTGTCGCACGGCGCGATCTTCATGCTCGGCAGTTACATCGCGCTGCTGTTGATCGAAAAACTGGCGATGCCGCTATATCCGGCGATGCTGTGCGCGATGCTGGCCACCGGCTGCATCGGTGCGCTGGTCGACTTCCTGATCCTCAAACCGCTGCGCGCGCGCAATGCGCCGCATCTGGCGCCGATGATCGCCAGCATCGGCGTGGCCATCATGCTGACCAATCTGGCGCAGGGCCTGTTCGGCGCCGAAAACCAGCGCTTCCCCGCCGGCACCATTCCCGAAGAAAGCCTGAACATCGGCACGCTGCATGTCACGGTGCTGCAAATCGGCATCGTCGCCATTTCATTCATCCTGATGCTGGTGTTGCTGCTGGCGATGCGCCGCACGCAACTCGGCCGTGCCTTGCGCGCGATCGCCGAATCGCCGAAAGCAGCCCATCTGCTCGGCATCAATGTCGAAGGCCTGTTCCTGCTGACGTCGTTTGCCGCCGCTGCGCTGGGCGGCGCCGCCGGCGTGCTGGTCGGCTTGTCGTTCAACGCCATTTCGCCGTTCATGGGCCAGCCGATGCTGCATAAGGGCATCGCCGTCATTATCCTGGGCGGCATGGGCGACATCCGCGGCGCACTGATCGGCGGCCTGTTCCTCGGCTTTGCCGAAGTGCTGACGGTGGCCTATATCTCCAGCGATTTCCGGGATGCGGTGGCGTTCGGATTATTGTTCCTGATTCTATTGGTCAGGCCGTCCGGCATGTTCGGCAAGGTTCTGGAAAGAAAGGCCTGACATGGCGGATTGGTGGGAAGGGTTCTGGGCCACATACAACACCGTCATCTTCGGCATCGGCGTCTCCGCCATGTTGTCGCTATCGATTTATGTCACGTTGTCGTGCGGCCTGTTGTCCCTGGCGAACGCCGCTTTCATGGGCATCGGTGCCTATGCCGCGGCGCTGATCAGCATGCAGACCGCGTTGCCGTTTCCGCTTGCGCTGGCCGCCGGCATCGCACTGCCGGCGCTGGTGGCGCTGATTATCGGCATACCGACGCTGCGCTTATCCGGCGTTTATCTGGCGATGGCGACGCTGGGCTTCGGCGAAGTGGTGCGCGTGATCGTGCTGAATATGGATGTGACCGGCGGGCCGATGGGCCTGAACGGCATTCCGCTGAAAACCGAGTGGTGGCATATCGTCCTGCTGCTGATTGCGGTGCTGTATTTTCTGGCGCGGGTGCGCCGCTCCAAGATCGGCCGGGCCTTCGAAGCGATCAAGGAAGATGAAATCGCGGCGCGGCTGATGGGCATCGACGTTGCCGCTTACAAGTTGCTGGCCTTTGTCATCGGCGCCGGCATTGCCGGCCTGGCCGGCGCGCTCAATGCGCATTACACCTTCACCATCGGCCCGGGCAATTACGATTTCGAACGCGCGGTCGAAATTCTGACCATGGCCGTGTTCGGCGGCACCGGCAATCTGATCGGTCCCACATTGGGCGGCGCCATATTGGCAGTGCTGCCGGAAGCCTTGCGCTGGTTCCAGGACTACCGCCTGGCGATCAACGGCCTGATCCTGATTCTGGTGATCCTGTATCTGCCGAACGGCATCTGGGATCCGCGCCGCATACGCAGTTTTCGGCAGCGCCGCAATGCCATCGCCGCGACCACAACGAAGCGGAGCGCTTCCTGATGTTGCAACTCAAGAACCTCAGCAAGCATTTCGGCGGTCTGCAAGTTTTGCAGGATGTAAACTTCAACGTGCCGCAAGGTGGCATCTACGGCCTGATCGGCCCCAACGGAGCCGGCAAAACCACCGTCTTCAATTTGATCACCGGCTTATTGCAGCCATCCGGCGGCAACATCCTGTTCGAAGGCCGCGACATCGGCAACACGCCGCCGCATAAAATTACCGGCCTGGGCATGGCCCGCACGTTCCAGAACATCCGAATTTTCAAGGAAATGACGTTGCTGGAAAATGTCGTGGTCGGCATGCATGTGCATCTGAATTATGGATTTGGCGGGTTGCTGCTCAATCTCGGTAAATATCGACGCATTGAACTACAGGCGCGGGAACGTGCCCAGGAATTGCTGTCCTGGGTGCGGCTGGATCACAAGGCCGATATGCTGGCGGACAGCTTGTCGTACGGCGAGCAGCGCAAGCTGGAATTCGCCAGAGCGCTGGCCACCGAACCGAAACTGCTGTTGCTCGACGAACCGGTGGCCGGCATGAATCCGGCGGAAAAAACCGAATTGATGACGGAAATCGTCAACATCAAACAACGCGGCTTTTCGATTTTCATGATCGAACACGACATGCGCTTCGTGATGGGCTTATGCGATCGCATCGCCGTGCTCAACTTCGGCCGCATCATCGCCGAAGGCACGCCGGACCAGATCAAATCCAACCCGGAAGTCATCGAAGCGTATCTCGGCAAGGAAGATCCGGCATGAGTGTGACCTCGAAACCAGTGACCGCGAAACCGATTTTAAGCGTACGGGATCTGGCCGTTTCCTATGGCCACATCGAAGCAGTCAGGGGTATCGATCTGGCGCTGAATGAAGGCGAAATCACGGCGCTGGTCGGCGCCAATGGCGCCGGCAAGAGCACCTCCCTGCTGGCTATTTCCGGCTTGCTTAAGCCGGTGCGCGGCAGCGTCGTGCTGGGCGGTGTCGAGCTGACCGGCCTGGCGCCGCATCGCATCGTCCAGAACGGCATGGTGCAAGTCGCCGAAGGGCGCGCCATCCTTACCACGCTGACGATTTCCGAAAATCTGGCGCTGGGCGCCTACACCCGTAAAGACAAGGCGCAAACGGCGCTCGATCTGGAATGGGTCTATTCGCTGTTTCCGGTACTCAAAGAGCGCAGTGCGGGCTTGGCCGGCAATCTGTCCGGCGGCGAACAGCAAATGCTGGCCATTGCGCGCGCGCTGATGGCCAAGCCGCGCGTACTGCTGCTGGATGAACCGTCGATGGGATTGGCGCCGTTGATGGTGCAGGAAATTTTCCGCATCATCAAGGAGATCAACCGCACCGGCCTGACCATCCTGCTGGTCGAACAAAACGTGCGGCAGGCATTGCGGATTGCGCAGCATGGCTATGTGCTGGAAAACGGCCAGATCGTACTGGCCGATAGCGGCGCGGCCTTGCTGAATAATCCGAAAGTGCTGGAAGCCTATCTCGGCGGTTGAATCGAAAAAAATGATGGCCAGCTTCTTAATCAAAAGTTTGAATAAGAAAATGCCCATATATGTCACACATAATTCCCACGAATTTATCGCCTGCCAAAGCTGGCACCGCAGTAAGACATACCCGGATCGCACGCCTATTTCCCTCTTCCGCAATAAGCTGCATAGCGCGGCGAATACCAATATTCGCCCATCGTTTTGACTTAAAAAACCACCCTGCCTAAACTGCCGGTCCGCCCATTCGAGGAAAAAATCCTATGCAGGGCATCGGCCACACGCAATCTTTCCCCCCTTGTTATTCCCAGCCTACGTATGCAAACACGTCTACGCCTATACCTTCGCGCACCGCCCTGTCTGCTTCGACGACAGGGACCAAGGCTCCCGCTGCGGCAGCGGGCAAGCAAATGCGCTATACCAGGCTACGCCAGGCGCCATCGCAACGCACGCAGCAGTTACAGCACCAGCACGAAAAACGCGACACGGTTTCCAGAAAAGACCCATCGCCCCTTGATTACCCCCCGTTACCTCAAAAACTCCCTCCGGGCCCCCGGCCAAAGCAGCCGCCGATCGGGCCGTCCGGCAAATCCCCGTCGCTCCTGCTTCCGGCGCAACCGACACCGCCGCTGTTATTAGGCCTGCAGGATTTTTTCGATGGGCAGCATATTCACGCTCAAGTAAAGACTGCGCGGGTCGATGCACTCAATCATTTGCATGCGCTGCTTTTGCAAGGCGCCAGAATATCCACGCCATCGCTTCACGCCGGAGAACTCCCGCTATCGCAAACTTTAATCACTTTGATCGGCAAGCTTCTAAAAGCCTACGGCTTCCCTCAAGAGGTTTCGACAATGCCGGCGCGCATGGACAATATCTTTCTGCGCCGAATCGTCGGCAACCTGCTCATCGCATTGCTCATCCCTGAACGTTCCGCCGATGAAGCCAGTTTCAACAGTTTTGATTTCCTCGGCAGAATTCGCGACGACGTCTCGATGGCAACCGAGACTAAAAGTTTTTCATCATGGTTGGATGACCACCTGGGGTGGTCCGGCGCAGCAAGCGAATGGGCAGCTTCACTGATTCTATCTGCGCTGCATCCGGAATTGGCGCGTACCGATACCCCAGCCGGCGTGCGATGCGGAAGTCTGGAATGGGCCGATTTGAAAGCGGCAATCGATATGCTCGGCGCTGCGGGCATCGATCACGGCAGCTTCTCGCATACGGAACTGATCGCCTTCGCCCGCGAGAGCGCAGCCGGCGCCAAACTCAATAACGCTGCCGCTACGGAATTGTGGCGAATACAAACGCCGGTGGCGCTGTGGTACGCCCACGCAAACCGTCAAATCGATCTTGCCGTGCATGCGATCGATGCAGGATCGACGATCCAGACAGCGATCGACTATTTGGACGAAAACCGGCTGGCCGCATTGAAAACGCCGCTGCCGAGATTAAATGCGGCCATTAATGTGTTGCAAGAACAGCTGAAGACGCGCGAAGAGATTGCACGCATCCAATTGCAGCGCCTGGGTCTGAAGCCGAACGCCCAACATCAAATGTACGACGAGAACGAACTGAGATGGGATTGCCGGGGCAAGCGGACTGTTCTTGCTTCTTACCTGAAAGATTGCATCGAAGTCATCGAAAATGCTTACTGCTGGAAGTTTAAAGTTTGCAACGGCAGGCATGTGCCGCATCTGGACCGCCTGGTTGAGCACGCGTTCGACAAATTCGACCGCAAACGCGCCATCGCTTTTTCCGATGTATTAAATGTCGTTCTCAAGAATGGCGATGCACAGATGCTCAACGATTGGCAGACCGATACGTTCACTATTTTGCGGCCGGTATGGAAGCGGACGCCCAACGGCGTTGCCACTTTATCGGTTGCAGATGCCCATGCCGATACCGGCATCATCATTAAAACCGTACGCAACCATGCGGTCCGTTTTTACGCAGTTTCGACCCGGCTGGATAACGTGATCGAAGCCATCGGCATTGCCGACGCCACCGAAGAAAAACTTGCCGCTTATGTCCTGAACAGGCACGCCGATTATTTCGATGAGATCGATGCGCCGCAGCCGCCCATGAATACGCAGTATTTCAACCGGATATCGTTCGAGGCATCGTCGGGCATTGCGCCGGCCTTGGCGTCCCACATCAAGGCAGTCGTGGAAGTCTTGCTGCCCCCCTCGTCGGATACCACGGTCAGTCACCGCAACATCTACCTGGCGGCAGCAGAACAATTGAAGCGGACTTTAATGCCCTTCAGCTATTGCATCGAGTCGATCCCGAACCAACCGGCGGAAGCATCGAAGCAGCTTTGCCATGTCGACTTCAGCCGCACGGATGCCGATGCCCTGCAACGCCTGAAATCCCGGCTGGAAAAAATACGTTACATCCAGGCGTTGACCCATGCAAAAGTCGGGCGAGAAGTGGTCCGGGATGCCAGCGAGCGCTTCAAAATGCAGCTTTCCGATAACGCTGCAGAACGGAGAGTATCGACATTGCGTACGGTTCTGCAAAACATCGGGCGCGCTGTAATCCCCGTACCCGACAATCCAAATCGACCGTACCGCCTGCCGGGCAACAGCGTTCGGCTGATCGCCAATCCTGCCGCTTCAAACCGCTTTTTCAGTACGATAGCCAAAATGCTGGGGCGCAATCCGTCGACGCAACGAATCCAGCAACAACTGGCCATCACCGGTGACCGCCCGGCGCCGATATCCCTGCCAGCGGTTTTCCCATTGAGGCTCGTCACCAATAAGCCGGGCAAAATCGCGCTGCGCTTCAAAATCCCGTCCAATACGGAGCTGCGCCAAATACACGACCCCGAGCGCGAAGCGCAAGGCATCGTGGCATTCGCCTTGAATGGGCTGAATTACCAGATCGATCTGTACAGCTTCGCACCCAGCCTTGAATTATCGAGCAGCATTCGACGGCATGCAGAGGATCTGCCGCTTTGCCGGGAAGAGCGCGCACTGCCGGCAATCGTCCCCAAAGCGCAAGCCTGCGAAACCACCAGGAAAGCCACCGATGAAAACAACCAGCCGGGACGCGTGATCGAACATGAGAACAGATTCATACAAATGGCGCCGCTGGAAGGACGGGTGCAACGCCCGCGGCGGGAAGTAACGTTCTTCTTTCCGGAAAATCAGGCGCCGTCGACATACGCCAACGTCGTCATTATCGATCAGGTTCTGTTTCGAGGGCCCGTCGGCGGTTTATCCGCAGACGATATTCTGTACACAAGAGTCCCGCCCGGAGATCATCGTCACAACTTCCCCCCGCTGAGACCTTTACCGGCTGAAATCGAAGCCAGCCTGCTGCTGGACCGGGGGCCCGCCGAACGCCCGCTGATCGAATATACGCTGAGTAGCGAGGACGTTCCCGGCATCAGCACCGCAACCCACACCAGACAAATCCGGACGCGCATCCGCAGGGATTTCCGTTCACTGCATTCAACCACCGGCGATGCGCGCGGGTTGATCGAGGTCAGCCAGGGACACTATTATGCGTTCGACATCCCTGCATTCGGCGCATTTGGGGCATCTGGCGCATCTGGAACCAGCACATCGATCGACGTCACCCTGCGCAGGATCACCGATCAAACCGTCATTGCCGAATTCAGCCGGCAGGAAACCGCCGAACATGCCGTACGCAGCGCACCGTTTACAGTCGATATCAGAGCCGCGTCCGCAGCGACGCTGATCGATATCATCTTCAAATGCGATGCGGGCAAAATCCTCAGGGATGCATTGGCGAGATCGGCGCGCAATAACGGCGTCGGCGAAGACACGGTGCTCACCAACGCCTTGATGACGTATGTTGAAAATCATACGGGCGGGCCGATCGATACGGTTCCCCAGGCAGTTCTGGAACAGCTCAATATCGCATTGACCGATATCATGAAATCGGTCAGCGCGACACGCGATCTCCGGGTTCTGCTGCGCAATAATTATCAGCGTTACCGGCCGGACGTCCGGTTCGACGAAATCCCCATTCCGCTACGCTCACCGCCGAGCCCGAACGCACCGGGCATCCCGGCGGAACTGCATGCGATGGAAACCCAGTTGCGAGAGACGCTCGATCTGTTCAGCACTATCTTTCCGGGCCTGAATTTCGAGCAGGTATGGGCGCAGCAGCGCTCGCACGCGCCATACGCACCGCCAAGGTCCCGCCTGCAAATAATTACCGATGAGTTTATCCGGGTATTCGACAGCAGAAATACCGCGGTCGCCATGGTCGAATTGGCGGATGGCCGGACTGTTTATTATTTCAGTGTCTCCGGCAGCAGGGCGATTCCCGATCACATCCAGAACAATCCGAACTATGTCCTGGCCAGAGAGATGCCGCCGTTCGGCGCACAGCTACCGAGTTTACCGAATCTTTTACCCAATTTTTCCGAGCAGCCGCGCGGTGGCGATACCGAGAGAATGCTGGGCTACAGGGTGCAAACGGATTATCCGGACCCCAATGCAATCAAAAAAATAACCATCATTTCGCTTCTGGAAATTTGCCAGTCCTGCACGGTTTGCTGCATCGCCTTGGGAGAACAGTACAGGAACGCGACGATGGAATTTTCAAGTTTTCCCCCGCTCCCGAAAAAGGCTAAAACACAGCTTCCAAAGACGACCGCCTTGCCGGTCGGACTTCCCGCAAAAATACCACGCACTATCGATCTTTAACAGGAAATACAAAATTAATATCCCGCCAATAGCGTCAATACTTTCCGCCGCGTCGTCACTTCCCGACAGCAGCGAGGC
Organism: Herbaspirillum sp.; assembly: GCA_036500325.1. Taxonomy (GTDB): domain Bacteria; phylum Pseudomonadota; class Gammaproteobacteria; order Burkholderiales; family Burkholderiaceae_D; genus Herbaspirillum. The sequence continues at coordinate 1,808 of DASYCG010000062.1, read as the reverse complement.
TGTGGAAAGCGCAACGATTCCCGCAACACGCATAGGGCTTTCGGATCTGCTCCACGGCGTTCGTTTTGTCAACGAGATGCGTGATCTGATCGCGCATGCAGCCTTGCCTTCGCAGAGCAATGCAACGGAATTATTTTTTTCGAAATGTGAAAAACTGATCACCGATCATTGTTATCGGGTCGGCATCGCAGCACCGGCCTTGCGGGAAGCCGACGAAACCGAATGGGTGCAGAACCGCATCCATTTTGAGCCCGCGCAATGGATTTTAAGAATCGACATACACCGCCTTATTCTCCTGCCCGGCAGCACAGTGTGCATGCTCATCGCCGAACAACTGCATAAAGCCGAAATGACAGCCGTTCTGATCGGCCAGCAAGCCCAGTTGCGCGATGCGGTCCGGACCAACACTTTATTGAGCGACGACTGTTGGCATCAGGCAAAAGCCATGCTGGCGCCGGTATGCGATTTCCCGGTCAATCGCTATCTCTTGCAAAACATCGCAAGGAACTCGCCGTTGGCCGCGTCGGTAATATCGTGCTGGACCCACTCTGCCAAGCAACTTTTCGACATCAAAGAGGGCGCCGATGGCATTGATGCAGCGCTAATGAGCGCGCGTCGAGATTATGCGGCCAAGTTGCAAATCTGGATTCAGCGGGTCTATCTGGTGCCGATCGCAACATCCCTGCAAGAAAACTATCGTCTGCTTGCCAATGGCATGCGCGCCGGTAGGCACCTCAGCACCAAAACAAGATTGCCGCTAAATGCGCAACGTTTGATGCTGCCCGATATTTCACTTTCCGGAAAAAGCGACGCTACCCGGGCCGAGGAGGAGACGCCGGTATTTTTTCGAGCAGATGAACACTGCGAGCAGATCGAAATACTTACCCTGTTCGATGCGGACGTGCTGCCACGCAATCTGGATGTGGTGCTAAGCAATCTGTCGCAATGCCTGGCATCGCAATATTGCCGCGCGGAAGTGCAGCCAACCAGCCGGAGCTATTCCGATGTATGGCTGATCCGCGCCAAGCGCCTGCCCCAAATACTGGCCACGCCGACAAAACTAGCCGGGCTGTTCAACGAAATCGAGGAAGAAATTACGGCATTGCACGCATGCCGCGAGCACAATCTGCCTTTGTTTCGAAATGGTTGCGCTGCATTGAATGCATGATTCATGCATGAGTCCGCGTGCGTGGCAGCATCGCACCGAAATGGTTTATGCTCATCGAACCGGGCCTTTGGTTCGAACTGCAGCCAACCCAATAATGACCATCCGTCACCATGAGCAAACTTTTTAAAAAATCCCTGTTCTGGTTCCGGCGCGATCTGCGCATCGCCGACAACGCCGCGCTGTATCAAGCGTTGCGCCAAAGCGAACAGGTGCATTGCGTGTTTGTGTTCGATCGCGACATTCTGGACGCATTGAAGGCCGAAGGCATTACCGACGATCGCCGGGTTGAATTCATACTGGAAAGCGCAGTCGAGCTGGATGCTGCGTTGCGCGAAATGGAATGCGGCCTGATCGTGCGCCATGCAGCCGCCTGGCATGAAATACCGCAGTTGGCAGCCGCGCTCGGCGTCGACGCGGTTTTTGCCAATCGGGATTACGAACCGCAGGCCATCGCCCGCGATGCGCTGGTGGCAAAGGCGCTGGCAGCCGGCGCACGCCGGTTTCTGCTGTACAAGGACCAGGTCATCTTCGATAAAGAGGAAATCCTGACGCAGACGCGGCAAACGTTCTCCGTCTTTACGCCGTATAAAACCGCCTGGATACGCAAGATTGCCGAAGACGGCGGCGCATTTTATCTGCA
>DASYCG010000061.1:0-65462 GCA_036500325.1 Herbaspirillum sp. | reverse complement strand
CGGCGGTTCGATTGCCATGCCTGCATTTTTCTTATTATTGGCCATTTGAATACATCCTCTTCAAAATCAAAACTGTTAAATCGATTGTATATTATAAAAAAATAATGGAACAGGAGAATGGTGCAGGCTTGTGGTTATTCCGAAATACCCTGGAAGGTTTGACGCAGTATTCAATTCATCGCTGAAGAAGTTTTTGAAGCAGGGTTGTCAATTGGATCGCGGTGCTTTCGTTTAAAAGGATTGGGCGCTTTTCTTCTTCGCCGGCAGCTTCATCTTCCTCATCCGGCCATTCGCCCTCGGTTTGCTGAATGGTTCCTCCCGCCAATTGCTCCTCTTCTTCCTTGAGCAGCTCGCAGGTATTGGAAGAGCTCACGCCTGAAGAACATCAAAAATTCCCTGGCGACTACGAAGCCCAAGTCAGCCAAGGGCGAACCACATTTCATTCGGACGAACATCTTGCCACTTCCGATCGGGGCGTCGTCATGTTGCGTCGTTTCCTGAAAACATTGCAGCCCGGGCACGGCCTGGCGGCATCGATTAATCAAGGCGATGGGCATCAAGACAGAGTGATATCGCTGCGCCGGCTGCTTCATTCCGGTAGCCCCTTCAAAGCTGCGGCTCTCACAGAGAGGCCGCAGCTTTTTTATGCCCGGCCAGGAAGTTGTTCGAAGTTTGATCGGATGCTTAAAAATTGGATATTACGTAGATAACTAAAGTAGGCAAAAACAATGCAATCAGGGCGGCTACATAGCAGCCCTTTTTGTTATTAATTGGCTCCAACTTGGCAGTAAAAACATCCGTCCAGAAAGCTGCAAACAGATCCCTAAGCCACGATTCTACTTGACAGATACCCCCTTCCCCGACCGATAATATTGCGGGGGAGAAGAATTAAACAAAGGGGTAGTTATGCAGGACAGTTGGAATTCAGGTCATGCCACTGGGATGGCCGGTGAGTTCTTCGTCATGGAACAGTTATTCCGACGCGGCTATGAAGCCACCCTCACACTAGGCAATGCCAAGAACATAGATATCTTGACATATCGCCCGACCGATACAACCAAGAAAACTAAACGCGTCAGCGTCAAAGCAACAACTAACGGCGGGAAGTGGACTATCGGTCGGGATGATCTATCCGGCGAAGACGACATGATCTTCGTATTCCTGCGCTACAAAGAATTCACAGATTCGTATTCACCGCCGGATGTTTATATCGTTCCAGCACCGAAGGCAGGGGAGAACGCTCGGTTGGCTGAACGATACATGGGCTATCTATTACAGCGGTAAAAACGCTTGGCGCGGCTTACCAAACTTCAAAGACACTTGGCCGCTCATTTAGGAAGTTATTGATATGTCCTCTAAACGCTTAGGTTCCGCCATTCTGCTGGGAACATACATTTTATTGTTCACGTTCCTTTTGTTCATCCGCGTGAAGAAAAGTATTCCGTCAGAAGATGGATGGTTCAGCATTACAACGTTTCTATTATGGGGCGGCACTTATTACACGCTCTTTGCCCATCCCGCAACTTTATTCGGCATATCCGGGTGGGTAGAAAATCGCCCAGCAGCAAGAGGGTTATGGCTAACGCTTGCCACTTTTGTAGCGATTTTTGGGGTATTGCATTACTTACGCATTGACGACCTACCTGAAACGCTGGCCATGATGGCTTTTTGGGAAGTCCCTATCGCCAATATGTTAGCTGCGGCCTTGGCGTCAATCGGAGGCTTCATTGTAGGTAGGTGGCTGGCTGCCAAAAGCCGCAACCTGTTCTACTCAATGGCACACGATCAGGTTGTCTCAGTAGCAGTAAGAGACTACGGAGTTAATGAACAGCAAGTTCGCACACTATCCAGCATTGGAGAAATTGCAGACTACGTTTCCAACAATAAGGGGATAGACAGACAGCTCATTATGGAAGTGATGCGGGGAAGTCTTATCGGCGCTTGGTACCCTATAGGAGGAAGCCTTTTAGCACTCACCCCCGATGATGTTAATGAGCATACAAACCTACGAGAGCCCTCAATCTCTTTGAGTTCGTCGAACACGGTTAAGCGTGATGAGTATCTGCGCATTGCCTTGATGGTTGCTGAAGAAAAATTCGGCATCCTTCCTACCGATCTCCAAGAAACCAAATCTATCAATGAAATGGCAAGCCATATAGCCGCGGTCAAAGGTGTAAATAGTTCTGTCGCCAGAATAGCCATTGTCGCAGCAATTGCAGAGGCGTTTTCTATCCGTGTACAGGATGTGGACTGCGATAAAAGCCTGCACGCAGACTCTCTGGAGGTTGCAGTAAAAACTTACGTCCAGAAGTCCTGATTCACTTTTCCAATAACACAGGAATATTTAATGAGTAATCCGATGAAAGCCCTCGTTGCTGTCGTTTGCATAGCTTGTTCAGCGCAGTCGTTTGCACTCGAAACGGTAAAAATCCCAGAAAAGACTGATGCGACTTGCCATGATCTTGGAATAGTGGCGTTCTGGGCTTCTACATCTCATTTATCCAAATTAGATAAAAAGCGTCAAGCCGAGGCAGAAGCCGACGCATATCAGAAGAACCCGCAGCGTCCCGCAATCCCCAAAGCTCTCGTTGAGGCGGCCCGACTTCAAGGTACTACTGCGCATGGGAACGCTGGCGCAGGGAATACTAACCTTGATGCTGCTCGTGAAGATGCCATTTATGCCGCTCTGATGACATACAGCATGTGTGTCGATGGTCGCTTGCCATAACCAGAAACCGGTCATCCAGCACCAAATTATAGGCCAAACAATTACTGGTTATAGTAGGTTACATTTGATGGAGCCTACTATGAGCAAAGTAATCCAAGCCGTTAATAACCTGATTACCGCCGATGCCGCCAGTAATATTCGGACGTACATCAAGCAACATTTTCCGAATGCCAAGAAGTATTCCCGGCGAGTGGCGCTGTCGTTGCTATCGGGCAGAAGGACGGCATTTGCGTCTATACCAAACATGACATCGACTCGTTGGAAGATGCTCTTGAGGAGTTTTCAATCATCGGAAAAGGCGCAGCATGTTGTTTTGCACTGAAATTTGACCCATTTTTGGACTAATGGTATGGACGCCCTCTCTCGGGAGCGGTAGGTTTAAAGTTGAGGTACTTCAACTATCCAAGGAGTCCACCATGGAAGCGCATACGATAGGAATCGATCTAGCGAAGAATCTCTTTCAGGTCCACGGCGTGGATCGGCATGGACAACTCGTGCTACGCAAACAATTGCGTCGCTCCGAGATGGCCGCATTTTTTGCGAAGTTACCACCGGCGCTAATTGGCATGGAAGCTTGCGGCGGCGCGCATCACTGGGCGCGTAAGCTGGCGGCTTTCGGCCATCAGGTTCGCCTGATGCCGGCAGAATTTGTAAAACCTTACGTCAAGAGCAACAAGAGCGATATGCGCGATGCGGAAGCTATCTGTGAAGCAGTCGCGCGCCCGACGATGCGATTCGTTGCTGTGAAATCAATTGAACAACAAGCGATCCTTTCGTTGCATCGGGCACGGGAAGGTGCGGTGAAGGCTCGCACGGCACAAGCCAACCAGATCCGCGGCTTGCTCACCGAATATGGCATGGTTATGCCGCAAGGGATCGTTCATATCGAGAAGATGCTGCCGTCAATATTAACTGACATGCACGATGCATTGCCCGGATTTCTGATTCAATTGTTCCAAACTTTGTTAGATAATTTCCGCCATCTTGATCGGCTCGCGCAAGAGATTGAGAATGCGATTCGACGCTGGCATCTGGCAAACGAAGAAAGTCGGCGACTTGAGCAGATTCCAGGAATCGGACCACTGACGGCTACGGCATTAGTCGCCACCATCGGTGAGGCAAAAACATTTCATAGCGGGCGACAGTTCGCAGCCTGGCTTGGTCTCGTTCCACGGCAGCACTCTTCTGGCGGTAAGGAGCGATTACTTGGCATCAGCAAACGCGGTGACACTTATTTGCGCAAACTGCTCATCCACGGCGGTCGAGCGGTCGTTCGTTATGCTGACCGACACCCTGGACAATACAAGGGTTGGCTCGCCAATATACTGACCAGACGGCACAAGAATGTCGTTGCCGTGGCACTGGCCAATAAAAATGCCCGGATAGCTTGGGCATTGCTGGCGAAGGGACGGGAATTTTGCCCGGATTCTGTATTAATAGCTGCATAAAGTGTTGCGTAAGTAACCCATCTTTGATTGCAGAAGTATCTCGACGTAATGGCGAAACTGGTAAGACCGCGGTTGACCAAGCCTGAGGGGTTCTGGGACAAACAAGTCCGTTGGACTGATAGAGGCGTCAACCGGCAAATTCCATTAGGGCGCTGGTACCAGCAGACCGAATATATGGATGCAATCTCACCTTCCGCTGTTAATTTGAGCTACTACTTGCAAATTGAGGGCGTCCATATATGAACCCCTCGGGCTGGACCATTAAGGTCTCAAGATTTAAGCCGCTTGCCGAGCGAGTTGTGCTTCGAATTTATTCGGTGATTGATAGCCAAGCGCCGAATGCATGCGCCGTTCGTTGTAAATCTGTTCGATGAAATACGGCAACCTGTTGGCCACGTCGCGGAACGTCTCAAAGCCGGCCAGATAGACTTCCTCCACCCTCAAGGTCTTCATAAAGCTCTCCGCTTGCGCATTATTGTAAGGGTTCGCCGGCGCACTCATCGAACCGATCAAACCAAACTGCGCCAATGCGTCGCGATACAGCCTGCCGGCATATTGGCATCCTCTATCCGTGTGATGGATGCAGGTGCCTGCCGCTGGCTGTCTTGCAACGTAGGCCGCATTCAATGCAGCTAATGCCAGCGGCGTATCGATCTGCTGCGACAAAGCATAGCCAATGACTTTACGGCTACAGGCATCGAGAATAACGGCCAGATAAACGAACCCGGCTGCGACGCGGATATACGTAATATCTGCCACCCAAACGCGGTCTGGCTCCGTCGGGGTATTGTTACGATACAGGTTCGGATACACACACAAATCGGCCTCAAAACCTTTTGCCGGTTTGAAGCGGCGCCGCCTGTGGGCATGCAGGCCATGGGCCTTCATGATTCTGGCGACGCGCTTATGATTGACAATGTGTCCTCGCGCTTTGAGTTCCAGCGTCACCCTGCGATAGCCGTAGCCGGGGAATTCATCGTGGATGTCGTCGATCAGGCCGACCAGGGCCAGGTCATCAATCTGCCGTTCGGCAGCGCTGGGCCGGTAATAGTAGGTGCTTCGAGGAAGGTCGATCACTTGGCATCCCCGTCGAATGGAGCAGGCTTGGGGCCGCTGACAATTGATGATGTCTCGTTGTCGCTCACGAGTCGCAGCCGGGGTGTTTTTTTAAGGAGGTCCAGTTCCATGGTGAGCTGCCCAACCTTGCGCTCCAGCGCAGCAATATGGGCTTCGTATTCGACCACCGTCGCAGCGGCGGCTTCTTCCAGGTCCAGCTCGCCGCGATCAAACTGCGTCAGCCACATCTGCATGAGATTGGCCGATAGGTTGTGCATCTTCAACGCCTCCCGGCGTCCGACTTTGCCACTACGAACATCGGTGCAAACTTGGATTTTAAATTGCAGGCTATGCCGCCGGTATGGTCCTCTGACTGACATGGTGTCGCTCCTCTTGTGAAGGCTCGACAAGCGTATCACTTCATCTCGCTACCTTGGTCCAGCCCGAGGGGTTCAGTCCACGATCACATGGAGGTTAGCCTCGATCTGACCGAGGCCGATGTCGATCTAGCCCTGGGCGCGATAGCGGCGTGTGCGCCAGGCCGACCAAAGAAATAAGCTGGCAAGAAAAAGGCGACCAACCGAGGTCGCCTAATTTAGCCATATTTGGGCTACTTTAGTTATCTACGTAATATCCTAAAAATTGACTGTGGCTGAAAGTTCATGCATTATTCTTAAACAGCGAGTAATTAACTCGCACTGCGAATTAATATATTTAATATGCTTTAGCCCTTTCAGCCTCGAAGGAATCATAGAGATGCGTACAACTGCACGAGTCCACACGATGTTTCTTTCGATGGCCATCTTGTTTGGCTTTGTGCTTACGGCGAATCCGGCCCGAGCCGCCGATACCTACCCTTCCCAGCCGATCAAGCTGATCGTCCCTATCGCACCGGGCGGCGCCCCCGACGTGCTGGCGCGGACGATTGCCGAAAAATTGGGACCCTTGCTCGGCCAGACCATTTTTACGGTTAACCGGCCCGGCGCAAACGGTACGATTGGCATGGAAGTGCTGGCCAATTCGCCGCCCGACGGCTATACCCTGGCGATCGCTTACGACAGTTTATTGGCGATTAATCCGCATCTATATAAAAGGAAGCACGTCAATACGCCGAAGGATTTCACGCCGGTCGCCATGGTCGCCGCGTCGAGCGCTTTCCTGTTCGTCGTACCCACTTCAATGCCTGTGAAGACATTTCCGGAATTCATCGAATACGCCAAAAAGGCGAATCCGCCGCTTGCCTATGCATCCGGCGGCAGCGGCAGCCTGCATCATCTTGGCATGGAAATGTTGAAGCAACGGGCCGGCATCGATATGGTGCATGTGCCCTACAAAGGCGGTGCGCCTGAAGTGACGGCGGCGATCGCCGGCGAAGTATCGGCGGCGCTCACCAGTTCGGTGTCTTCGACCTTCGTGCGCGCCGGAAAATTGCGCGCGCTTGCGGTCACGGGCGCGCACCGCTTGCCGTCGTTGCCGGACGTGCCTACGGTCAGCGAGTTCTATCCCGGGCTGGAAGTATCCAGCTGGTTCGGTATTTTCGGGCCGGCCGGATTGCCTGAACCCGTACTGGCGAAACTGCGTGCCAATATTGCGCAGGTGCTGGCGATGCCGGAGGTTCGCAAGCGCTTTCAGGCGGCCGGGGAATTCGTTCCGTTTGTGATGACACCCAAGCAATTCACCGATCGGATCAATAGTGACTATGATAAGTTCGGCAAACTGGTCGACCAGATCGGCATTCAAGTAGATTAAGCACCCAATTAAGCAGCAAACAGAAATCAATGAATTAGAGGAGATTTATGGAACGCGAACGTGTCAAAGAACCGGATGCCATTCAACTATCCGAGTACGAAAAAATTGTGCGCTACTACCAGGAGAAGGCGGCGCGCCAGAAGAACGGCGAGCTGCTGATCCGCGGCGGCGATCTGGAATATCAGGTCTCGCGCCAGGGTTACATCAAGTTCTATATGAACCCGCTGATCACGACGACGGCGATCAGCAGCTGGTCGGTGTTCGAGCAATTGATCAAGCGCCAATCCGGGCGTCACACGCATCAGGGCGGCATTATTATCTACGTGCTGGAAGGCGAGGGCGAGACTGAAACCAACGGCCAGGTATTGCAATGGAAGGCGGGCGATCTGTTGCTGCTGCCGATCCAGCCGGGCGGCGTGACGCATCAGCACTGGAACAAGGATTCATCGAAAGGCTGCCGCTGGGTTGCATTCCGCGATTTCCTGGTCGGCAGCTACATTGCCAATGCGATCGATCAGGTCTCCGAAATGCCGGACTTGCGCGGCGGCGCGACCAGCACGGCGGTCGGTCCGAAACTGCTGGACTGGAAGGCCGAAGTGAGCGGCGAACAAATACCGCTGATCACGCATCCCGACCAGCTGGCGCATGTGAATCTGTTCGACCGGCTGATGGAGATGCGCAACGTACAGCGCGAGCGCCAGTCGAAAGGCACTTGGCTGATCCGCGGCGAGGAACTGCCGTGGGAATTGAATGCGCACGGCAAGATGCAATGGTATCTGCATCCGTGCATCGCTTACAGCTCGGTGCAGACGCATATTTTTTATCGGCAGGAAATCCCGGCAGGCAGCCGCAGCGGCGTGCAGCGGCATGGCGGCGACATGATCTTCTACATCCTCGACGGCGAGGGTTATACCGAGGTCGACGGCGTGCGGCACAACTGGATAGGCGGCGATGTGATGACCTTGCCGGTGCTGCCGGACGGCGTGCTGTTCCGTCATGTCAATACCGGCGCAACGCCGGTGCATTTGATTTGCATGGAGCGCAATCTGGCGCATACCACCGGTGTGGATCGGCAGGGCGGTTTCGAGCAGATGCAGCCATGTCCCGAATACCGTGAGGCGCAATCGAAATGACAGAAGCCGTAGTTAAAATCGGCGTGCCGCTGGAGCTGACCGTGGCGCCCTCGCTGAAGGAGTACGCCACCAGCAGCGCTTCATTGGTCTGCCTCGATCCGGCGGTCATGGCGCAACGCGGCATCAAGCCGGGCGATCTGCTGCGCGTCGGCACTTTCGGGCGCGATATTCTGGCGCGCGCCGATACGCCGAGCGAAGAAGATCGCGGCAGCGGCCAGATCCGGCTCGACCGTTTCCAGCGCCAATCCCTGCAAGCCCGCTTGTATGGGCGGGTCGAAATCGAGCGCGCCGGCGAACATCCGGTCAGGAAAGTGCGCCTGCAGCCTGCGGTCGATCTCGGCACCGCTTCGTCGCATCATATTGAAGAACACCTGAAAGAAGAATTGGTCGATCGGCGCAGCCCGGTTACCTTGGGCGCGCTGCTGTTTCTGCATTTCCATCATTCGGTTGCCGGTACCTTGTTCAAGGTAGTGGAAGTGCAGCCGGAGGGCGGCGTGGTCACCGATGACACCGACGTGATCCTCGACGATGCGCCGGAAGGCTTCAAGGCCGGCGTTGCGCTCGATGTCACTTTCGACGAACTGGGCGGTCTCGATCGCGAGATTGCGATGCTGCGCGAACTGGTGCAATTGCCGCTGCAATTCCCAGGTATTTACCGCCAGGTCGGCATTCCGCCGGTGCGCGGCGTGATCCTTTACGGACCGCCGGGAACCGGCAAGACCCAACTCACGCGCGCGATGGCGACTGAACTGGACGCGCAGTTCTATTACATCAACGGCCCCGAAATCATCGGCACGACCTACGGCGAGAGCGAGGGCAATCTGCGGCGCATTTTCGGCGAGGCCGTGCATCATGCGCCCTCGGTAATTTTCATCGACGAGATCGATGTGATTGCATCCAAGCGCGGCGAGAGCGGCTCGCATTCCGATACGCGGCTGGTGACCCAGATGCTGTCGCTGATGGATGGCCTCAACAAGGTCGATGGCGTGGTGGTCGTGGCCACCACTAACCGGGTGGAGGCGCTTGACGTCGCGCTGCGGCGGCCGGGACGTTTCGATTACGAGCTGTATATCGGCGCGCCCGGCGCGCAAGGGCGCGAGCAGATTCTGAAAGTGCATACGCGCGAGATGCCGCTGGATCAATCCGCGCATGCCTATCTTCCGCAACTCGCGGCGGACACGCCGGGTTTCGTCGGTGCCGACCTGATGGCCTTGTGCCGCGAAGCGGGCATGCACGCGTTGCGCCGGCACCGTCCGCCGGGCGGTGCGCCGTCGCAATGGGACCCGGAACATCTGCGCGTGCAACGAGGCGATTTCGAAGCGGCGCGGCGCCGCAGCCGCCCGTCGGCTGCACGCGCGTCGCTGGTAACGGTCCCGGATAAGGGCTTCGACCACATTGCCGGACTGGCGGCGGCCAAGGCCGAGCTGGAAGGCTGCCTGGTGCAATCTTTGCGGGACGGTATTTCCATCGGCGACGGTGTCCTTATTCATGGGCCTTCCGGCACCGGTAAATCGCTGCTCGCCAAGGCGGTCGCGAAAGAGGCCGGCGTCAATTTCATCATGATCGGCGGGCCGGAAATCTTCAGCAAATGGCTGGGCGAATCCGAGGAAGCGGTGCGCCACGTATTCAAGCTGGCGCGCGAACTGGCGCCTTGCCTGATCTTCTTCGACCAGTTGGATGCGATCGCGCCGACCCGTGGCCGCGGCAGCGGTAGTTGGACCACCGAGCGCGTGGTGCATCAGTTGATGGCCGAGCTGGACGATCTCGACAGCGGCGGCGCGGTAAGTGTCATCGCCGCGACCAATCGGCTCGATCTGGTCGACGATGCGTTGTTGCGGCCAGGCCGTTTCGGCACCTTGATTGCGCTTGATCTGCCGGATGCGGACGAGCGTCGGCAGATTCTGAGCCTGTACCTGGATCCCAATAAATCCGAGCCAAAAACCTTGGCGCAATTGGTGACGCGGACCGAAGGATGGGACAGCGCGCAATTGCGTGCGTTTGCCGAATTTCTGACGCGCGAGGCGACTGGACCGGAGAGTGTGCAGTCCTGGGAGCCGTTGTTCAAGCGCTGGGAAAGCCGCACGGCGCATGGCATTCGCGGCAGGCAGACATCCGGCGAAGGATAACGTTGCAAGAGGGAGAGGGAGGGAGACGAAGAGTAATGAGATCGGCGAAAAAGTTGACAAACAAGCCGGCAAATTAATCTTCAAGTAGGTTGTCGATAAGCAGCCCGTTTTACACAGATGCCGATGCCGGTTGGCATCGGCATTTTTTGTTTTTCGGCATGTGGATTGCGCAATATTCGTAGCGCGAATAAGCACGCGATAAATCTCTTTTTAATTTGCGATTCAAGTGTAAAACCCGGAAAAAAATTGACGGAATAGTGAAAGCTGCGATATATTATTCGCAATGCAGTTAAACTATTTGCACAGCGAATTAATCGAAATAAACATTATTGGCGCGGATCGCCACCATTTGAAGGGCTTTTCTTATGACAAGTACTAAACGAGTTTCCATTGTCGGCGCAGGCCTCGGTGGTTTGGTGGCAGCCCTGGCGCTGATTAAAAAGGGATTCGACGTCACTGTGTTCGAGCAGGCGGCACAGCTCGGCGAGATAGGCGCCGGCATTCAACTGGCGCCGAACGCCATGAAAGTGCTGATGCGTCTGGGTTTGGAAAAAGAAGTCATCGATGTGGCATTCCAGCCGGAAGCGCATGTAGTGCGCAACGGCATCACCGGCCACGTCACCGCCAATACGCCGATGAAGGGCGTCTATCACGATCAGTTCGGCGCCGGCTATTACACCTTCCATCGCGCGGATTTGCATAACGTCCTGGTTGACGCGATGCCGGCCGAGCGCATCAAGCTCAACGTCAAATGCACCGGCGTGCGGCAATCCGGCGATGTTGCGATTCTCGATTTTTCGGATGGAACGCAAGTCGAGAGCGATGTCGTGATCGGCGCCGACGGTATCCATTCCGTGATCCGCGAAAGCCTGTTCGGACCCAACGCGCCACGCTTTACCGGCGTGGTCTGCTGGCGCGGCCTGGTGCCGGCGGAATCGGTATCGCCGGAACTCGTTTCGCAAGACATGACTGCCTGGTTCGGGCCGCGTTCGACCATCGTTACCTATTATGTCCGTGGCGGAAAACTGGTTAACTGGGCCGCCTTTTTCGAGCAGGATTGGCGCGAAGAATCATGGAAGATCGAAGGCGACAAGCAAGAGGTGCTGCAGACCTACGCCAAGTGGGACCCGCGCATTAATCAACTCGTCAATAAAACCGACAAGCTTTACAAATGGGCTGTGTTCGACCGGGAACCGTTGCCGCAATGGACCGTGGGACGCGTCACGCTGCTGGGCGATTCTGCGCATCCGATGCTGCCGTACCTGGCGCAAGGCGCGTGCATGGCGATCGAGGATGGCTACGCATTGGCGCTGGCGCTTGAGCGCGAATCGAGCAATCTGCCGCGCGCTCTGCAGACGTATGAAGCGGAACGGCGGCCCCGCACGGCACGCGTGCAACTGGCTTCCCGCGCCCGCGCCCGCATCAATCATCTGGAATCGCCCCTGGCTACCTTGCGCCGCGATATCGGTTACTCGATCAAGAAATTCTTTAATCCCGGCAAGCATACCTATGGCGTGGAATGGATCTACGGCCATGATGTGACCGGGCAGAATTCAAACTGAATTCAACCTTAATTCAATCTGTGCATCGATTTTAATTTTCTTGTTTTCTCAAGGATACAAATAAATGAATAGTCAAATAGTCAGTCTCGGAAACGAGCCGATCCTGGGCGATCCTTATATGGAATTTCTAAGGCAGGAAGGCGTACCGGTTTATGAAGATTTTGGCGTAGATTTATTCGAGGTAGAGCCAAAGCAATGGGATCGCTTCGGGGCCAATGGCGCCGTGGTGCACCTGAAAGGACGCGGCGATTTTATCTCGATGTTTTTATTGGAACTGCCTCCGGGGAAATCCGGTTCGCCTCAATGCCATATGTATGAGGAAGTGGTGTACGTGCTCTCCGGTTCCGGCAGCACCACCATCGAAAGCGCCGAAGGCCGCAAGCACAGCTTTGAATGGAGCACCGGCAGCCTGTTCGCGATTCCGCTGAATGCCAAGTACCGGCATTTCAACGGCAGCGGCATCGAAAGCGCAAAACTCATTTGCACCACCAATGTGCCGGCTGTGATGAACATGTTTCACAACACCGACTTCGTCTTCAATTCCACCCTGAATTTCAGTAACCGGATGGGGCAGGACAAGCATTTCGGCGGCGGCGGCGACTTCATTCCGATCGGCCCCGGCAAGCTGATGTGGGAAACCAATTTCGTGCCGGACCTTGTCACGACCGAATTGAAGCATTGGCCTGAACGCGGCGCCGGCGGCAAGAACGTCTCGTTCATGCTGGCCGACGGCACCATGCATGCGCATATTTCGGAGATGCCGGTCGGCACCTACAAAAAAGCGCATGCCCATCCGGCGGATTTTCATGTGATGTGCGTGGTCGGCGAGGGTTACTCGCTGCTGTGGTATCCGGGGGATAAGGATTTCACGCGCGTCGACTGGAAATACGGCACCGTATTTGCGCCGCCGGACAATATGTTTCATCAGCACTTCAATACCAGCAATGTTCCGGCACGCTATCTCGCCACTGCTTTCGGCAACAAGCGCTATCCGTTTACCGAAGCCAAGCGCAAGGCGCTTTACGGCGGCCTTTCCACCGGCACCAAAAATGGCGGCAGCCAGATCGAATATGAAGATCAGTCGCCGCTTATCGCCCGCCTCTACAAAGAAGCGACGCAGAAAAACGGCGTCGAGGTGCAGATGTCGGAATTCAATATTCCGGAAAACTGATTGCCGCCTGGCTATCCGCTGCGGCGCCGTCATAAAGAAATCTGAGGTCTTTTCGGAGGGGACAAATATGCATAAGTTTTTAATAAAATTCTCGTCAATCATTCTGTCGATCGGAATGATCCATGCGTCAGCAGCAGCTGCTGCTGACGTGGGCAAGGGGGCATCGGCAGCGGGCGCGGTGGGCGATATGGCGCTGTATCAGGGCGCGGATCGGGAAGCGCGATTGATCGAGGGCGCCAAAAAAGAAGGCGATCTGTCGATCTATTACGTCTACCAGAACATGCCGATCATCATGGCGGCGTTTACGAAAAAATACGGCATCAAAGTAAAATCCTGGCGTGCCGGTTCGGAAGCGGTTTTGCAGCGCGAAGTGACAGAAGCAGCCGCCGGACGGTTTGACGTGGATATCGTTCAAACCATGGCGCCGGAAACCGAGAGCCTGCATCGGGAAAAATTGTTGCAAGAGGTGAGGTCGCCTTATCTCAAGGATTTGATTCCGGAAGCGTCGCCTGCACACAAGGAGTGGGTTGGCTTTGCGACCGATTTGTTTGTCGCCGCCTACAACACGAACAAGATCAAAAAGGAGGATCTGCCCAAGACCTATGCAGACCTGCTCGATCCGAGATGGAAAGGCAAGCTCGGCATCGAGGCCGACGATGACGGCTGGTTCGGTACGCTGGTCGATGCGCTGGGAGGCGAAAAAGGGCTCAAGCTGATGTCCGATATCGCAGCAACCAATGGGATCTCGCCGCGCAAGGGCCATGCGTTGTTGAATAACCTGGTGGCGTCGGGCGAAGTGCCGCTTGCGCTCGACGTGTTCGTCTATATGCCCGAGCAGCTGAAGCAAAAGGGCGCGCCTATAGAACGTTTCACGATCTCTCCCGCGATCGCCCAGATCAGCACGATTGCCATGGCGAAGAAAGTACCGAACCGTAATTCAGCGCTGTTGTTTTACGATTTCATGCTGAGCGACGAAGGGCAGAAACTGCTTGCCGATACGGCATTCATTCCCACCAGTAAAAAAGTAGCGCCGCCGGGATGGTACGCCAAAGACGCCAAGACACCGATCAAATACGTGGATCCGGTAAAGGCTCTGGACATGCACGATAAATGGCAAAAAATGTGGGAAAAAACGATCACGCAACGGGGTGCAATGTAATGCTGCATGTGTCGCTATCTTCGCTACCTTCGCATCCGTCTTTGAATCCGGCTGCCGGATGGCCATGGACGTCATGCTTCCCCGGCATGGAATCGGCGGAATCCGACATTCCGCCGCTGGCCGGCACCCGCGACTATCGCCTGCATGACGGCGATGGCGACCATATTCACGAAATGACTATCGGCGAAAAAGGCGCACTTGCCGAATTCATCTGGCGCATCGATAACATCAGGCTGATCACGGTCGGGATCGATATCGGCAGCTCGACCTCGCATCTGATGTTCGCCAAGGTGCATCTTCAGCGCAAGTCGCAGATGTTGTCGAGCCAGTTCGTGGTGATCGAACGCGAGATCATCTGGCGCTCGCCGATTCTGCTGACGCCTTTCCGGGCCGACAACACCATCGATGCCGAGCAACTGCAGATCTTTATCGACGATGCCTACCGGCAAGCCGGCGTGGCCCGTGAGGATATCGATAGCGGTGCGGTGATACTGACCGGAGAGGCCATCAAAAGAAGCAACGCCCAGGCGATTGCCCAATTGTTTGCGGCCGATTCGGGAAAATTCGTTTGCGCTTCGGCCGGCCATCATCTGGAATGCATGCTTGCAGCCAACGGCTCGGGCGCGGTGGAGCTGTCGCGCAAGACTTCGCAATCGGTGCTGCACGTGGACATCGGCGGCGGCACCACCAAATTGGCGCTGATCAAGAACGGGGAGATACTTGCCACCAGCGCGATTGCGATCGGCGGCCGTTTGATCGCACTCGATGAAGAGCGCCGCTTGACGCGCATCGATGAGTCTGCGTATCTGATGGCGAAGGCGCTTGGGATCGTGTTGCGTCTGGGCGAGCGGGCCGATGAAGCGGATTTGATGCGGGTGGTGGATGCTTTGTCCGACGCGGCCGTCGCAACGATCCGGCAAACGGCACTGAGCGAAGCAGCCGCGCAACTACTATTGACCGAGCCGTTGCCGTCCATGATCAAGGCCGACGTGGTCACCTTCTCCGGCGGCATTTCCGAATACATCTACGGCCGCGAAAGCGGCTTGTTCGGCGACATTGCCAAACCGCTTGCGGACAATATCGCGCGCGCCTTTCTGGACGGCCGTATCGCGGCGCCGATGCGCGACCCCGGCCAGGGAATCCGCGCCACGGTGATCGGCGCTTCGCAATTCACCGTGCAGGTCAGCGGCAGGACTATCCACATTTCAAACGGCACGGTACTGCCGGTGCATAACGTGCCGGTGCTGTCTCCTGCGCTGCCGGCGGATGCGCATTTTTCCGGGGATGTTATCGGCGCGGAAATCGCGGCGGTTCTGGCGCGCGCGCATCTGGACGAAGAGCAGCCGATCGCGCTCGCGTTCAAATGGCGCGGCGATCCGGATTATCCGCGCATCCGTTGTCTGGCCGAAGGTATCGTCCAGGCAATGAACAAGGTGCAGGGCAGCGGCAAGACGCTGATTCTGATCGTCGACGGCGACATCGGCCGAACGCTCGGCACCATCATCGAGCGTGAATTGCACATCGACCGCAAGGTGATCTCGATCGACGGCATCCAGTTGCGCGCATTCGATTATGTCGATATCGGCGAAGTACTTCAGCCGAGCAATGCGGTACCCGTGGTGATCAAATCCCTGCTCTTTTCTTCCGGCCAGCAGAATTTGTAAATATGAGTGATCAAGCAATGTATCTAGAAACTGAAGTGCTGGTGATTGGGGCCGGACCGGTAGGGCTGGCGCTGGCCGGCGATCTCGGATGGCGCGGCCGGCAATGCCTGGTGATCGATCAGGGCGATGGTTCGATTTTCCAACCGAAGATGGATCTGGTCGGTATCCGCACCATGGAATTCTGCCGCCGCTGGGGCATTGTCGGCGATGTCGAGGCCAGTCCTTACGGCCGCGATTATCCGCAGGATAACGTCTACCTGACTTCGCTGAACGGTTATGAATTGGGACGGCAACCGATGCCGTCGATGCGCGACGAACTGCCGCCCGAGGAAAGCCCGCAGAAGCGCGAACGCTGCCCGCAGAATATGTTCGACCCGATTTTGCGCCGCTTCGCCGAATCGCAAAGCGGCACGCGGATTCTCTATAAACATAAATATGTTTCCTTTGAACAGGACGAAGGCGGCGTGACCGCACAGGTCGTCGATCTGGACAACAACCGCGAATTCACCATCCGCTGCCGTTACCTGGTCGGCTGCGACGGCGGCAAAAGTTCCGTGCGCGAACAACTCGGGATCGGGATGCATGGCAAGGGTATGTTGACCTACACCACCAACGTGATTTTCCGTTGTCCCGAGTTCAATCAATTGCATGACAAGAAGCCCGGCTACCGCTATATGTTTGTCGGCCCGGGCGGCACCTGGGCCACGATTGTTGCGATCAACGGTTGCGATAATTGGCGCATGTCGATTATCGGCAGCGCGGAAAAAGTGCTGTATGCCGACGAAGAGTTGAAAGAATTTGCGTACAAGGCGCTGGGCCGTCCGTTCGATCTGGAAATCTTGAGTGTGCTGCGCTGGCAGCGCGCCGAACTGGTCGCCGAGCGCTATCACGAAGGCCGCGTTTTCATTTGCGGCGACGCCTGCCATCTGACCTCGCCGACCGGCGGTCTCGGCATGAATACCGGTATCGGCGACGCCGTCGATTTGTCCTGGAAGTTGGCGGCGGTGCTTGAAGGCTGGGGCGGGCCGGCACTGTTCGATGCCTACGATATCGAACGCCGTCCGGTCGCAAAACGCATTACCCGTTTCTCGACCAGCAATCTGGAAACCATGAAAAAAGTCCCCAGCAGCGACAAGATCGCCGAGGACAGCGAAGAAGGCCGCGCCACCAGATTGCGCGTCGGCCATGCGATGTCGGAAGGCTTGAAGCAGGAATGGTTCTCGATGAATATGCATCTGGGAAACCGCTATATCGATTCGCCGATCAATATTTATAACCAGGCCGAAAGCCGCGATACGCTGCTTGCCGAATACGAAGATCCGATCAATTACCGGCCCACATCGCGCCCGGGCTGCCGCGCACCGCATGTCTGGCTGAAGGATGGGCGTTCGACGCTGGATTTGTTCGGCAAGGATTATGTGCTGCTGGTGTTGGGCGGCCAGAGCGGCAACGACGATGCGGTGGCGTTTTGCGATGCCGCGCGCCAAATGGGCATGCCGCTGAAGACAGTGCGCATCGACGAACCGGCAGTGCGCTCGATTTACGAAAAGCGTTACGTGCTGGTGCGCCCGGACGGCCATGTGTGCTGGCGCGGGGATGCGATGCCGGATGTGTCGCCTGATGAGGCAGGGGCAAGGGCGGGAGAAAGTGCAGCAGCAATTCTGGAAACAATCTGTGGACAATATTTAAGGAAAAGCAATGAAACTATTTCGCTTTAACGGCGGCCGCATCGGTGTCATGGCCGATGACATTTCCTACGATATCACCGACGCGCTCGGCATCGATATCCATTCTTGGCCGCCGGTCCAGATGGTGCAATTGATCGCCGATTTCGATAAGCGCATGGACGGAATTTTCGCGCATCCGAAGACCCGGCGCATCGTGCTGGCCGATGTGCGCCTGGAAGTGCCGATCGAGTGGCCCAACAAGCTGATTGCCTACCCGGTAAATTACCTGGCGCATGGCCAGGAGATGAACTCGATCAACCGCGCCGATCTCAACGGCTTTTTCCTGAAGACCAATTCGTCGCTTTCAGGACCGAACGACGCGATCATATTGCCGGATATGCCCGGCCGCGAATTTCATCATGAATGCGAACTCGGCATCGTGATCGGCAAAGGCGGCAGGAATATCAAGGGCGAAGATGCGTATAAACATATTTTCGGATACGCCTGCCTGATCGATATGGTCATGCGCGGCAAGGAAGAACGCGTACTGCGCAAATCCTACGATACCTTCTGCCCGTTCGGCCCGTGGATTACCACCGCCGATGAAGTGCCGGAGCCGGCCAATATGCAGATGAAGTTGTGGGTCAACGGCGAGCTGCGCCAGGACGCAAACACGCGCGATCTGATCGTCGATATTCCCGGCATGATCGAGCTTGCTTCGCGTGTTTCGACGCTGTATCCGGGCGATATCATTGCCACCGGTACCCCGGCTGGTGTCGGACCGGTCAAGCCGGGCGACCGTATCCGCATTGCGCTGGAACATCTTGGCGAAATGAATCTGGAAGTGCGTTAATCCAAACGGACGATCGCACGAGCCATAGAAAACCAATGGAACCCGCCATGAGAAAGCTTGCCAAATCCGACATTGATTTCGAATCCGCCGCCGATCTGGAAGCGCTCTACGGAATGCTTGACCGTGTCCAGATGAAGAACGGCTGGGCCAAGCCCACGCCGTCGCTGTATCCGGAACCCAAGCAGGTTTTTGTCCCTGCGCATTGGCGTTACGCCGACGCACGTCCCGCGCTGTATGCAGCCGGCCGGCTGGTCGATACGGAACGTGCCGAGCGGCGCAAT
This sequence comes from Herbaspirillum sp., assembly GCA_036500325.1. Taxonomy (GTDB): domain Bacteria; phylum Pseudomonadota; class Gammaproteobacteria; order Burkholderiales; family Burkholderiaceae_D; genus Herbaspirillum. The sequence continues at coordinate 46,865 of DASYCG010000061.1, read as the reverse complement.
TTGATCATGGCCAATCCGATTCCGGGTAACGACTATCCGACCGTGCGCACGCTGGTCGGCGCATACCAGATGGTCAAGGGCGGAGAGGCTGCGCGCAGCCACCGGCATACGCCGAATGCCATGCGCGTGGTGTTGGAAGCCGGTCCGAACACGTATACGATTGTCGACGGCAAGAAGATCCCGATGCTGCCGGGCGACGTGCTGCTGACGCCGAACTGGTGTTATCACGGGCATGACAATACCTGTGAACAGGATGCCTACTGGATCGATTTTCTGGACGCGCCGCTGGTGCAGCATTTGGGGCCGATGTTCTTCGAAGTGCATCCCGACAAGTTGGAAAAGGCGACTGAAATCGATGTGCATTCTCCGATGCGTTTTGCCTACACCGATTACATGCCGAGGTTGTTGACGGCGCCGGAATGCGCGCCGGGCGTCAGGACGCTGGAACTGGGGCCGCCGCGGTTGCCGACCTTCGATCGCGTGGTGGTGCGCCTGCGGCGCGAAGCCGAATGGTTTTGCGCGCGCACCACGGCGAACCGGATTTATACGGTGGTCGAGGGCCGCGGTGCGACGGAAGTCGGCGGGCGCGTGTTTGCTTGGGAAACCGGCGACATGATCGCCATGCCGAGCTGGCTCGATCACACGCATATGGCCAGTGAAGACGCGGTGCTGCTGCGTGTTTCGGATGCGCCGTTATTGCATATGCTGGATTGGCTGCGCGGCTGACCTTGGCCAAGAGGCTGTTGCGAAATCAAGGGCGTCAGGCAGGCTGTAGCGGGGTGTTGTGCGCAGTGAGGTAAAGGAGGGGGCCGCAGGCCGCCGGGGGACACGAACGGAGTACAACACCCCGCCACACTTCGCCTGACGCTCTTGATTTCGCAACAGCCTCTTAGTCTTAGTGACCGTATTGATCGATCAGCCGAGGCTTCGGTTGTGCCGCCGGCGCCGTTGACGATGAAGAGGACGCACCACCGTCCGCCTTATTGTCCGATTTGCCGAAGCCGAAAAATTCCGCAACACCGGACAACGCATCCGACACCGGGCTATCCACGCCCAGCGATGCGACGAAGCCGTTGCCCGGCGTGAAATTATCGAAATACAATTCGTTGCCGATGACCTGCACGCCGGACGGTACCGGCATCGTGTAATTCGGCACGCCCTTCAACGCGGTTCCCATGTATTCAACCCAGATCGGCAAGGCCAGTTGCGCACCGAATTCCTTGGTGCCGAGACTCTTCGGCTGGTCGTAACCCATCCAGACCACGGTAGTCAGATTATGCTGATACCCCGCAAACCAGCCATCGACGGCATCGTTGGTGGTACCGGTTTTGCCGGCCAGATCGGTACGTTTCAGGATATTGGTGCGGGCGCCGGTGCCGCGTTGCGCGACCGATTGCAGCATGCTGGTCATCACATAGCTGTTGCGGGCATCGATGGCGCGCGGTGCGTTCTGTTCGGCGATCAGAGGTTGCGCCTGCGACATCACCTTGCCGCGCGCGTCGGTCACTTCAGAGATCAGATACGGATTGATCGTATAACCGCCATTGGCGAATACCGAATAGGCCGCCGCCAGTTGCAGCGGAGTGGTTTGTCCCGCACCCAGCGCCAGCGGCAGATACGGCGGCGTCTTGTCGATGTCGAAACCGAAATGCTGCGTAATGAATTGCTGCGCATATTGCACGCCGATGGCGTCCAACAAACGGATCGATACCAGATTGACCGATTTTTGCAATGCCACCCGCAGCGGCGTCGGGCCGGCGGGGGTTTCATCGTCTTTCGGCTCCCAGTTATCCTGGCCCGGACCGGCTGGGTATGACACCGGCGCATCGTTGACGATACTGGCCGGGGCGAAGCCTTTTTCCAGTGCCGCCGAATAGATGAACGGCTTGAAGGTGGAGCCGGGCTGGCGCCAGGCCTGGGTCACGTGATTGTATTTGTTCTGGACGAAATCGAAACCGCCGACCAGCGAACGGATCGCGCCGTCCTGCGGTTTCAGCGCCACCAGCGTGGCTTCGACTTGCGGCAATTGAACGATCTGCCAGTTCTGTTTGGCATCGCGGCGCAAACGGATCACCGCGCCTTCCTCAATGCGCAGCGGCGCCTTGGCTTTCGGATTCAACGCCGCCGCCACAAAGCGCAGCGCCTCGCCGTTGAGCGTGACTTCGCTGTCGTCGCGCAGGATGGCGCGAATATGTTTCGGATCGGCTTCGAGGACCACGGCGGCGACGATGTCGTCATTGTCGGGATGGGCGTCGAGCGCATCGTCGATGGCGTCGGTGCGGTCGTCTTCGTCTTTCGGCAGTTTGAGGGTTTGTTCCGGCCCCCGATAGCCGTGACGGCGGTCGTAATCCATGACGCCGTTGCGCACCGCCAGATAGGCCGCGCGTTGATCGTCGGCGTCGATGGTGGTGGTGACATTGATGCCGCGCGTGTAGATATCGTCCTTGTAGAGCCCGTACATCATCAGGCGCACCATTTCATTGACGTATTCGGCGTGCACGCCATATTGATTGCCGGGCTTTTTGACGTGGATGTCTTCCTTGATCGCTTCGTCGTATTGCGCCGGGGTGATGAATTCCAGCTCCAGCATGCGCTTCAGAATATATTGCTGACGCACTTGCGCGCGTTTGGGATTGATTACGGGGTTATAAGCGGATGGCGCTTTCGGCAGGCCGGCCAGCATGGCGGCCTGCGCCAGTGTGATGTCCTTCAGTTCGCGGCCGAAATACACCCGTGCCGCGGCAGCGAAGCCGAAGGCGCGCTGTCCCAGGTAAATCTGGTTCATATAGACTTCGAGAATCTGGTCCTTGGTCAGCGCCGACTCGATTTCGCCGGCCAGCAGCATTTCATAGATTTTGCGCGAAAAGGTTTTTTCGCTGGACAGGAAAACGTTGCGCGCGACTTGCATCGTAATGGTGCTGGCGCCCTGTTTGGCGCCGCCGTGCAATATATCGGAGAACATGGCCCGCGCAATACCGAAGTAATCGACACCGCCGTGCTGATAAAAGCGTGCATCTTCAATCGCCAGCACCGCGTTCTTCATGTCGGCCGGGATTTCATTCAATTTCACCAGGCTCCGCTTTTCCTCGCCGAATTCACCCATCAGCACGTGATCGGCGGAATAAATGCGCAGCGGCATTTTGGGTTGGTAATCGATGATGGCGTCCAGCGGCGGCAGGCGCGGTTTCATGAAAATCACTGCGTAGGCGCCGAGCAGCGCCACGATAAGCGCGCCCGCCAGCACCAGGCCGCCGAGTACCAGCAGCAGGCGATTGCGGCCGAATCGGGTCTTGGCGTTCGACCCGGATCGGGATTGGGCGGAGGTCTTGTTCGGAGAGGTTTTTTTCAAGGGAGAAGTATCTGGAGATGAATTTCCAACATATTCTACCGTAGTGCGCCAGCGGCTATGCGCCGATCCAGCAATTGGCTGAAAGCGTCAAGAATGCGCTGCACATAAGGATTCTTGAATTTCAGTTCTTCGTTGTACGTTTCCGGGTGCACCAGCATGGTGGCGTTGGTCTCGAAAATCAGCAGTTTCCCGTCCGGCAACACGGAAAAATCGACGCCGCCGAAGTCCAGGTCCAGGCGCTGCGCCATGGCTTCCAGGGCATCCCATGCCGCCTGGCCCAGCACGCAGACCGGATCGTACAGGAACAGGTATTCCTCGGCCAGCTTCCAGCGCACGGACAACATATCGGCAGTGACATAATGCGCCAGCCATTGGCCGCTGATGGCCAGATGATAGGGATAGGGCTTGCGGTCGACGAAGATGACGCGGTATTTGCGATAGAAGCTGTCAGGCGAGCGGTATTCGTGATAACTGCTCAAATACAGTTCATCGGAGGCGGCATCGGCAACGATGGTCGCCGCCCAGACCACCACCAGCTCCTCCTGCGAATGCACCAGAATCACGCCATCGCCGCCATGCGCGCCGGCCGGCCGCACGATGACGGGATAAGTGAGACCCGCGGCGTCGACCAGCCCGGGTGCATCGGCGGCGGCAATTTGACGCCGGTCCCAGCGCATGACGCGCGGCACCACGAGATTGCCGATGCCGTTGTCATTATCGTTGTCTTTATCATTTAGCAGCGCGCTGATGCGGTCGCGCGAGGTGCGGTCGATGATTTCCGGCGGATTGAGCAGCGGCTTGTCGTTGAGCGCCAGAAAGCGGTCGACCGCTGCGCGGCTGCGTCCGGCGGTATCGGCATCGCCGATGGCGTTGAATACCAGATCGTAGTGCGGCAACGATGGCGGCTGTCCCGGCTCTGCATATTCGATCACCCATTTGATGAGGGTATTGCAGGATTGCGGCAGCAGGAAATCGAAGGGGACGTTGCCGGGACGGGATGCACATAAAATCAGGACATTGCGCAGCGGCACCTCGGCCGGCTCGATGAACAGCGATTGCCGCCGGTACGCGCGATCGTAATGACGATCGGCCTCGGCCAGATCGCCTTCCATGCGCAGGATCGAGGCCAGATTCTGATTGGCCGGCACCAGGTCGGGATCGATCATCAGCGCCAGCCGGTACCATTTTTCCGCCGGCGCCCAGTGCCGGTTCATGAAATAGGCGGTGCCGATGTTGTAAAGGCCGACGGCCGATCCGCTCTCCAGCGCCGAGACCGCCATGCCGGTGGCTAGCGCGTCGGATTCCTGACCGTCCGCATGCAGGGCGAGAGCCTGCAAACGATAAACTTCCGCGTTCAACGGCATCGCTGCCGCGGCTTGCTGCAATGCCCGCATGGCATCTGCCGGCTTGCCTGCGGCCAGGTATTCCTGGGCCAGGGCCAGGCTATAACTTCCCGTGACGGTGGGCTCGGCGGGTTGCTGTCTTGTGTTGTTGATGACGGTGATCGGCATAAATTAGCTTTGGCGCATTGTGGTTTCTACAAAGCCGACATCATTACATATCTGCAGTACGTTTCAGCAAAGCCGCAAAGGCATCCAATATGCGCCGGATGTAAATATTCTTGTGTTCCAGCACGCCGGATGCTGCTTCCGGATGGACCAGCATGGTGGCGTTGGCTTCGAAAACCAGGATGCGTCCGTCCGGCAGGATCGAGAAATCGATGCCGGCATAATCCAGATCCATGCGCGCGCCGATCGCTTCGATCGCCTGCATGCCGGCTGCGCCGAGAACGGCTTGCGGGTCATCCATGAAGCGCTGCTCTTCTTCCAGTTTCCATGGCGTGTTTTCCATATCGGCGGTGTGATAGTGCACCATCCAGTGCTGGGAAATCGCCAGGTGATACGGATACGGCTTGCGATCGATGAAGATCATCCGGTATTTGCGGTACCAGGAATCGCTGGAGCGGTAATCGATGAAGCAGGAGACGTACAGCGGGCCGGATTGCGTTGCGCGGTATTGCGCCAGCGCGGCGTCGGTCCACAGTTCCATGCCGATGCCGCCTTGCGTATGGACCGGACGGGTCAGAAGCGGCATTTTATCGAGGACCGTTTCATCCCAGCTCTGGCTATCGGCAAAGCGCCAGATCACCGGAATAAACAGATGATCGATGCCTTCCAGCAAAGCCGGCAGCTTGTGGCGGGCAGTCTGCGCGACCTTGTCGGGATGGTTCAGCAGAGGTTTGGCGCATACCTGCAGAAAGCGCTTGACCGGGCCGCTGGTGTCTCCGGTCAGATCGGCATCGCCCATGGCATTGAATACCAGATCGTAATGCGGCAATTGCGCGATCTGGTCGTCGGATGCATATTCGATCATCCAATCGATGATGTTGACGCGCTTCTGATCGAACAGATGCGTCAGGTTGAGATTGCCTTTGCCGGCGTCGAACAGAATCAGCACGGTGTTGCTTGCGGCTTGCGCTGTGTCGGCCCCCGAGGCGCGGCGTTCGAACAAATTCTGTTGGGAATAGGCGAAATCGAGATGCGTCTTGGCCTCGGCGGTGCGGCCGTCGTCCAGCAGGATTGCAGATAGATTGATGTGGGCGTCGTTGTAGACCAGATTGAGATCGAGCACGCGGCGGTAGTAATGCTCGGCTTCGGCCAGCCGCCCGAGGCGCGCGTTGACCAGTCCGAGGTTATATAGGGCGTCTTGATACTGGGGCCGGCAAGCGACGGCTTGCTCAAAGCAGGTGGCTGCAGTCAATAGCTTGTCCTGATGATTTCTCGTCACGCCGAGATTGAAATACGCCTGCGCCATCCCGGGCGCGATCGAGATGGCTTTTTCATACATGCCGGCCGCTTCTTCGAGCAGCTCGCTATCCATCAATAAATCACCGAGATTGAGATAGGCGTCAGCGTAATCCGGCTTCACGCGGATGGCGCCGCAAAAGGCTGCGGCAGCGTCGTCGCAATTACCCAGTTTGCGCAGCGTGTTGCCGATATTGTTATACGCTTCCGCGTAGTCGGGATCGGCCGCGATGGCCTTCCGGTAACTGGCGAGCGCCTGCTCGAATTGCCCCTTATCGAAATAAATGGTGCCGATATTGTTATGCGTTTCGGGCAGGTTGCACCATAGCGCCTGTTCGTAACTGGCGAGCGCTTCGTCCGGTCTTCCCAATGCGTACAGGGCGCTGCCCAGATTGTGATAGGCATCGGCGAAATCGGGCTTGATGGCGACGGCGTGCCGATAATGGGCGATCGCTTCGGTATATTTTCCCGCCGATTTTTCCAGATTGGCAAGCGTGTAGCGGGCGTCGACGTAGCCGGGATCGATATGTAGGGCGTTGTAGAAACTGGCGGCGGCATCGTCGAGCCGGTTCATGCATTGCAAGGTATTGCCGATGCCGAAATAGGCGGAAGCCGTGTTCGGCGCGATTTCCAGAATTTTGAAGTAACAGTTCAGCGCCGATTCGTATTGCTTCTTGATGCGATACGCCGTTCCCAATGAAAGAAGATATGTCGTGTTTTCGGGGAGCAGTACGGTGGCTCTCGACAGCAGGGAAATCGAAACATCGATATTGCCTAGTTGGCCGGCGGCATTGCCCATCAAATGCAAGGCATCGGCATTGTCGGGATCGGCTTCCAGGATCCGTTGATAGATTTGCACGGCTTCACTGATGCGACCGGCCTGGTGATGTTCCAAAGCGAGCAGGATTTCCATCGTGCTAAGTTAGCGTCGTTGGGCGTAAATAGATGTAGTTCGCCGGTAAGGATAGGTAATCGACTTGGGCGGGGATGGCGGGGCTGGATTTGTTGGCAGGAACCTTGCGCGCGAAGGGTTCGGCGATCGTTCTTGTGGAGCAGGAGATGGCGATGGCCGGCAGCGTAATGAAAACGCTGCCGGCCATTTTTTATTTTATTGCGTTAATTTACGCGGTCTTGATCGACGTTCCTTTTGCAATTATTTTTTTGTTTTTACCTAATTTGCTTATTCGTTACTTATTCCTTACTTATTTCTTGACGATCACATCATTGAACTGGTCTTCCCATTTGACGCGATTATCCAGGGAAGTATTCGGATCGATGAAGGTGATTTTTTCACCTTTTAACGGCGAGGCGATTTTGGTATTGCTCGGGACGTCGTCGATGCCGGCCATGACTTCCTGCCCGTCTTTAAGCATGAATTCATAGAAAAGCCGCGCCGCGTTCGGATGCGCGGCATGCTTGAAAATACCCACGGCGGTGGTGAAGGCCAGCGTGGGTTCGAGCATGAACCAGTCGACCGGCGCGCCGCTGCGTTTAAGTTGGATCGCTTTATATTGGTACACATTCAACGCCAGCGGCACCTCGCCGGCAGACACCAGATTGGCCAGCAGCGAATGTCCGGTGCGCACTGAAAGTTCGTTCTTTTCCTTGAGTTGCCGGAACATCTTGATGCCGGCATCGCCGCCGTATTGCGCAGCGACCATCTGCAGCCAACTGGCGTCGGTGGCTTCGATGCCCAGCTTGCCCTTCCATTTCGGATCGAGCAGATCCTTGAAGCTGTGCGGCAGATCTTCCTTCTTGACCAGATTGGTGTTGTAGGCCAGCACATAGACGGTAATCTGCGCCATGGCCCATTCATGGTGTTTCGGCACCGCGCCAGCAATCAGATCGCCGAACGACGGCGAATTGACCGGCAGCAAAAGCTTCTCGCGCGATAAGGCTTCCATATTGTCGGTCTGGATTTGCGCGACGTCGGCTTTATAGTTTTTGCCGTTGGCTTCGGTGATGATGCGTTGCAGGACGTTGTCGTCGCCGGAACGCCATACCGTTACCTTGATGCCGTATTTATCCTCGAAGCGTTTGATGACTTGCGCGGAATCGTTCGGCGCCAGGCTGGTGTACCACGTCAATGAACCTTCTTTTTTGGCTGCGGCGATGATGCTGTTCATGTCGGTATCCGCAGCAAAGGCAGACGCCGCATGCAGCGCCGACAGCGCCAGCACGGTCAGCAACCTGCAGATGGCCGTGGCCGTAAAAAATGACGACCAGAGCGAATGCTTGGCGTGCTTCATATTTTTCCCCTCAGGAACGGTGGCGCTTCGGTTTTATTGTTATGCCTGTTTTTGCTGCAACGCTGCAAGACGCGCGATGGCCTCGTCCGTGGTCATGACGTCGCCGAAGAACAGCTGATAATTGTTCAGCGATGCTGCGTGGTCTTCGTCGTAGCGGGTGGCCGATGCATCGGACAGCATGGCGACCCGGTAATCCAGCATCATCGCGTCGCGCGCGGTCGATTCGCAGCAGACATTGGTGGTGGTGCCGGCGATCAGCAGCGTATCGATTTTGTGCTGATCGAGTACCAGTTGCAGATTCGACGAGCCCTGAATCAATGCGCTGAACATGATTTTCTTGACGCGCAGATCTGTGGGCAGCGCTTCCAGCGCCGGGTACAGTTGGAAGCCTTCGGCATTCTCGTCGAGGCTGGACAGGCGGCGGTTTTTGACGTCGGTCGTCAAGCCGTATTGATGATGGTTGGCCCAATGCTCCAGCGCGCCGGTGGCGGTGGTTTGAATCCAGATGACGGTGCCGCCGGCGGCGCGCATTGCCTTCGCCATGCGATTGATATTGGGTACGATATCGCGGGCCGGCGGTACTTCCGACGGGAAGCCCGGCGCCACGAAATGGTTTTGCATATCGATTACCACCAGCGCGGCACGTGCCGGGGTGATGGTTTCCAGCGAAATGGCGCGGCCTTTGCGACGCACTACGCGCTCTTTGACGGAATCGGGAATGATGTAATTGTGCATGCGTTTGTCACCTGTGGCTGATTAGTATTTTTATGAGAAATTCATCGACCGGTTTTTATTGCGAATTATCGGCAGAATTTGATGAATTTCGATTAATTTGCGTCGCATGTTCTCATATGCGGAACAACGGTCCGAATAATTAACCGTGGATAACTTAACAATCGTCGCCTTGGCTGTCAATTAAAATTGCGTAAATATGCACCGGATAAATGAACGTATCCGGGGTGATCCGCATCACAGTGATATCGATACCAATCTGCTGGTTCGCTGAATTTTCTCCGAATTTCCGCTGTCCATAACTGAAAGCGCCACGCCATGTCTTCAGCTTCAACGATTAATGTAAAGCCCAAAAAAGCCGCTTATGCCGATGCCTACGCCGATGGACCGCGCCTGTTGGGCGATGTCGGCGGCACCAATGCCCGTTTTGCGCTGGAGCGCGCACCCGGGCAAATCGACGCGATCGAAACGCTGCACGGCGGCGACTACGCCGAATTCGTGCAGGCCGTCGAGGCTTATCTGGAACAGATCGGACATCCGCCGGTCAAGCACGCGGCCATAGCGATGGCCAATCCGGTGCGCGGCGACCAGATCAAGATGACCAATCACGATTGGGCGTTTTCAATCGAGAAAACGCGGCAGCGCCTGCAGTTGGATACGCTGTTGATCGTCAACGATTTCACGGCGTTATCGATGGCGCTGCCGCATTTGGATGCCGGCGATTTTACGCAGATCGGCGGCGGCAAGGCCGAACCGGAATCGGTGATCGGATTGGTGGGGCCTGGCACCGGATTGGGTGTCGGCGGCCTGATTCCGGACAAGGGCCGCTGGATTGCGCTCGGCAGTGAAGGCGGCCATGTTTCGTTTTCGCCTTCCGATGCGCGCGAAGTGGCTTTACTGGATTATTGCTGGCGCACCTACGCCCACGTGTCGGCTGAACGGCTGATATCCGGGCCCGGCATGGAGACGGTTTATCGCGCGCTGGCCGAGATCGGCAAAGCAGGCAAACTGGCGCCCTTGAACACGGCGGAAATTGTCGAGCATGCAATCAAGGACGGCGACGCATTTTGCCTGGAAGTGCTCGATTGTTTCTGCGGCATGCTGGGAACGGTGGCGTCGAACGTGGCGCTGACGCTGGGCGCTCTGGGCGGCATCTATCTGGGCGGCGGCGTGGTGCCGCACATGGGGGCGTATTTCGAGAAATCGCCGTTTCGCAAACGCTTCGAAAGCAAGGGCCGTTTCGAAGCTTATCTGCAGAAAATCCCCACCTGCGTCATCACTGCCCCGTACCCGGCGTTTGCCGGCGCCGCAGCGATTCTGGCCGAGCATCTGGGAGAAGGCCACGTCACGCCGTTCATACAGAAGGCCAGCGCCAAGGCCGCCGGCTAAATCACCGACGGACCTTTCCTTGCCCGGGATCAGGGTTTTTTGAAGTTGGCGCGGGCTGCCAGGGCCGGTGCGCGCGCGCTGCAGTCATGAATGTGATCGTTGACCAGACCGACCGACTGTATGAAGGCGTACATGGTGGTCGGGCCGACAAAACTCCAGCCGCGTTTCTTGAGCGCTTTCGAGAGTGCGATCGATTCCGGCGATGTGGTCATGGTCCTGAGCGCTTCGACCGTCATCTTCTTCGGGCGGCCTGTGTGCGGCGGTTCGAATTGCCATATGAATGCGGCAATGCTGCCGAATTCCTTGCGCAGTTCGATGGCGCGCGCTGCGTTGTTGATGGTCGAGACGATTTTGCCGCGGTGGCGCACAATGCCGGCATCGCCCATCAGGCGGTCGACATCGTTCTCATCGAATGCAGCGACTTTTTTCATATCGAAGTTCTTGAATGCGCGGCGGAATGCTTCGCGCTTGTTCAAGATCGTCAGCCAGCTCAGGCCCGCCTGAAATCCCTCCAGGCAGATCTTTTCAAATAGTCTGCGGTCGTCGTCGACCGGGATACCCCATTCGTCATCGTGATATTGCGTGTAAAGCGGCGATGCGGCACACCACGCGCAGCGTTGGATGGATTCATTTGCCGGGGAAGGCGGGACGGGAGATTTTTTAGGCATGCGATATTTGCGGTGGGTGATTTATGTATAGAGAAGACAATATAGATTGCCTTGGCGTAACGTTTTTGCGCCGCGTCGGGGTTCTTTCGTCGCCTTGCTTCGAAATCGTGAGGAATACCCGCTCACCTACGCAAAAATGTTAGCGCATTCCGTGCCCGCTATATACAATTGTTCTGACAAATTGCGACGGGCGCTGTCGAAGCGCAACAGTTTCATCAAAGAAATTTCCAAAATAATAAGAATATAAGGGCGCTGTCATGATCAGCCGCAGCTTTCTGCAGCACTATTTAAGAACGATCGATATCCGCTATCGATTGATCACTTCGTTTCTTTTGGTTTCCTTGCTTCCGCTGTTTATTTGCGGCGGCATTTTTTACGTGGAATCCAGTGAGGCAATCCAGAAAAAGACCGGTGTCTTCGAAGCCGAAGTCGTCAAGCAGGTCGCGCAAAACATTCAACTGGAAATGCAAAAGAACGCTGCCGAAGTTGCGGCGGTTGCCGGCGGGCCGGCGCGCGAACTGGCCGGAGCGTCGGACTCGCGTTCCGCGCGCGAGCGTTTTCGGGATGCGTTCGATGGCGTCCGTTCCGGCAACGATGCGTCGGATACTTTCGTGCTCGATGTCAACAGCGGCAATATTGTGTTGCGGCCCGATGACGAAACGGAGGATGGCGGCGGCGATGCCCCAGCCCTTGTTCCTGCCGCGGCCAAGGTTGCCGAGGCTTCGCTGATGAGCAGCATCGGACGCATCGTCGGCAGCGGCGGCGGCAGTAATTTCGTTTCGTATACCGGCAGCGACGGACAGGATTATCTGGCGGCGTTTACCCTGATTCCGGATACCACATGGGCGGCCGTCAGCAGTATGCCGCAACAGGCGCTGATCGAGGAAGTGCATTCGCTGCGCAATAAGATTATTTCGATCGGCGTGATCTGCTCGATCTTCGTACTGCTGTTGTCGTATGTCATCTGCCGCAGTATTTCGGTGCCGCTGGGCCGTTTGGTGGGCATCATGAAAGCAACCGAAAGCGGCAATTACCGGGTGCGCCTGCGCTGCGACGGCAACGATGAAATTGCCCTCCTGTCGAAAAAATTCAACGAGATGGCCGGCATTGTGCTGAAGCATAACGAAGAGCTGGATGCATTGGTGGCGGAGCGCACGCAAGCGTTGAACGAGGCCAATCGCAAGCTGGAAGCATTGAGCGCGACCGATGTGTTGACCGGCCTGGCCAACCGGCGGCGTCTGGATGAGGTGCTGGCGGTCGAATTACGGCGCGCGATACGCACCTCCAAGCATCTGGCGATCATCATGCTGGATGTGGATTTTTTTAAAAAGTATAACGATTATTACGGTCATCCTGCCGGCGATGAATGCTTGCGCAAAGTGGCTTATGCATTGCAGGTCGGCTGTCATCGCGCCGGTGATCTGGTGGCGCGCTACGGCGGCGAAGAATTCGTGCTGATTGCCGCCGATAGCGATGTCGCCGGCTCATTAGCGTTGGCCGAGGCTTTGCGCGAGTCGGTGGAAAACCTGCTGTTGCCGCATTGCGAATCGGCATTCGGCCACGTGACCGTCAGCATCGGCGTGGCGGCGCTGAAGCCGACGGCGGATCATACTTCCGATCGGCTGTTGGGCATTGCGGACAAGGCGATGTATCGCGCCAAGCTGCTCGGCCGTAATCGGGTGGTTGCGATGAACGAAGCGTGCGAGCTTGCGCAATTGAGTATTTGAAAAAACTTAGAGCTGTTATGAATTAAGGCCGTCAGGCGGGCTGTTGTATTCCGTTCGTGTCCCCCGCTATGCAAAAGCGCGATCGATCAAATACGTCAGCGGCGCATCGGACGCCAGCGTGCCGAACGCCAGGCCGTGTGCGCCATCCAGCCGCGAGCGGCAAAACGCATCGGCGACCTGCGCATCGCCGGCCCGGATCAGCAATGCCGCCTGCAACGCCAGCGCCATGCGCTCGACAATCGCGCGCGAACGCATTTCGAGATTTGCGGTTTCGGCCAGCGCGGCGATGATGTCCTTGAGCGCCGCATCGAGCGCGGGATAATGGCCTTGCGCCTCCTTGAATTCGCCGAAGAACGCGGCGCGGCTCAGGGGTTCGCGCGCAAGGCAGCGCAGCACATCCAGGCATTGAATATTGCCGCTGCCTTCCCAGATTGAATTCAGCGGCGCTTGCCGGTATAAGCGCGGCAGCATCGAATCTTCCACATAGCCCGCGCCGCCCAGGCATTCCTGCGCTTCGTTGACGAATGGCGCGCAGCGTTTGCAGATCCAGTATTTGCCGATGGCCGTGGCGAGCCGGGCGAATGCGGCTTCGCTCGGATCGCGTCCGGAGGCATCGATAGCCCGCGCCAGCCGCATCGACAGCACCATCGCCGCTTCCGATTCCAGCGCCAGATCGGCCAGCACATTTTGCATCAGCGGCTGTTGCACCAGATGCTTGCCGAATGCCTGGCGCCCGCGCGCATGATGGATCGCCTGCACCAGGGCCTGGCGCATCAAGGCGGCCGAACCAAGCGCGCAATCCTGCCGCGTCAGCGCCACCATTTCCAGGATGGTATTGATGCCGCGCCCATCTTCGCCCAGCATCCAGCCGACCGCGCCTTGCAGTTCGACTTCGGAACTGGCGTTGCTGTGATCGCCGAGCTTGTCTTTCAGGCGTTGTATGCGGATTGGGTTGAGACCGTTGAGGCCGTTGCCGGCATCGGGTGCGAACTTGGGCGTCAAAAAACAGGAGATGCCGGCATCGGTGCGGGCCAGCACCAGAAAGGCGTCGCACATCGGCGCCGACATGAACCATTTATGACCGAATAATTCATACAGCTGGTCCGGGCCGGATGCGCCGATGGGATAGGCGCGCGTGGTGTTGGCGCGCACGTCGGAGCCGCCCTGTTTTTCGGTCATGCCCATGCCGATCGTGTTGCCGCTTTTTTGCCAGGCCGGTATCACGCTGCCGTCATAGGTATCGGACATGATGCGCGGCAGCCAGCTTTGCGCCAGGGCGGGCGACAATTTCAGCGAAGCCACCGACGCATAGGTCATGGTCAGCGGGCAGCAAGTTCCCTGGTCGGCTTGATAATGCAGATAAAACAGCGCGGCGCGCGCGACGTTGGCGCCGTTGCGGTCGGCATGGCGCCAGTTGAAATTGGAAACGCCGTGCTGCGTTCCCAACGCCATCAGACGGTGATAAGCGGGATGGAATTCGACTTCATCGATGCGGTGCCCGTAGCGGTCGATAGGGCGGAACTTCGGTTTGTTTTCATTGGCGAGAATGCCGAGCGCCATCATTTCATCGCCGGCGATGCGGCCGAAGGCGGCCACTTCCGGCGCGGCCCAGGCGGCGCCTTCGCGCTCCATGGCCTGGCGCAGCGGCAGGTCGGTGGCGAAAAGATCGCAGGGCGTCAGCGGCGCCGGCTGATTGGTGACGGCGTGGGTCACAAAGTCGTCGCGGGTAGGGCGCAGACGGGGAGGGTCGGGGCGGTCCGATGGCTGGTTCAATTGCGCTCTCCTTGCCGATTTAAGGAATTCAGGGCATTGATGGTGTTGACATTGCGAGAATGCCGACATTATGGACCCATTGTGATGGCATTATGTTCGCGTTGGGTTGGATTTGCGCGCCATCAGACGATGTTTTGTATACGCCTCGTGTGCGCTTTGTGTTTTACACTGCTGTCTTTTGCAAAAATAAGCGCCCCTTAAAAATTGAAGACCGAGCTATTCCACGAATCCGATCTGCAACGCGATCCGCAGCCCGAGCCGCCCTTGCTGCCTTTGCCGCCATCCGCCGTCGATGCTGCCGCGCGCCATCTGCAAGACGTGCTGTCGCTGGCGATCATGCACGCGCCGCCGCAGTCGGCCATCGTGGTCTACGACAATCGTTGCGCGCTTGCCGCAGGTTTGACCGAGGCTTATCGCCGTTGTCTGCCGGCAGCGGAATTCATCGATTTCGATGCCGTTGCGCCGGACGCGGTATTGACGGCATTTGCACGCCTGCAGGCGGCCGATCTGGTGGTGCTGATCCAGTCCACCAACTTTCGCCTGGAGGCGTTTCGCATTCGCGTCGAATTGTTCAAGCGCGGCCTGAAAGTCATCGAGCATCCGCATCTGGCGCGCATGCCGGGTGAACAGGCACTGTATTACGTTGAATCGCTGGCGTACGATCCGGCCTATTTTCATGGTGTCGGTTATGCGCTCAAGGCACGCATCGATCAGGCCGGCGGCGGTGTGATCGACAGCGGCGGCGCGCAATTGGTGTTCGGGTCGCGGTTCGAATCGGCGAAACTGAATATCGGCGACTATACCGGCATGAAAAATGTCGGCGGCCAGTTTCCGATCGGCGAGGTATTTACCGAGGCGCAGGATCTGGAGGCAGTGAACGGCCGCATACGGATCGCCGTATTCGGCGATACCTCGTTCCACGTCAACCGGCCGCCGCAGCCGATCACACTGATCGTCGAACGCGGCCGGGTGACCGATGTCATCGACTCGACGCCGGACTTCGATCAGGTGCTGGCCAATATCCGCGCCGAAGAGGGCGAAGTCTGGCTGCGCGAACTGGGTTTCGGCATGAATCGCGCCTTTACGCGCGACCGCATGGTCAACGATATCGGCACTTACGAGCGCATGTGCGGCATTCATTTATCGCTGGGCGCCAAACATGGTGTGTACAGCAAACCGGCGATCCGGCGCGCCGATGCGCGTTATCACATCGATGTATTTGCCGTGACCGAAACGGTGCGGCTGGACGATGTGGTGGTGTATCGCGATGGTGCGTGGCTTATCTGAAAACAAAGATTAAGGATTTCGATGAGGACCCTATACCCGCCGCTGGAGCCGTTCGAATCCGGCATGCTCGATGTCGGCGACGGCCATCGTATTTATTGGGAACGCTGCGGTAATCCGCACGGCAAGCCGGCGGTGTTTCTGCACGGCGGCCCCGGCAGCGGCTGCAGCGCTGCGCATCGGAGCCTGTTCAATCCCGAAAAATATTGCGTCTTGTTATTCGATCAACGCGGTTGTGGACGCTCGACGCCGCACGCCGGCCTGGAGGCAAATACAACCTGGCATCTGGTGGCCGACATCGAGGCGCTGCGTAATTTATTCGGGGTCGAGAAATGGCTGGTATTCGGCGGTTCCTGGGGCAGCACCTTGGCGCTGGCGTATGCGGAAACGCATCCGGCGCATGTCAGCGAATTGATTGTGCGCGGTATTTTTTGCGTGCGCCGGGCCGAGTTGCATTGGTATTACCAGGAAGGCGCGTCATGGATTTTTCCGGATGAATGGGAGAAGTTCATCGCGCCGATTCCACTCGATCAGCGGCACAATTACATTGCCGCCTACCATCGCCTTCTGACCGGCGGCGACGAAGCCGCCAAGTTGGCGGCGGCGCAGGCCTGGAGCACCTGGGAGGGCAGCACCATTACCTTGCTGCCCAACGAAGATGTGGTCGAGGCGCATCATGCGGCGTTTTACGCGCTGGCCTTTGCCCGCATCGAAAATCATTACTTCATGCACGGCGGTTTTCTGGAAGAAGGGCAGTTGTTGCGCGACGCCTCCCGGCTGCGCGACATTCCCGGCGTGATCGTTCAAGGACGCTACGATCTTGCCACACCGGCCGAGACCGCATGGGATTTGCATCGGGCCTGGCCGCAGGCGCAATTTCATCTGGTTGAAGGTGCCGGCCATGCGTATAACGAGCCAGGTATTTTGCATCGCCTGATCATGGCGACAGATCAATTCTCGCATTGCTGATATTGCTGATTAGACAAATAAATCGCCACCTGGCGTATTTATTGCTAAATGATTTACAGCAGGAAATGATTGCCGTGTATTCGTACCAAAAATCATGAAATTTCTTGAAATACAAACTTTCGCATCCTTCCAATTTCTTGGCGCGTCGCTTATGCTTGGCCTCTTTCAGCGACCCGTCATTATTAAAATAGCATTGCGACATCATTTCGCTCGATCGGTTGATTCCGACAGTGGAAAAACGGCAATGAAACGCGGGCTTTGGGGCAATGTTGTTGGAGACCGGAGAAGCTTGCAATGACTTTCAAATCGCTTCGTGACATTCCAGAAGGCGTCGCCTTTTCTGTTGAGATAGAAAATAGAAAACATTCTTGCCTGATAGCTGATTGCGCATTAAAACGGCTTTACGCATTCGAGGGAACCACACTGGATTTCCAGGATGTTTATCGCGCTTACGAAACCAGAATTCATGGTGTTGCACGCAAGCTGATTCTGAACGGCCTGGCTGAGCTTGAACTTGTGGGTGAATTTAAAACCGACCTTAAGACCGGCCCCCAGCCCCTGCTGGTTCTACGAGCGCCGCACTTCAGTTCTACCGGGGTGTAACTTGTTTGATGAAGGCCTTTACCACCGGCGATTTCTCGTGCCGGCGATAGGCCATGGCGATGCCGGTCTGCGTCGGCTTTCCGGCAATTTCGCGATACACCACGCCGGGCATGCAGATTCGATCCAGCACCGACGCCGGTACGATCGCAATACCTTCTTCCAGCGACACTAGCGTAATCACCGCGACCAGTCCGCCCGGGCTCGGGCCCATGATCGGCACGAAACGGCCGCGCCGGCCGATCTCATGCGCGCCGGCAGGCTGCTCCGGCAAGATGAAGCGTTGCTTGGCCATATCGGCTGGCTTTAGCGGCAGCGAAGCCGATTGCGCCAACGGCGAATTTTCCGGCAGGGCCACTACAAAGCGTTCGCTCAGCAAATTGATCATCGTCACGTCGCTCGGGCAACTGACCGGCGGCCGGATGAAGGCCAGATCCATGCTGCCGCTGCTGACCAGTTGCGGCAATTTCTCCATATGGGTTTCGGCCAGATTCAATTTAACGTCCGGATGCGTCTGGCGGAAACGCGCCACTTCGGTTTGCAGCAGGCCGGAGTAGCCGGCCGATGCCACGTAGCCGATTTCGATGCGGCCGATCTCGCCGCGACCCGCGCGCCTGGCAGCTTCTTCGGCGCGAGCGGCCTGCTCCAGCGTGC
The DNA here is from genome assembly GCA_036500325.1 of Herbaspirillum sp. Classification (GTDB taxonomy): domain Bacteria; phylum Pseudomonadota; class Gammaproteobacteria; order Burkholderiales; family Burkholderiaceae_D; genus Herbaspirillum. The sequence continues at coordinate 28,667 of DASYCG010000061.1, read as the reverse complement.
GGCGTGCTTCAATCCAGAATATCTCGCCGGCCGAGGTCAGGCTGACCGAGCGTTTGGTGCGCTGGAATAAGCGCACCTCCAATGCACGCTCAATCTCTTGAATCTGTTTGGTCAACGCCGGCGGCGAAATGCCGATCTGTGCAGCGGCGCGTGCGAAATGCAGGTTTTCTGCGACCGCGGCAAAGCAGCGGAAATGGCGCAATTCCATGAGGGCCTCGGCGGTTGATTTTGCAGGCTGATGTGGTATTAACCTGCAGGAAATTAAATTGCTTCTGAATTGTAATAAAAATAATTATAGCCAGGATTAGAATCACCCGTGATTCTGCACGAGTTGCATGCGTTGCACTCGCTGCAAGCGTTTCAACTTTTTCTTTTTTTTCGGACAGATCATGGCCAATTTTTCGACTCCCCGCGACCGTCACCTGGTCTTGCTGATCTGTTCCGCCGTCTGCGCGTTAATCACGCTCGATACCAATATTGTGGCGGTCTCGCTGCCATCGATAGCGCGTTCCCTGCATGCCGATTTCAGCAGCATCGAGTGGATCGTCAGCGCCTACATGCTGGCGTTCGCATCGCTGCTGCTGCCGGCCGGCGGCATTGCCGATCTGTATGGACGGCGCCGCACCATGCTGGTGGGATTGGCCGTCTTCGCCGTGGCGTCGGTGTTCTGCGGCGTTGCCTGGTCCGAGCATGTGCTGCAAGTGGCGCGCGCCGTGAAAGGCGTCGGCGCCGCGTTGTTGCTGACCTCGGCGCTGGCTGTCATCGGTTATACCTTTCAAACGGAAAAAGATCGAACCCACGCGTGGGCGATATGGGGCACTTGCATGGGTGTGTCGATGACGATTGCGCCGCTGCTCGGCGGCGTCATTACCGAGTGGATGGGTTGGCGCTGGATTTTTCTGCTGAATGTGCCGGTGTGCCTGGTGCTGGGATCGCTGGTGTGGATGCATGTGGATGAGTCCAGGGATATCAATGCAGGGCGTATCGATGCATGGGGCAGTCTTTTTTTCAGCGCCGGATTATGTTGCGTTATCTGGGCCTTGATCGGCGCCAACGATGCCGGCTGGGATAGCCGTGTCACGCTGTTGCGCGGCGTGGGCGGCTTGCTGTTGCTGGCGGTATTTATTCCGGTCGAGCTGTTGCAGAAGAAGCCGATGATCGATTTGCGCCTATTCCGCGAGCCACGTTTTGTCGGCGCTGTGCTGGGCATGTTCGGTTACGCTGCATCGGCGCAGGTGATGATGACGTTCCTGCCGCTGTATCTGCAAAATGGATTTTCTTATTCCGCGATCGAGGCAGGGCTGGCAATGCTGCCGTTTGCGCTGGCGATCATGATTTTTCCGCGTGTCGGTGTGCTGTTGGCGCGCTTCATGCCTTTGCATGGATTGATGGCGCTGGGGCTGGCGCTGGTCTGTGCCGGTAATGCGATCGTCGCCGTTGCGGCGGCGATTTCTTCCTACGGGCTGGTGTTGACCGGCATGATTGTCACCGGCAGCGGCGCCGGGCTGTTGAACGGCAACTCCCAGAAAGGCATCATGCGCTGCGTGCCGATCGAGCGCACCGGGATGGCGTCGGGCATCAGTACCACCACGCGATTCGCCGCGATTGTATTGGCGATCGCCTGTCTCGGCGGGGTGCTGGTGCATCGTACCGGCAGCTATTTCCGGCAGGCGCTGGAAGCCGCGCAATTGCCGTTGCCTTCGAATGCGGGCGAGATCGTGCAGAGGGCGGTAGCGGGCGATGGACGGCAGGCATTGCAATTCTGGCCGGCCGATTCCAGGACACTTGCGCTGGATGCCTTGCAATATGGTTTTTCCCATGCGTTTGCGGCTGCGATGCTGATGGCTGCACTGATGGCTGCCGTTACCGGTGTACTGGCTTATGTGCTGGGCAAGGAGAGGGAAGAGCCGCAGCGGGAAACGTCAGATGTTGTCATGCCCTAACTACGCTTAGTCTGCTGCAGCTAAGGCAACGGTGATTAAGTGCCATGGGTGGGGGTTTTTTAGCGCCATGGGTGCCCTTTTTTTTAACGCGGCACGGGCCGTACCCCTCACCCAAATGAACGATTTTTTATGGCACTAAAGAAAATCAGTCGACTTCGAACTTTCTTTAAATCCATAAAGACCGTTCATTTGGGTGAGGGGTACGGCCCGTGCCGCGTTAAAAAAAAGGGCACCCATGGCGCTAAAAAAAAGCCGCCCATGGCACTTAATCAGCGTTGCCTTAGGTTGCCTCAGATGCCGTAGCGGGCGCGATACGCCGCTACGGCTTCTGTATGCTGCAGCAAACCCGGATCGGTGCCGGCGCCCGAGAGATATTCGAACAGGTCATCCAGATTGCCGATCGAAATGACCGGCATGCCGTATTGCTGTGCGACTTCCTGCACCGCCGAATTGGGCGACAGGGCGCCGTCCTTGCCGGAACGCTCCATCCGGTCCAATGCGATCACCACGGCCGCAGGCGTCGCGCCTGCGGCGCGGATCATGTCCACCGATTCGCGCACCGATGTGCCGGCCGAAATAACGTCATCCACAATCACTACCCGCCCCTGCAATTTGGCGCCGACAATGGTGCCGCCTTCGCCGTGATCCTTGGCTTCCTTGCGGTTGTACGCAAACGGCACATTGCGCCCCAGGCCGGCCAATGCCACTGCCGTCGCCGACGCCAGAGTAATGCCTTTGTAGGCGGGGCCGTAGAGCATGTCGAATTCAAGGCCGGAATCGAGCAGCGTGCGTGCATAGAATTGCGCAACACGCCCCAGCGTCGCACCGTCGCAAAAAATCCCCGCGTTGAAAAAATAAGGCGACGTGCGGCCGGCCTTGGTCACGAATTCGCCGAACCGCAGCACATCGGCGGAAACCGCGAATTGGATGAAATCCTGTCTTAGATTGCTCAAAATAAATTCCAGTGGAGAGATAAATCAAAAAATATCAGCCGCAATTTTAATGCTTCACAGCGTTTGCAGGTAAATTCATGGCCGGCGGCATTCCTCCGCCCGCGAACAATCGGTTATCCTACGAGTTCAATTTTCCACAGCCATCCGCCCTATGCCAACCATTATCTCCGCCAATCTCAACGGTATCCGCTCCGCCGCCCGCAAAGGCTTTTTCGAATGGATGGCCGCCCAATCCCCCGACTTCGTCTGCGTCCAGGAATTAAAGGCCCAGGCCACCGATATGACGGAACAATTTCTATCCCCGCCAGGCTACGTCGGCCATTTTCACTATGCCGAGAAAAAAGGCTATTCCGGCGTGGGCGTCTACAGCAAGCGCGAACCGGATTCGGTCCGCATCGGTTTCGGCAATACCGAATTCGATGCCGAAGGCCGTTATGTCGAATGCGATTTCGGCGATTTGACGGTGATCTCCCTGTATTGCCCATCCGGCTCTTCCAGCGAAGAGCGGCAGTTGGCAAAATTCCGTTTCATGGAAGCGTTCCTGCCGCATTTGAGGGAGCTGGAGCAAAGCGGCCGCGAAGTGGTGATTTGCGGCGACTGGAATATCGCGCATCAGGAAATCGACTTGAAAAACTGGAAGGGCAATAAGAAGAATTCCGGCTTCCTGCCGGAAGAGCGCGCCTGGATGACGCAGATTTTCAGCGAATTGGGATTGGTGGATGTTTATCGCTACCTGCATCCGGCCACGACCGATGAAGCGTATACCTGGTGGAGCAACCGCGGACAGGCGTGGGCCAATAACGTCGGTTGGCGCATCGATTATCAAGTCGCGACATCAGGCATTGCCGCGATGGCAAAAGAGGCTTCGATTTATAAGGCGGCCCGGTTCAGCGATCATGCGCCGCTGACCATCGCTTACCAGGCCGCACTATAAGCATTCAACTAAATCAAAACTGATAGCGCAGGCGCAGGTCGGCTGTCTGAGCGACGTAACCAGACGCGGTTTCAAGCGTGTACTTCGCGGATAAAGTCAGATTCTTGCTGCGCATCAGCGTCACACCGAGTGCGAGTACCGCAGTGTCGGCAAGCGGCGTCGGGCCCAGCGAAGTGAACCCGGTCGAACCGGAAGCATCCGCGGCAAAGCTGGCCACCGATTGCTGCGCATCCTTATGAAATTCATGGCGCCATCCCAATTGCGCCGACGGCACGATGTCGCCGTAGCTACTGGCAAACACGCGCTCCAGCTTGGCCGCCACTTCGCTCCGGACGGAAGTGCTTTTGCCGGAGCGCACGCTTAATGCAGCGCCGTTGCCGCCGCTTTCCGTATAGGCATCCTGATTGAGACCGCTGTAGCTGAAACCGACAATCGGCGTCAACGTGGTATCCGGCATCAGCGAATCGAGCCTGATCGGATAACCGGCCCGGGCCGAGGCCACATATTGCATGCCATTGAAATGGCCGTCGGCGCTACCGGAAAAACCGGTGAAATTGACGGCGCGCACGGTATCGAACTGATGGTTTATCGCGCCGGCCGAGAAGTCCAGATACCACCGTTCGGCGGTATATCCGGCATACCCCATCACGCCATAGGAACTGACATGGGCAGAGCTGCCGGCGTTGAAGTCGGTGCTCGCCACCGACGTATTGGCGTAACTGAGCACGCCGCCAAGACGCCAGTTTTCACCAACCGACGTATCTGCGCCAAGCAACAGCCCGTTGTAGCCGGAGTGATAACCGCTGACGCCATCGCGCATTCCCTGATTGGCCTGGCCGCCAAATGCCTGCCCCCACATTGCCAGGTTCGCCTCGCGTTCACCGGTAGCGACTCCGCTGACGCCTTGCGCCTGTGCCATGCGCAAGCCGTCGACATGCGCTCCCACCACGTTCTGCACTTCGGCGGTCGATGCGGCGGCCGCCTGCACTGCCGCCACAGTATTGGCGCTAGGGCTCAATTGCGCACCGGCGCTATCGGCCGCTGCTGCCGAATTGAGCGCATCGGCCGCATCGTAGAGGTTGAGTAATTTGACATTGGCGCCGCGGTAGTTCAAAAGGCCGCCCAACGCTGCCGATGCGTTTGGCGTGGTGGCCAGATTAACCGGCGTTACCGCGCCGCCGGTACCTTGCAGGGTGAGCATCAGATAAGTATTGCCGCCATCGACCACTGTGCTGCCGACCACCGTGCCGGCGAAATTGTCGGCCGTAGTCTGTAAGGTGCCATCGTTAAAATTAGTGCCTGCCGTTGCAGCCTGGATGACCAGGTAGCGCTGCCCCTGCGCAAAACCATAGTTGAGCGGCTTCAATGTCACTGTCGAACCGGCGGCAACCGTAGCGGCTCCGGAAACAACAATCGAACCATAACTGCCGTCCGCGCCGACGCCGATCTGCAATGTTGCGCCCGCACCCTGGTTGTAGTTACCGTTAATGGCGATCGTGGTGACAATCCTCAGCGTCGCGCCGGTGACGTTAACCGCATTGCTGCCGACGTTGATGTCATCGTTGAGCGCCGTATTGCCTGAGGCAAAGACGACATTCGACGCCGTGTTTTGTATCGCGCCAATACCGGAGGACGTAAAACCGCTCAACAGACCGAATACCGATCCGGAACCGCCATTGATCGTCAGATCGGTACCGGACGTACTGACGATATTGCCGACGATCGTGCCTGTATTGAGGATGACACCAATCGTGCCGGTATTGTTGATGGCGAATGCCGCGCCATTGATCGCACCGTTATTGGTGAGGGTCGTGATTGTGCCGTCATTACGAATGGCCGCCACACCCGCGCCATTGACCGACACTGCGCCGGTTGACGTGACAGTGACGTTTTCGGTCACGCCGTTCGCGGTGGTGACAGGAACGTTCTGGGTAATGGTATTGATCGTCTGGTCGGCCTTGGCCGCGACAGGCGCCATAACGGCCAGAGCGGCCGCTATGGCGGCAGTCAACCCCGATAATTTCGGTAAGCATGTGGCTCGCATTGGGTCCCCCAATCTGCAATCTTGTTCCGTTATAAAACGTTCAGTAGTGCAAATTGAGTTGTGCGAATGCGTCTGCCTGGAATCCCGACCGTTACAGCTTTTGCTTTAATTGATTTTCAGAAATCCTAGCATGCCTGCTATTTTTTAAATTAGTTTTATTTTCGGTCTTACTGAGGAAACTGCATAAAAGTTACTTTATTACAAACAATATCGATCGACACCTACAGGTAAAACGCGCAAAAAAAAGATGGTGCGGCAACCAAAGCCGTCCATCTTTTCTGTCTACGTTTTACCACAAGCTCAAGGCAATATCTGCCGATAATCAAGCATCGGACATCAAGCAGCGACCTTTTTCGGCGTCGCTTTTCTGACCGGCGGTTTAGCCGCCGCGACTTTCTTCACCGGCGCCTTTTTGACTGCCGCTTTTTTCGCTACCGGCGCGCTGGCTTCGTCAACCGCGCCGTTCCCGGCAGCAACGGCGGCGGCAGCACCGGCCTTGCCTTTGGCAGGCGCCTTGGCCTTGCGCTCTTCAAACTCGAAGCTCACCTTGCCGTCCTTGCCCTTAACCAGGAATGCCTTGAATGGCCGGCGTGTGCGTTGCGAAATAAAACCAGGCAGCAGATCCGTCTTGCCGTCGTTGAGCAATTTAACCATTTGCTCAGGCAAAATTTCCTGTTGCAGGATAATGCGGCCGCTGCGGAAATCGCAGGTCTTCGGTTTGGCCATGGAATGTTCGCAGACATACGCCAGGCCCATTTCATAAACGCCGCCACCGCATTTCGGGCAAGGCCCGAGCACTGTCTGGCCGGTGAAATCGACCGGTTCGCCGTTCTCGCCTTCGCCGTCATTCTGGCCGAAATCGAATTCCAGCTTGAAATTCTTGATCTCTTCATCGCGCGATATTTTCAGGATCGCGGCAAACGGACGACCCATTTTTGAACGGAAACCCTGCAATGGGCCGATCGTCCGATTGGTCAGCAATTCCTCGACTTCAGGAATTTCAAACTGACGGCCGGCAGGTGTCTTGCTCATCGAGAATTCGCATTTTGTGCAGGCGAAACGACGATAGTTTTCCTTGACCACGCTGCCGCAATTCGGGCACGGGGTATGCAAGGTGGCGTAATCGCCGGGGATCGTATCGTTATCGTATTCCTTGGCGCGCTTGACGATGATCTGCGTCATCTGCGCGATCTCGCGCATGAATTCTTCGCGGCTGATGTTGCCCCGCTCCATCTGCGCCAGCTTATGTTCCCATTCGCCGGTCAGTTCGGGTTCGGTCAATTCGTGCACGCCCAGGCCGTGCAACAGCGTCATCAACTGAAATGCCTTGGCGGTCGGCATCATTTCGCGGCCTTCGCGGAATACGTATTTTTCGTTGATCAAGCCCTCGATGATGGCCGCGCGCGTCGCCGGCGTGCCTAGGCCTTTGCCGGCCATCGCATCGCGCAGTTCTTCCGAATCGAGCAATTTGCCTGCGCCTTCCATGGCCGACAGCAGCGTCGCTTCGGTATAGCGTGCAGGCGGTTTGGTCACCAGCCCATTGGCCGTGATCTTGTCGGTCTGAACCTTTTCCCCCTTGGCGACGGCTACCAGCGTGCCGCTGTCCTCGGGGTCTTTATCGTTTGCCGCTTCCTTGCCATAGACTGCCAGCCAGCCCGGATTGGTCATGACTTTGCCTTCGGTCTTGAACTGATGGCCGGAGACTTCGGTATAGCGGGTGGTGACCTGGAATTCCGCGGCAGGGAAAAAGATCGCCATGAAACGGCGCGTTACCAGATCGTACAATTTCTGTTCCGGCTCCGACAGATTCTTCGGCGCCAGCGTGGTCGGGATGATCGCAAAGTGATCGCTGATCTTGGTGTTGTCGAAGATCCGCTTGTTCGGATGCACCCAGTTCTTTTTGAGAATTTCAGCGGCAAAGCGCTGGTAATTATTATTCTCGGAAACGGTCCGCAAGGTTTCCTTGACGGTGTCGATATAGTCTTCCGGCAGATGGCGCGAATCGGTACGCGGATAGGTCAGCACTTTGTGCTTTTCGTACAGCGCCTGCGCCAGGCCCAGGGTATTTTTAGCCGAGAAACCGAAACGCGAGTTGGCTTCGCGCTGCAGGCTGGTCAGGTCGAACAGGCCGGGCGCCATCGAAGTGGTCGGTTTGGATTCTTCGGTGACATTGCCCTGTTTATTGCGGCAGGCCGCGACAATCGACTCGGCCGCCGCTTTGCTCCACAGACGTTCGGCGCGCTTTTCCGGATCGGTTTCATCTTTTTTATGCGCCCGGTCGAGCCAACGGCCTTCGTAAATACCGGCGGCGCAGACGAAATCGGCGCGCACTTCCCAAAAGTCGCGCGGCACGAATTTTTTGATTTTCTCTTCGCGGTCGACCACGATCGAGAGTGTCGGCGTTTGCACCCGGCCGACCGTGGTCAGATAGAAGCCGCCTTCTTTCGAATTGAACGCCGTCATCGCCCGCGTGCCGTTGATGCCGATCAGCCAATCCGCTTCGCTGCGGCAACGCGCGGCATCGGCCAGCGGCAGCATTTCGTTGTCTTCACGCAAGTTGGCGAAGCCGTCGCGAATGGCGCCCGGCGTCATCGATTGCAGCCATAGCCGCTTGACCGGTTGCTTGGCCTTCGCATATTGCGCGATCAGGCGGAAAATCAATTCACCCTCGCGCCCGGCATCGCAGGCATTGATCAGTGCGGTGACGTCTTTGCGCTTGATCAGGCGATTGAGCACCTTCAGGCGCGCTTCCGTTTTGGCGATCGGATTCAGCGCGAAGTGCGGCGGAATCATCGGCAGATGGGCAAAGCTCCATTTGCCGCGTTTGACGTCGTACTCTTCCGGTACCGCGATTTCCAGCAGGTGGCCGACGGCCGAGGACAAGACATATTGGTCGGACTCGAAATACTCATCGTGCTTGGTAAAGCCACCGAGCGTCTTCGCAATGTCGTTTGCGACAGAAGGTTTCTCGGCGATGATGAGGGTCTTGCTCATAAATATGGTCTCAAAAGAGGAGGCAGAAAACTGTTACGGGCTCGTTCGCTTTAATGCGAGGCCCGACGAATATTTGCAAAACAGCAACTTTTACACAATCTAATCATTAATAACACTGTTAAGCGGGGCAATGATAAGCGCGTTGCGCAGAAATCAGCAAGCGCAGACGTTTTAGCGACGCCCAATGCAATCGTTCAAAGTAGATAAAGTGGAAAGTAAATGAACCAAGCCGAAACTGGACAGCAGATTTGACTACAAGAAACAAAGTGGTTCCCATGCAGTGTCTTTAGGCGCGAGTGAATGCGTGAATTAGCGAGATAACCGCAAGCTTCAAAATTGGCCGTGGCGGCCTAATGCAACAAACGCGGCTCGTCGTCTTCGTCGTCCAGGAACAGCTCGTCGAACATCAAACCGTCCGGTTCTTTACCCTGGCTCCACAGCACCATCAACACGATGACTTTGAGTTTTTCCAGCGAAATCGGCGATTCGCCGGCCGCCAATGCGCGTCCAACGACGATTTCGCGTTGCACCGGATTGAGCATTTTCGCGGCTTCCAGGAATTGAATGAAACCGATCGCCGCTACGCCCAGCACTTCGGTTTCCTGCCGTGCATAGATCCGGATGCCGAATGAAAACGCGGTTTGCTGCGGATATTGCGTCGCGAATTCCTGGGTCGTTTCGGCCAGATCGGTCAACCAGCCCAGCGCCTTGGAAATTTCATCTTCCTCGAAGCCGATGGCGGACAGTTTTTTGACTAGCGCCGCCGAATCAGGGCAGGCGTCAGGACGATAGTACGTCTCATACAGGTAAACGAGAACTTCAAACATGGTTGCGCTGTATAGGTTAGTTAAAATCAACTGTCATTAATAGCATACAGAAAAACCGGGCCGTGCGTATCTTCTTTGTAAAAGTTACTTTTCCCCAACGGCAATACGTAGCTCTGGAGCAACGAACGATTCCTTTGTGTCCTATAACTATTCAAGGCAATTCGGCCGATCCCATGCGCCTGAGAATTAAACCGGTACGCCGCGCCAGATACACCGAACCGCGATTTTTGTCGTAAAAACGTGGCCGGGGCAGCATCACCGCCAGCCTGGCCGCCTGGCTGGCGCCCAGATTGACTGCGGAAACGCCGTAATAATGCAAAGAAGCCGCTTCGGCGCCGAATATGCCGTTACCCCATTCGACCACATTCAGGTAAATCTCAAAAATGCGCTCTTTGTCCATTAACTGTTCCAGCATGAGCGCAATAATGAATTCCTGCCCCTTGCGTATATAACTGCGCTCGCCGGACAAAAACAGATTCTTCGCCAATTGCTGTGTAATGGTTGAACCGCCCGCTACCACCTTGCCGCGCTTTTCATTTTTCTCGTAGGCTTTTTCCAGCGCATCCCAATCGACCCCGTCATGCACTGAAAAATTAGCGTCCTCGGAGGCGATGATGGCCCGCTTGAGATTGCTGGAAATACGGTTATACAGAACCCATTTGAATTGCAGTTGCGCATCCGGATTTTTCTCGCGCAACACCGATAGCTGATGCTTCATGAAACTGGTTTCCGTCGGATTGTGACCGGTCCACCACCAAATTTGCAGAAAAAAATACAGCTGGATGACCAGCACGATGGCGATCGGCGCCACTACCACCCATAAAAACAGTTTCCGTGATTTCATTGCGTGTTCAATCGCTTGGCCATCCGGCTTCAGGCCCGCATTGCGGCGAACACCGGCGCCGTGTCGGGCCGCACGCCGCGCCAGACATAAAACGATTCCGCGGCCTGCTCGATCAGCATGCCCAAGCCATCGCGCACGGTAGCGCCCTGCTGCTGGGCAAACTGCATGAATAGCGTCGCTTGCGGACCATACATCATGTCGTAGGCCAAGGTTTCCGTGCTGAACAAACCGGGCAGCAAAGGCGGCATCTCGCCATTCAGACTGGCGGCCGTGGCATTGATGATCACGTCGAATACGCCTTCCAGCCCTGCATACTCGCTGGCGACAATATTGCCGTCGCCGGCAAATTTTTTCGCCAGCGCGCCGGCTTTATCGAAACTGCGATTGACCAGCACCAGCTCCGACGGCTTCTGATGCAGCAACGGCAGCAACGCGCCGCGCGCAGCGCCGCCCGCGCCCAACAGCAATATCCGCTTGCCGTTCAGAGCAACGCCGCAATTGCGAACGATATCGATGCACAAACCGGTGCCGTCGGTGTTGTCGCCCAAAATCACGTTGCCGCCGAATTTCAATGTATTAACTGCTCCGGCAGCGCCGGCGCGCTCGGTCAATGCGGTGGCCAACGCAAAAGCCTCCAGCTTGAACGGTACCGTTACATTGGCGCCCTTGGCGCCGCTGCCGATCAAATCGTAGGCGGCAGCGGCAAAGCCATCGTACGGCACCAGCATGTGTTCATAGACAATGGCTTGTTCCGTCTGCGCGGCAAATTGCGCATGAATCTGCGGCGATTTGCTATGCGCGATCGGATTTCCCATCACAACATAACGATCCATTAATTGCTCCCTCCGCGTAATTCGGCTTGCATGCCTTCATCGCGGGTAAATTTAAAGCGGGTAATTACTTCCCACACATCATCCCTGCCACCACTGCGCATATTGTCCGGAAAGCGTCCGAACGGCGCCGAACGCCGGACGATCGCTACGGCGGCGCGATCCAGCGCAGGATTGCCGGAGCTGCGCTCGACATGCACGCCGCCGTCCTTTTCGTAAATTGAACCATCTTGAAAGATTGGAATTGAAATCACCAGCTCGCCATATAATTTTTTGCCGTTTTGTTGTGGAAAATTCAACGTTCCCAGTTTTTCCACTTTTTCCTGCAGCGTCTTGTAGTACAGAGCATACCCAACTTGTCGCGTGCTGGGTGTAATCTGCGTTTTTTTAGGTCGCTTGTTATAGTCTTCGATATTTTTGGCGATCTCGGCTTCCATCCGCGCCACGGCAGTCGCGCTATCGATCCTGTCTTTGCCCGCAACCGGCGGCGGCTCGTTCGGCTTTCGCTTTTCAGCCATCAACGGCGCGGCGACCGGCGTTATGTGCCGCATTTGCGCCATGATCTGTTGCTGCTGTTGTTCCAGTTCGGCAATCTTGCGGGCGGCGACACGTTCGCTTTCGCCGTTCTGCACTTTGCGCGTATCCGGCAACGGCGATTTGGCGCGCCCGGCATCGGCATTGCCGCCGCCATCCAGATCGGCCTGCGCCAAAGCCTCCGCCTTGACCGGCGGACGGCTATGCTTGGCATTGACCAGAATCACTTCCAGCCCGGGATCGGCATTTTTCAGCCGGAATGCATCGGGCGCAGCGAAATGCACCGCCAGCAAGGTGCCGTGCACCAACACGGACGCCCCGATGGCAATACTCAAAATACGATTTTCAGCGAAGAATTTCACGCTATCTGCTGCCGGCCGGGAAAAATTGCGATTTTACGATACAAGCCAGATTCCTCTATAAACATCAGGCTGCCGATGCCGACTCTGCCGCCGAACCATCGTCGTCGCGTCGATCTTCAGTTTCGGTTTCAGATTTAGATTCAGCTTCGGACGCAATTTCAGCGCCAACTTCAGCTTCAGCGTCGGCTTCTGCTTCTGCCTCGACAATCGTTACAGCACTTTCATCATCGATATCGTCCAATTCGTCGGCAGCCTCCAACGCTTCTCCGGTCTGCTCTACCGGCACTTCCAGCAGACGCGCTTCAATCGTCAGATCGACTTCATCCCAGCGCACCAGATCCAGCTTGACCTGCAACCCACGCGCTACCTGTTGCATGCCGGGCAGGCGAATCACCAGCGGCAAGTCGGTCAGGCGCACGATCTCATCTTTCAGCACCACCGCATCGACCAGCTTGGCCTGTTCCTGCGCCAGCCAGCGCAAACACCAATAGCGCTCCATCGTATTCTGGAAATCGGCATAACCGGCATACGCCGCATCGAATGCCGAGACGATGCCGAACAGATCGGCATCGCGCGGCTTGAAAGGCGCGACCAGCGGCGCGGTCACACCATGCTCGATGCACGCCAGAATTTGCCATTGATTGACCAGATCGGTATAGCGCCGCAGCGGCGACGTGCTCCATGCGTATTGATCCACGCCCAGGCCCTGATGCGGCGCCGCGTGCGTGACCATGCGCACCGCCATCTTGGCCGGCCACGCGCCGCTGCCGCCGCCCTGCGCCCGGTAGATGCCCGGCACGCCGTGATCGGCCATCAACTTGCCCCAACTGCTGTTGGCGAAAATCATCAATTCCGCGACCACTTTATCCAGCGGCGCACCGCGTTTGCGGCGCGTAATGGTCACGACGTCGTCTTCGACATAGAAATTGAAATCGACCCGATTAGTCTGCTCCGGCCGCAAGCCGAACGATTCACGTTTGGCCATGCGCCCTTTTTCGAGTACCTGCGCCCATTGCCACAACAAGGCGATATCGGCCTTGTGCGGATACTCGCCGCTGCCTTCGGCCAGCGCTTCTTCGGTGACCAGCGCATCCAGATCGTTGTGCCGCAAATTGGCGGCGATCGGCACTGCCTCGGCCCGGGTTTCGGTTGAAATCAGCGACCAGTCGCTCGGATCCAGCGTGGCGTACAGCGACAATGCCGCGCAGGTTTTGCCTTCGTCCAGGGTAAAAGCCTGCACCACGTTATCCGGCAACATGGTGATTTTTTCGCCAGGCATATAAACAGTGGACATGCGATGGCGCGCAATCGCATCGGTCGCATCGTCGCGCTTGATGCCCAGCCCCGGCGCGGCAATGTGGATGCCGACGCGGATCTTGCCGTCCGGCAGCGTGGTCACCGACAAGGCATCGTCGATTTCAGTCGTCGTGACATCGTCGATCGAAAATGCCCTCACATCGGCCAGCGGCAATTCCGGCGGCGGACTCACTGCCAAATCGGGAAAACCGGTGCCCTTCGGGAAAAACTCATACAAGAACTTGGCGTAATGCAATTGCTTCGGCGATTCGATCCCGCCGGTGGTCAGCATCAAGCGCTGCGGCGAAGTCTGCAGCTCTTTGCAGGCGGCATCCAGCGCTTTGTATTCGATACCGTTTTTATCCGGTTTGAATAACAGTTGCAACGCCAGCGTCTGCATCGGCGGCGGCAAGCGTCCGGCCTTCAGTTCTTCCACGTACTGCGCCTGCAATTGCGCCTGCAATTTTTTCTTTTCCAGTCCGGCCTGCGCTGCTTTCAGCGACTCTTCCGGTGCGGCCTTGTAACGGCCTTTGCCCTTTTTATAAAAATAGATCGGCGCGCCATGGAGCCTGAACAGCAAACCGGCCGCCTCGTGCGGCAGCGGCGCATGGCCGAAATATTCGGTGCCGAGATCGACGAATGCAAATTCATCCGTGCCCGCCACTTCCCACAAAAAATCGAGATCGATTTCACCGGCCAGTTGCTGCGCCTGTTCCAGCAGATCGACCGGCGCCGGCGCGGCAAATTGCAGCAACACGTCGCGCGCCTTGATTTTGGACCGCTTGCCGGACGCCATCTCCACCTGATACGACTCGCCCTGCTGGGAAAACATGACGCCCGCTTTAAAATCGCCGGACTCTTCAAAAAGTAAATTCATTGCACACTTTATTCGTTATGAACGATCGCCGGCGAATCGCCGCGACCGGAAAAATTGATCGGCGTTGGCTGCCGCAATAAGGTAAAGACGAACCGTCATTTCATGCTGCCGATTGCGGCGCTACCCCGCAAAATGCCAGCACATCGTCCACATAATCCTCGAACTCGCCGATGCCGTGATCGCTGCCCTCGATCACGTGCTGCCGGGCGCCTGGATAATGCGCCACCATTTCATGCCAGTCGAGTACCTCATCGCCGGTTGCAGCGATTAAAAAATAACGTTCCGGCCGGCTGATCGCCGGCACCGTCAGCGCCTGTAATTCGGCCATGTATCCGGCCTTGAATTCAAACGGTTCATTTGAATGGTATTGCGTGGTCACGCCGACATATTGCTGCAGATCGCGCGGCGGCTGAACCGCCGGATTCAACAGCACCGCGCGGCAGTCCAGACGCTGCGCCAGCCAGGTCGCATAAAATCCGCCCAGCGATGACCCGACGATGCTCAAGGTTTGCCGTAACGTTTCCGGCGCCTGATCCAGGCGATCGACCCATGCCAAAACCAAATCCATCGCCTCTTTCGGCGAAGCCGGCAATTGCGGCGCATAAAACCGGTCGGCCATCCCGAGCTGCTGCATGCGCCGCGCCATCATTTGCGCCTTGGCCGAGTAGGGGGACGAGCGAAAGCCGTGTAAATATAAAATCATGCGGACAACGCGTCGAGAATTTTTTGATGCACACCGCCGAAGCCGCCATTACTCATCACCAGTACATGGTCGCCGGGCCGGGCCGCGGCGACAATCGCCTGCACCATCGCGCCGAGATCGTCGAAACTCTGTGCCGCGGCGCCCAGCGGCGCCAGTGCGGCGGCCAGATCCCAACCCAGCGCATCTTTGCCGTTCCCCTTGGCGCCATAGCCGAATACCAGATCGGCGCCGCGCAAACTATCAGGCAATGCCTGCTTCATGATGCCCAGTTTCATCGTATTGGAGCGCGGTTCCAGTACGGCGAGAATGCGTCCATGCCCGTTTCCGCTACCGCTGCTACTTTTACCGGCGCCGATTTTCTTGCGCAGTCCTGCAATGGTTGTTTCGATGGCAGTCGGGTGATGCGCAAAATCGTCGTACACCGCAACCTGGCCGACGCTGCCGCGCAATTCCATGCGGCGTTTGACGTTCTCGAAACGGCCCAGGGCCTTGATCGCCAGCGCCGGCGGGACGCCGACATGCCGCGCCGCCGCGATTGCAGCCAGTCCATTCATGCGATTATGCTCGCCGCTCAACGCCCACACCACTGTGCCGAGCGCCACGCCGTTGAAAATGACATCGAAACTGTCGTCATCATGCGTAGTCAGGGCCCAACCCTGCGCCTGCATATCGGAATCGGCATCCGAACGCCTGACGCCGAACCATTCGCTTTCGCTCCAGCAACCGCGCGCCATGACCGTGTGCAAAGCCGGTTCGCGCTGGTTGACGATCAGACGGCCGATCCCCGGCACGGTGCGCACCAGATGATGGAATTGCGTTTCGATCGCGCCCAGGTCGGGGAATATATCGGCGTGGTCGTATTCGAGATTATTCAGAATCGCGGTTTTTGCGTGGTAATGGACGAACTTGCTGCGCTTGTCGAAGAACGCCGTATCGTATTCGTCTGCTTCGATCACGAAAAATAGTGAGTCCGCATCGGCTCCCGACAGTCGCGCCGAAATACCGAAATTAAGCGGCACGCCGCCGATCAAAAAGCCCGGCGCGTAACCGGCGTCTTCCAGAATCCAGGCCAGCATCGACGAAGTTGTGGTTTTGCCGTGCGTACCGGCGACCGCCAATACCCATTTGTCTTTCAGGATATGTTCGCCGATCCATTGCGGTCCCGATGTATAAGGCAAACCGCGATTGAGGATTTCTTCCATCAGCGGATTGCCGCGCGAAACCACATTGCCGATGACGTACAGGTCCGGCGCCAGATTGATCTGTTCCGGGTCGAAGCCCTGGATCAGCTCAATACCCTGTGCTTCGAGTTGCGTACTCATCGGCGGGTAAACATTGGCATCGCAGCCGGTAACGGTATGTCCGGCCTGTTTGGCCAGCACTGCAAGGCCGCCCATGAAAGTGCCGCAAATACCGAGAATGTGAATATGCATAACTGCGTTCAAAAATGGAATGGCGTGATTTTACCCGACCGCGCGCCATCTTCCGTCACTATGCATGGCGAGAGAAGGCCGTAATGCCGGTTTAATTTTGTAACAAGCTCTAAGAGCCGAAAGCTGCGGCGGAGCAATAATGGGATTAAGATGACCACCCCGGCGATCGGCCAACATGGCGATCACCGCTTATTTCCAATAAGATTCCAGCAAAAACGTCTCATCGGTAAATGTATGCCTAGCGATCGCTCCCCTGAAACCGAACTGCTGCGCGCGGAAATCGCCGTAAGCGCAGCCCGCATGATTGCCGAAGACGGCGCCGATTATGGCAGCGCCAAACGCAAGGCGGCCAGGCAGATCCTCGGCGCCAATAAGATCCGTAGCGATTTACTGCCCGATAACGCCCAGATCGAAGAAGAAGTGCGTTTGCATAACGCGCTGTTCTTCGGCGAGACCCAGCCCGCGCGTCTGCGGCAATTGCGCCTGCTGGCGTTGGAACTGATGTCGGCGCTATCGCAATTCTCGCCCTATCTGACCGGCGCCGTTCTCAACGGCACCGCAGGCGAGCACTCGGAAATATATCTCCAGTTGTTTACCGACAGCGCGAAAGATGTCGAAATATTCTTACTGAATAAGAATATTCAATTCGAAGTTTCGGAAAGTCCGCATTTCCGCAACGGACACGAAGCGGTGGAAACGATCAGTTTTCTCATGCGGCAAGAAAATGCAGAATCCGAGGGCATTCATTTGAGCCTGTATCATGTCGACGATTTACGCGGCAGCGTTAAAACGCAAGCCGGTAAACGCCCTGAACGGGCCAACGCAGAAACACTGCGCCGTCTAATGGAAGAAGAGGAATCGTCATGAGTCGCAAAGTTGCCTTATTTATTCTGATCGCCGTGCTGGCCGGCGGCATCGGCACCTATGTCGGCATGCAGCGCATCAAGCCGCAAACGCCGCAAGCCAAGGCCTTGAGCCAATTATTGGCGCAAACCTTGCCCGATCCCGCCGGCCAGCCGCAAGCCTTGTCCAAGTGGCAAGGCAAGCCGTTGCTGATCAATTTCTGGGCCAGTTGGTGCGGCCCTTGCGTGGAAGAAATGCCTGAACTCGAAGCCCTGCACAAAGAAATGCCGGCACTGCAAATCATCGGCATCGGTGTCGACTCCGCGCCTAAAATTGTCGAATTCGCCGGCAAACTGAAAATCGACTACCCGTTATATGTGGCCGGCACCAACGCCATCAGCGTCATGCGCGATCTGGGCAATACGGTTGGCGGATTGCCGTTTACGCTTTTAGTCGGCGCCGACGGTACGATTCAACAGACCTATATCGGCGCAATCGATTTCGATAAGTTGCGTAAAGACATCGCGTCCGGCATCACCCCCAAGCTCGCCTCGGCGAATTGATGCTAACAAAGTTTTTCTTGCCAATCCTCGCCATTTAACGGCAAAATGCGGCCATCATCGTCAAACGTACCTAGACTTCATGGCAAAATCTCTGCTCCTGCTGAATGGCCCCAACCTCAATTTATTGGGTACGCGTCAGCCGGAAGTGTACGGAACGACAACACTGGCCGACGTCGAAAGACGGGCATCGCTGCAAGCGTCGGATGCCGGCGCGAAGCTGCTTGCGTTCCAAAGCAATCACGAAGGTGCGCTGATCGACCGGATTCATGCAGCCCGCCTTGAAGGAGTCGATGCCATTATCATCAACCCGGGCGGCCTGACGCATACCAGCATTGCGCTGCGGGATGCCTTGTCCGGGGTCGATATTGCCTTCATCGAAGTCCACATTTCCAATATTCACCACCGCGAAACGTTTCGGCATTTTTCCTATCTGTCGGGCATAGCAAAAGGCGTCATCGCCGGTTTGGGCGTAGAAGGTTACCGCCTGGCTATCGATTACGCTCTCACTCAAATGTAAAAATACACTGACTGCAAGGCGTCTTACAAACGTCCGCTGCATTACCTGATCAGGTTTTGCGGCTACTGCCGGAATTGCAAAATCCGCAGTCTTTAGCAGTCTTTACAACATATTACTTCTAGGGAAACGAAATGGATTTACGAAAACTTAAAACGCTGATTGACCTGGTCGCCGAGTCCGATATCGAGGAATTGGAAGTGACCGAAGGCGAAAGCAAGGTTCGTATCGTCAAATCATCTGCGCAACCGCAGAGCCAGGTCGTGATGATGCAGCCGCAAGGCATTCCGCAATACAGCGCCGCGCCTGCCGCACCGCAAGCTGCTGCATCGATCGCCCCGGCGGAACCGGCCGAACCGGAAGGTTACGTCGTCAAATCGCCGATGGTCGGCACCTTCTATCGTTCATCGGCCCCCGGCTCCCCGCCGTTTGTGGAAGTCGGCAGCGAAGTCAAGGAAGGCGCCACCTTGTGCATCATCGAGGCAATGAAATTACTGAATGAAATCGACACCGACAAAGGTGGCGTCGTCAAGCGCATCCTGATCGAAAACGGTCAACCGGTCGAATTCGGCCAACCATTGTTTATCCTGGGCTGATCAAGCAGGGCCCGATCGCGATGCCCGTTTTCGGCTTCCGACCAGGGTCCGCTGGTTCACCACTGATTCGCCGCTCATCCATAGATAAAACTAACGCGACCGATCAGTCGCCACCGTTCATTCACTGCCCGACTTCTAGCGATTCCTCATATGTTTGAAAAAATACTTATCGCCAACCGCGGCGAAATTGCTCTTCGAATCCAGCGCGCCTGCCGTGAAATGGGTATCAAGACTGTTGTCGTGCACTCCGAAGCAGACCGCGAAGCCAAATACGTCAAGCTGGCCGATGAGTCCGTTTGCATCGGACCGGCCTCCTCCGCACTCAGCTATCTGAACATGCCGGCCATCATCAGCGCTGCCGAAGTCACCGACGCACAGGCAATTCATCCTGGTTATGGCTTTTTGTCCGAAAACGCCGATTTCGCGGAACGCGTCGAAGAATCCGGTTTTGTCTTCATCGGCCCGCGCGCGGAAAACATCCGCATGATGGGCGATAAGGTTTCGGCCAAGCAGGCGATGATCAAGGCCGGCGTGCCCTGCGTGCCCGGCTCCGAAGGCGCCCTGCCGGAAGATCCGAAGGAAATCGTGCGGATCGCGCGCGCGGTCGGTTATCCGGTCATCATCAAGGCGGCCGGCGGCGGCGGTGGGCGCGGGATGCGCGTGGTACATACCGAAGCTGCGCTGGTCAATGCCGTCAGCATGACCAAGACCGAAGCCGGCGCCGCATTCGGCAATCCGGAAGTGTATATGGAGAAGTATCTGGAAAATCCGCGTCACGTGGAAATCCAGATCCTGGCCGACGAATACAAGAGCGCGATCTGGCTGGGCGAACGCGACTGCTCGATGCAGCGCCGTCACCAGAAAGTGATCGAGGAAGCGCCGGCTGTCGGCATTCCCCGCAAGATTATCGAAAAAATCGGCGAACGCTGCGCCGAAGCCTGCCGCAAGATGGATTACCGCGGCGCGGGCACGTTTGAATTCCTGTATGAAAACGGCGAATTCTATTTCATTGAAATGAATACCCGCGTGCAGGTCGAACATCCGGTGACCGAAATGATTACCGGCGTCGATATCGTGCAAGAACAGATTCGTATCGCCGCCGGCGAAAAGCTGCGCTACCGGCAGCGCGACATCGAATTGAAAGGGCATGCGATCGAATGCCGCATCAATGCCGAAGATCCGTTCAAATTTACCCCTTCGCCCGGCCGCATCCTGTCGTGGCACGCGCCCGGCGGCCCCGGCATCCGGGTCGATTCCCACGCTTATGCCGGCTATTACGTACCGCCGAATTACGACTCGATGGTCGGTAAGGTGATTGCCTATGGCGCCACCCGCGAACAGGCAATCCGCCGCATGCAGATCGCATTGTCCGAAATGGTGGTCGAAGGTATTCAGACCAACATTCCGCTGCACCGTGAACTGATGGTGGATGCGCGCTTCATTGAAGGCGGCACCAATATCCACTATCTGGAACAAAAGCTGGCAGAGCGGCCCGATCCGCTGAAAGAACCGAAAAAACCCGCGAAAAATTAAGGCAAAGGCAGAGGCATGAGCTGGACCGAAATCGTCGTAGAAGTGGCGCGCAATCAGGCCGAAAGTTTGTCGGATGCACTGATGGAAGCCGGCGCTTTGTCGGTCTCGGTCGAAGATGCCGATCTGGGTACCGCCGCCGAACAGCCCTTGTTCGGCGAGCCCGGCATGGTGATCGAACAATCCGCCTGGGAGCGCAGCCGCGTAGTCGCGCTGGTCGACGACGACAGCGATTACGCAGCGCTGATCGCCACAGCGGCTGCCGCCAGCAATCTCGACGTTGTGCCGGCTTACGATTTACGTTCGGTTGCAGAACAGGATTGGGTGCGTTTGACGCAATCGCAATTCGAACCGATTCATATCGGCAAAAATATATGGGTAGTGCCGAGCTGGCACGATGCTCCGGATCCGGATGCGCTGGTGCTCGAACTCGATCCCGGGCTGGCCTTCGGCACCGGTAGCCATCCGACCACCCGGCTCTGCATGGAATGGCTGGAATCGCACGTCGCCGCGCAGCAATCGATGCTCGATTACGGTTGCGGATCGGGCATCCTGGCGCTGGTCGCCAAAAAGGTCGGCGCGGGTACCGTTGTCGGTGTCGATATCGATCCGCAGGCCTTGCATTCGGCCGAATTCAACAGCACTCGCAATCACTGCGACATCGATTATCTGCTACCCGACGATTTTGCCCGCGTGCATCCGGCCGGCACGCGTTTCGATATCGTCGTCGCCAACATTCTTTCCGGCCCATTGACGCTGATGGCGCCGATGCTGGCTTCGCGTGTGGCATCGGGCGGCATGCTGGTATTGTCCGGCATCCTGGCCGGACAGGCCGGCGAAGTCGTCGCTGCATACGCGCCGTATATCGCGCTGAGCATGGCCGACCAGCTTGACGGCTGGGTCGCTTTGTCCGGTAAATTGCCGGGCGCGGACGCCACCCCGGCCGCGGCCGGATAGCAGTCACATCATGGCGCTGGCAACCCAATGTCCGTTTTGCCAAACCACGTTCCGGGTTGCCGGCGATCAGCTGAAATTACGCGGCGGCCTGGTGCGTTGCGGTCATTGCAACGAGGTCTTCGACGGCAATGCCCATTTGCTGCAGGACCAGCAAGGCGGCGGTAACTGGCCGCAGCAGACACCGGCAAGCCCCCCGCCAACCGCACCCATCACGCCGGCCATCGCCAGAGCGAACGCCGCTGCGCCGAACTATGGCCAGCCTGTTCCCGAACCTTTGCCCGACGCAAACGCCATGGCGGAAATCGAAGCCGCATGGGATCTGCCGCCATCGCTCGCCGACAATACCGCTATTGAAAATACCGATGCCGGCGATGCACTGATGATCGAAGGTGAAAGCGACGATAAAGGCGAACACCATCCCGACATCCCACAACTGCTGCTGCATCCATCGAGTTCGCCGTATGACGATGAAGCGGATGACGGCGATGTACGTGATTGGGACGCTCATGCCACCAAAACCGAACCGTCTTCCAGGCATTCGCCCGGCGAAGATGCATACCGGGATGAGCGCAGCAATTGGGATAAGGACGAGGATAGCGATAGCGCCGAAGCACTCGGCCACACCGATGAACCGGTAGAGCAGCTTGAATTTATCCTGGCAGCGCAGCGCCGCCAGCGGCGAGCGAGGGTGCTGCGCCTGTTCATGATCGTCTTCAGCGTCCTGCTGATATTCACCGGCCTGGCCCAAGGCGTTTATCTGGGACGCAACCGGATCGCCGCCGCCGCGCCATCGCTGAAACCGATGCTGATCGCCGCCTGCCGGCCGTTACGCTGCACCGTCGGCCTGCAAAAGCAAATCGACCAGTTGTTTATCGAATCGAACGAAATGCAGGCGGCCACGCCGGACCAGCCGACATTGATCCTGAATATCTTGCTGCGTAATCGCGCCGATATTCCCTTGGCTTGGCCCGATATCGAGCTGACACTCAATGACGATGATGAACAAGCGCTGATCAGACGCGTGTTCACGCCCGCCGAATACCTGCCTTCGCTGCAATTGATTGACGGCGGCATCGCCGCCGATGGCGAGCAGATGGTCAAGCTGTCTTTCACAATGGCGCAAGGCGCGGCATCGGGTTACCGGGTTTATCTGTTTTACCCGTAATCTTCCAGATACGCTCCCCCCGATGCGCTCCCCGGCATCGAAAGTCATTCGCACGATCAGCCGGCGTTTCTTTTACAATGCTGCCATTCTCTGAAATTACACCTAGTTATTACATCTATTTATTACACCTACTTTTATGACTTCTCTTATCTGCGGTTCGCTAGCGTTCGATAACATCATGCAGTTCGAAGGGCGTTTTTCGGAATCCCTGTTGCCGGACCAGTTGCATAAGGTCAATGTTTCTTTTTACGTCCCTACCATGCGCCGTGAATTCGGCGGCTGCGCCGGCAACATCGCCTACAACCTGAAATTACTGGGCGGCGATCCCTTGATCATGGCGACGCTGGGACAAGATGGCGCGCCCTATCTCGAACGCCTTGAAAATCTGGCGATTTCAAATAAATGCGTGCGCATAATCGACTCGACTTTTACCGCACAATGCTTCATTACCACCGATGCCGACAGCAACCAGATTACCGCCTTCCATCCGGGCGCCATGATGGCATCGCACGATAATCGTGTTGCCGAGGCCGGCACAGTCAAGCTAGCGATCATTGCGCCGGATGGCCGCGACGGCATGCTGCAGCATGCCGAACAGGCCGTCGCATTGGGCGTGCCGTTCATTTTCGATCCGGGCCAGGGGCTGCCGATGTTCAACGGCGATGAATTGAAGCACTTCATCGAGCAAGCCACTTATGTAGCCGTCAACGACTACGAAGCCGAATTGCTGACCAAGCGTACCGGCCTGAGCCTGGAACAGATCGCCGCCAAGGTTGAGGCGCTGGTCGTCACCCGCGGCGAATTGGGCGCCGATATCTATACCGAAGGTAAAAAACTGGAGATTCCATGCGTTGCGGCCGATGCCATCGCCGACCCGACCGGTTGCGGCGACGCGTTCCGTGCCGGTATGCTGTTTGGATTGACGCACGGCCTGGACTGGCCCACTATTGGCCGCCTGTCGAGTTTGATGGGATCGATTAAAATCGCACATCAGGGGCCGCAAAATCATGCTCCGACACTGGAAGAGATAGGTCAGCGCTTCGAAAAGGCGTTTGGCTACCGATATAGTTAAGAATGAAGGAATCGACATGAACCGTATGCGCTACGTATTATGGCTGGCCGCTTTATTTCTCACCGCAAACTCGGCATTTGCCGCCCTCAAACCCGGCGACAAAGCACCTGCGTTCTCGGCACAGGCATCGTTGGGCGGCGAAGTTTCGACCTTCGACCTGGACAAAATGTTGAAGAAAGGTCCGGTCGTTCTGTACTTTTACCCGGCGGCTTTCACCAAGGGCTGCACGATCGAAGCACATCTGTTTGCAGATGCCGTCGATCGCTATAAGGCACTGGGCGCCACGGTGATCGGTGTTTCCGCCGACAACATCGATACCCTGAATAAATTCTCTGTCAGCGAATGCAGGAGCAAATTTTCGGTGGCCGCGGATTCCGACAAGAAAATCATGACGGCATACGATGCCGTGCTGGATGCGAAGCATGCCAGCCGGACATCCTATGTCATCGCGCCGGATCATACGATTATCTATGAATATACCAGCATGAATCCGGACGAACACGTCGAAAATACGATGAAGGCACTGACGCAATGGAAGGCCAGCCAGCCTAAATAAGCATCGATGCGGTACTGGCGCGGCAATAAAAAAGCAGGCAAGCAGCCTGCTTTTTTTTCGTCCTTATTTACCTCGGCCGCTGCGCCAATCGCACTTTCACCCAGGCCTGAGCTTGCACGTCTTCGCCCTGCTTCAGATCATCGAAAAAATCAGCGCATTGAGTAATTTCTGGGCGATCTGCAGCAGAATCAACGCGACCAGCGGCGATAAATCCACATTGCCGATCAAAGGTATTACCCTGCGCAGCGGATTGAGCAGCGGCTCGGTCAGCGTGCGTATGAACGGCGCCATCGGCGCATGGGGATTCACCCAGCTGAATACCGCTTCCACAATCAGCAAGGCCATGAAACCGTACAGAATCCAGGACAGGAATCGCAACAACGTCATCCAGAAAATGAATTCCGGCGCAAAACCGGTGGTCACACCGACACTGGCAAGTATCGACAGCAGGACGACCAGGAATGCACCCAGCAGGCTGGCCCAGTCGTAACCGCCGACGCCCGGCAATATCTTGCGCAGCGGCTTGACCAGCCAATCCGACAGTTGAAAGACAAACTGGCCCAGGCTCAACGGTGGCCTGACGCGCACCACTTGCATCCAGAAGCGCAGCAGCAAAACGCCGGCTAGCATGCTGGCAACGACGTCGACGATCATGATAAAAATACTGTACAGCACGACATACTCCCCAATGAATTCCGATATGGGCGGATTTGCCCGCATGTTGTCGCTAAAAGCGATCCGACAGTCTAACAGCCGCAGCGATTGCTGGCGACATTCGCCCGGACGCCGGCCCAGATAAAAATTCAGGCGAAAAAAAACCGCTACGCAGCAATGCCACGTAGCGGATATGCCTGCACGCGATCAGGCATGACACTTCAATCGCCGAATATTACGGACGATTTGTGCCTGTTGGGAACGGCCATGCAGCTGCCGGATTCAACACAGTTTTTACAGCTGGTGCAGCTGGCTTGGCGGCCGGCTTCTTAGCTGCGGGCTTTTTTGCTGCTGGCTTAGCCGCTGCCTTCACAACAGGTTTTTTAGCTGCTGGCTTGGCTGCTGCTTTCGCTGCAGGTTTTTTAGCTGCCGGCTTTTTAGCGACTGCCTTCTTAGCGACCGGTTTTTTGGCTGCTGGCTTGGCTGCTGCTTTAGCTACCGGCTTCTTGACTGCTGCTTTAGCTGCTGGTTTCTTAGCTACCGGCTTTTTAGCGACTGCCTTCTTAGCGACCGGTTTTTTGGCTGCTGGCTTGGCTGCTGCTTTAGCTACTGGCTTCTTGACTGCTGCTTTAGCTGCTGGTTTTTTAGCTGCCGGCTTTGCTGCTGCCTTTTTAGCGACCGGTTTTTTGGCTGCTGGCTTGGCTGCTGCTTTAGCTGCTGGCTTCTTGACTGCTGCTTTAGCTGCTGGTTTTTTAGCTACTGGCTTTGCTGCTGCCTTTTTAGCGACCGGTTTTTTGACCGCTGGCTTGGCTGCTGCCTTGACTGCTGGCTTCTTAGCGACTGGTTTCTTCGCTGCTGGTTTCTTTGTTGCTGTTGCCATTTTGTTTCTCCTTCACGTGATGGAAAAAATCAAGCTTGATTGAAACCCTCCAGCCCCATCGCGATGGACTCTGGCGGATTATTCATCGGCACAAGCAAGCTTCTGCTTGCGCTAATGAATTCGGCACCAGCTGAACTGCTGCATCCCCTCAGCTATGCAGCACTTCAGCCATATCGGTTGTATGAGAGTGATCGACCGGTCCGCCGGCCGAACTCCCAAACGCCACATAGGCATGGACGCAGACCCCACTCCGGCAGATCCGCGTCGCGACAACCAAAAAAAACGCCGGCGATTACGCCAGCGTCGGAATATCTTTCCTGCTCACCATACGGTTTTGCAAAGAAAAAGCCGCCTCGCCAGACATTGTCGGGTTAAGCGGCAGTAACAGATCAAATCGTTTCGGTCTGTTCATTAAATTGGGTGATCGCCTTTCGGTTTTTATCGATTCAATCCGAATCTGGTTTTATTCGCCGGTCTGCGCTTTGCATTTGCACTTTATTTTGCGCCTTTGCTTTTACACTTTTTTGCGCTTTTCACATTACGGTCTGAAGAGTTGGACCGTTTGACCTGACCGCAAATTACTCCCAGTTCAGTGCGCCACCTGTTTGATATTCGATGACTCGGGTTTCAAAGAAGTTGCGCTCCTTCTTCAAATCGATCATCTCGCTCATCCATGGAAACGGATTTTCTTCATGAGCAAACAGTGGTTCAATTCCGATCTGCTGCGCACGGCGATTTGCAATGAATCGCAAGTAGCCTTTGAACATCGGCGCATTCAAACCTAGCACACCTCGCGGCATTGTATCCTCTGCGTAGCGATATTCCAACTCTACTGCGCTTAAAAACAACGCTTTGATTTCTTCGCGGAATTCCGGCGTCCATAAATGCGGATTTTCCATCTTGATTGTGTTGATCAAATCGATGCCGAAGTTACAGTGCATCGACTCGTCGCGCAAAATATATTGATACTGTTCGGCCGCGCCCATCATCTTGTTTTGACGGCCCAGCGCCAGGATCTGCGTGAAGCCGACATAGAAGAAAAGGCCTTCCATGATGCAGGCAAACACGATCAGCGACTTCAATAATTTCTGATCGTTCTCAGTCGTGCCGGTCGTAAATTGCGGATCGGTCAGGGTATTGATGAACGGGATCAGGAACTCGTCTTTGTCGCGGATCGATTTGACTTCGTGATACGCGTTGAAGATTTCGGCCTCATCCAGACCCAGCGATTCGACGATGTATTGATAGGCGTGCGTATGAATCGCTTCTTCAAACGCCTGGCGCAGCAAATACTGGCGGCATTCCGGCGCCGTGATATGCCGGTAGGTTCCGAGCACAATATTATTGGCGGCCAGCGAATCGGCGGTAACGAAAAAGCCCAGGTTGCGCTTGACCAGACGGCGTTCGTCTTCGGTCAGGCCGTTCGGGTTTTTCCACAGCTCGATGTCGCGCTGCATATTGATCTCTTGCGGCATCCAGTGATTGGCGCAGCCGGCCAGATACTTGTCCCAGGCCCATTTATATTTGAACGGGACCAATTGGTTGACGTCGGTATGGCCATTGATGATGCGTTTGTCGGCAGCGTTGACCCGGCTCGTCACATCGACGGGCAGGGCATCGTTCCTGGAAACCAGGGCCGGATTCAGTGCAATGTCCGTATATTGCGGACGTGTCTCAATGCTCTGCAACTGCGGTTGCGGTTGTGGGGCGGCCGATGCGCGAGGCGCCGGCGTAGCGACTTCATCATCCCAAGAAAGCATAGTTACTCCTTAATTCAATCATTCTGTCTCATTGACCCGGCAGCGCCGGGTCGGTTCCGATGCCGCCCGGACGATGGCCGGGCGACATGGATCAGTTACAACATTTACACCGCCGTACTATTCGACGACCTATACCTATTACTGGCAGGCTTCGCATTCCTCGAAGCCCGGATCGCCTGGACGCATCATGCATGCCGGGCCATCGGTTTCCTGCTGCGCTGCCGCAGCAGGCGCTGCAGCGTACGATGCCTGCGCACCGCCGCTGGCGGCGCCGTCGACGTCGACCGCGTTCAATGCACCGGTCTTGCTGGTGGATTTTTCCATATGGGTCGCGCCGATGGTACGCAGGTAGTAGGTGGTCTTCAGACCGCGCAACCACGCCAGCTTGTATGTCTCGTCCAGCTTCTTGCCGGACGCGCCTGCCATGTAAATATTCAGCGATTGCGCCTGGTCGATCCACTTCTGGCGACGCGACGCGGCTTCCACCAGCCATGACGGTTCAACTTCGAAGGCGGTAGCGTAAATCGCGCGCAGGTCTTGCGGAATGCGATCGATCTTGGCCAGGCTGCCGTCGAAATATTTCAGATCGGAAATCATGACTTCATCCCACAGGCCGCGCGCCTTCAGATCCCGCACCAGGTATTCATTGATTTCAGTGAATTCGCCGGACAGATTCGATTTGACGTACAGGTTCTGGTAAGTCGGTTCGATACAGGCCGAAACGCCGATGATGTTGGAGATGGTCGCTGTCGGCGCAATCGCCACGCAATTCGAATTGCGCATGCCGAATTGTTTGATGCGGCCACGCAGTTCTGTCCAGTCCAGGTTTTCCGACATGTCGGCTTCCAGATAACCGCCGCGCTCTTCGGCCAGCAGCTTCAGGGAATCCTGCGGCAGGATGCCACGATCCCACAGCGAGCCCTTGTAAGAACTGTAGCGGCCACGCTCTTCGGCCAGTTCGGTCGATGCGTAATAGGCGTAATAGCAGACGGCTTCCATCGAA
>DASYCG010000060.1:0-6050 GCA_036500325.1 Herbaspirillum sp. | reverse complement strand
CTGAAACCGAGATCGCCCAGGACCGCATCGGTATGTTCGCCCAGATCCGGCGCCACCGAGCTGATCCGGCCCGGCGTTTCACTCAGCTTCGGCACAATGCCCGGCACCTTCAAGCGCGTGCCGTCTTTGGTTTCGATATCGCAGATCATCTCGCGCGCCTGGTAGTGCGGATCTTGCAGAATGTCGGACGCCGAATAAATCTTCCCGGCCGGCACGCCTGCGGCATCCAGCACTTCAAGCACTGCTTCCTGCGAGCGCCCGGAGGTCCACGCCTCAATCGCGGTATCGATTTCTTCGACCCCGGCAACACGTCCGTCGTTATGGGTAAAGCGCGGATCGTTGGCCAGATCGTTGCGCGCAATCGCCGTCATCAGGCGGCGGAAAATACCGTCCCCGTTACCGGCCACCAATACGTGATTGCCGTCGTTGCAGCGATACGCATTGGTCGGTGCAATGCCCGGCATGGCGCTGCCGGTCCGTTCGCGCGTGAAACCCATGAAATCCTGTTCCGGTATCAGGCTTTCCATCATGTTAAAGACCGATTCGTATAGCGCCACGTCGACGAACTGACCCTTGCCGCCGTTGCGGTCGCGGTGATGCAGCGCAAACATGATGCCCATGACGCCGTGCAGCGAAGACAGCGAATCTCCGATGCTGACGCCGACCCTGACCGGCGGCCGGTCCGGATAACCGGTGACGTAGCGCAAACCGCCCATCGCCTCGCCGATCACGCCGAACCCCGGCCGATTGCGGTAAGGGCCGGTCTGGCCGTAACCGGAAATACGCAACATGACCAGACCGGGATTGAGCGCCGACAAGGCGTCCCATCCAAGACCCCATTCTTCGAGCATGCCGGGCCGGAAATTTTCGATCACGACATCGCAAGTTGCGGCCAGTTTGCGCACCAGCGCTTGCCCGCCTTCGGTTTTCAGATCGATCGCCACCGATTTCTTGTTGCGCGACTGCACTTGCCACCACAGCGACGTGCCGTTATGCAGCTTGCGCCATTTTCGCAAAGGATCGCCGCTGACGGGCGATTCGATCTTGATCACTTCGGCGCCGAATTCCCCGAGAATCCTGGCCGCGAACGGCCCTGCTATCAACGATCCCAGCTCCAGCACGCGGATACCGTCCAACGGTAGTTTTTTAGTTTCCATAGTTCAAATCTGCCAATTTCGCCATTGTGGTTCTATTGTGTTTTTTATCGGATTTTGGGTATGTTACGCGTGTTTAAGACACTATAATCATCTGCATCATCAACCCGTCCAGGTGCGCCGCAATGAGCAACTCCGTTTCCGCCTCCTCCGCCTACTGGATGCCCTACACCGCCAATCGCCAATTCAAAAGCAACCCGCGCATGCTGGTTTCGGCGCAGGGAATGTATTATCGGGACAATCACGGCAACGCCATTCTCGACGGCGCCGCCGGCCTCTGGTGCGTACCGCTCGGCCATGCCCAGCCCAGGATCGTTACGGCGGTCCAGAAAGCGGTCGCCACGCTGGATTACGCCCCCTCGTTCCAGCTCGGCCATCCGGATGCATTTCGTCTGGCCGAGCGGCTCAAGCAATACACCGGCAACCGTTTCAGCCGGATCTTCTATGCCAACTCCGGATCGGAAGCGGTCGACACCGCGCTGAAAATGGCGCTGGCCTATCATCGCGCGCGCGGCGACAGCAGCCGCACCCGGCTGATCGGCCGCGAACGCGGTTATCACGGCGTCGGCTTCGGCGGCATGTCGGTGGGCGGCATCGGCGGCAATCGGAAAGCGTTCAATGCCGGATTGATCCCCGGCGTGGACCATTTACCGCACACGCATAATCTCGAAAAGAACGCTTTTTCCAAGGGCGAGCCGGAATACGGCGCCCATCTGGCCGATGAACTGGAGCGCCTGGCCGCCCTGCACGACGCCGGTAATATTGCCGCCGTCATCGTCGAACCGGTCGCCGGCTCCACCGGCGTGCTGATCCCCCCAAAACATTATTTGAAACGGTTGCGCGAGATCTGCAGCAAGCACGGCATTCTATTGATTTTCGACGAAGTGATTACCGGATTCGGCCGTCTCGGCACACCGTTCGCTTTCGATTATTTCGATGTCGAACCGGACATTGTCACCGTCGCCAAAGGTTTGACCAACGGCGTGGTGCCGATGGGTGCGGTCATGGCCAAACAATTCATCTACGACGCATTCATGCAAGGCCCGGAGGGCATCGAGTTGGCGCACGGCTATACCTATTCAGGCCATCCGCTGGCCTGCGCGGCCGGTCTCGCGACGCAGGATGTTTTCGAGCAGGACGGCATTCTGGAACATGTGCAAAGCATCGCCGCCTACTGGCAGGATGCCGCACACGCGCTGCGGGGCTTGCCGCATGTCATCGACATCCGCAGCATCGGCATGATGGCCGGTATCGAACTGGCGCCGTTGCCGGGCAAAATCGGCGCGCGGGCCTTCGCGGCATTTCAGCAAGCGTTCGAGCAGGGCCTGCTGATCCGCGTTACCGGCGACATCATTGCGCTGTCGCCGCCATTGATCATCGAGAAAAAACATATCGATGAATTGTTCGGGAAGCTTGCTGAGATTCTAAAGACTCTGGATTGACGACGAAATCCCGCATGCGGAGATAAATCGGGAGGCTCACTGACACGCACGGGCACGAATGGACCCGCATGCGGCGAATATACCTATATCTGGCAACATCAGGACTGACTTTCCAAACCGCTTCTAAATCAAATGAAACCAGCCCAGGGCGGCGCCCACCAGCAGGATAAATAAAATATGTATTTTGGTGCGCCAGATCAGCAGCGCGGTGGCGATGGTCACCAGCCAGATCGGCACGTCTGTTCTGAAATCATGATTGACGCTGGCCAGGATCCAGGCGGTCGCCAGCAGCAAGGCAATAACGATCGGCGCCATGCCTTGTTTAAAAGCGCGCACTGGCCGCCTGTCCCGATTGCGATGCAACCAGCGTGTCGCGACCAGTGTCAGAACCGAGCTCGGCACCATGATGGCAGCCATGATGACGGCGACCGCCAGCAAGCCCTGCCAAAGACCGCCGGCATTCATGCCGACATTCCATCCAAGCAGCGCAACGAACAATATGTTCGGCCCCGGCGCCGATTGCGCAATTGCGATCGAACCGGTGAATTGCGGATCGGTCAGCCAATGCTGGCGCGTGACCAGGAATCGCTGCATTTCGGGAATGGTGGACACCGCACCGCCGACCGACAGCAGCGAGAGCATCAGAAAATGCAGGAACATTTCGAGCCAGTCGTGAAACCCCAGCGTGAATTGCAGAGGCGCGCTCATGGTTTGATCCTGCGGTAAGTCAATATGCAGGAGAGCGTTCCCAAACCCAGCAAGGCGTAGCCCAACGGCCAGCGCACGATCGCGATCATCAGGAAGCAGCAGAACAGGATCGCAATGCAGACCGGTTTTTGCAGCGGCGTCGATTTCAGCGATTTCAGCAATCTCAAGCCGGTGGCGCCGATCAGCCCGGCCACCACCGCACCCATGCCGCGCAACGCGCCGATGACGCCGGGATAGTCGGCATATTTGGCGTAGACCAGCGCTATCCCGATCACCACCACCATCGGCGCCAGCATCATCCCGACCAATGCCGTCAATGCGCCGCGCAGACCGAAATAGCGGTTACCGATGATCAGCGCCAGATTAATAATGTTGGCGCCGGGCAGCAATTGCGCCACCGACCAGTCTTCGATGAATTCTTCATCGGTCAGCCAACCCTTTTTTTCAACCAGTTCCCGGTGAACGATCACCATTACGCCGCCGAAACCCTGCAAAGCCAGCCAGGTAAATGAAAAAAACAGATCCTTCAAATCGCGAGGCATCGGATGGTCGAAGGTCGGTGCTGGGTTATCCATATTGATATCTTTGAAGAAAAGCGCTGCGAGCCCGGACACCACGATCCAGGCTAAATAATGTGAAAGGCCGGCTTGCCGGCGCGGCTTACTCTGTCTTTATTGCTTGATTTATTGCTTGGTTACTGCTTCGACAGGAAGCTGGTCTGTTGACCGGTCTGCGGCATGCAGTCCGCGCTGAGGCGGAATTGAATGAAGATGGCGGATGAACGTTTTCGAGCGCCGAATTTAATGCGTCCGGCGACGGTCTGATGGTTGATGTCATGGGTTTTCCTGGTTGATGCCGGCCGGATCGCTGTCCAGATCTGAATGCTGAATTCACAGCATCTTAATTGTTTTTTGCGATTTACGCGGGGCGGGTTGCAAACGGCTTTGCTCTCAACATGCTTCCGAGGTGCTTCCAGCACCCCTGATCGACTATTAACTGACACTTTTCGGCCATCCATGCATAATGGGTCGCCGGTCAAAAAAAGGATGATTGCGATGTCCATCAAAAACGAAACGCCACCCAAAAACCGCCGCGCGGGCAAAATCAAGGCCCGCTTCGTCGCCATCTCCTGGCGCGATGTGGCCGTCAGCTTTGGGCCTATCGTGCTGGTCGCGCTGATCGGAATCTGGTTGACGGTCTGGCTGATCCGGCCGGCCCCGCCCAAGACGCTCACCATCATCACGGGTCCCGAAAACAGCAACTTCTGGAACACTGCCGAAAAATATCGCAAGATATTGGCGCGCGATGGCGTCACGCTGAAAATACTGGCTTCGGATGGGTCGCTCGATAATCTGAATAAATTGATGGACCCGAAGGTCGACGTCGATGTCGGCTTCGTGCAAGGCGGACTGGCCACCCCGGCAGCCGTCGATACGCTGGTTTCGCTGGGTAGCGTGGCGTATGTGCCGGTGTCGGTGTTTTATCACACCACCTCTATCGTCGATAGTCTGGATGATCTGCGCGGCAAGCGGGTCGCCGTCGGCATGCCCGGCAGCGGCGCGCGTGTGCTGGCGCTGACTTTGTTGAAATCGAACGGCATCGTGCCCGGCGGCAGTACTACGCTGCTCGACATGGGCGGCGATGAGGCGGCGCAGGCGCTGGTCAGCGGCAAAATCGACGCGGCGTTTCTGATGGGCGATTCGGCATCGCCGCCGACCATGGGCAAGCTCTTGCGCACGCCGAATATCAGGCTGGTCAATTTTTCGCAGTCCGACGCGTACAGCCGCCGCTTCGAATATCTGAACGAAGTCAAAATCCCGATGGGCGTATTCGATTTCGGCAAGAATATTCCGCCGCAAGATATCAAGCTGATTGCGCCGACCGCCGAGCTGATCGCGCGCGACGATCTGCATCCGGCCTTGTCGGATCTGCTGATCGAAGCCGCCAAGGAGGTGCATGACAAAGCCAGCGTGTTGCAAAAAGCCGGCGAATTTCCTGCGCCGCTGGAGCACGAGTACCGCATCAGCGACGACGCGACGCGTTATTACAAATCAGGGAAGAGTTTTGTTTATCGCATAATGCCGTTCTGGATGGCCAGCCTGGTCGATCGCACGCTGGTGATTTTGCTGCCGATCGTTTTGTTGCTGATTCCAGGCTTCCGGCTGGTGCCGCTGCTTTACGGCTGGCGCATCAAATCACGGATTTACAAGTGGTATGGGGCGTTGATTGCATTGGAGCGCGGTGGCATTCCGGAGACCGAGGAAGAGAATGCGCAGATGTTGCAGCAGCTTGATTCGATCGAGGAGTCGGTTAACAAGTTGAAGATGCCGCTGGCGTTTGCGGATCAGTTTTATGTGCTGCGGGAGCATATTACGTTTGTGCGCAGCCGGTTGACGCAGAGGGGTTCTTTGGGGACGGTTGCTCGGGCGGATTAACGGTGTTTCCGGTGAGGCTTGCTGGCTATTGGTTGGTCAGTTGGTCCGCTCGTCAGTTGATCTATCGGTCGCGAGAACGAGCGGTAAGCGCTGCGGGTACGCGCCAAACGAAAAATATCCGCTTCGCTAAAAACAATATTTTCCTGATTGTTTGGCGCATACCCACACCGCTTACCGCTCGTTCCCGCTTTTCTTTATGCATTTAACGAAGGCTTCTCTGATCGCATAAAAAACCGTTCGTCCTGAGCAGCCGCTAGCGGCGTGGGTTTCCGATAGCCCTGAGCAGCGCAGCGTGTCGAAGGGAGGATCGC
>DASYCG010000059.1:0-65365 GCA_036500325.1 Herbaspirillum sp. | reverse complement strand
CTGGAAAGTCGGCGTCAGCAAGACGTTTGACTCGCTGGCCGGTATCACTGCAGGTATCGCTTATGTCGGTACCGATGCACCGGACGGCTCCTACTCAAGCCCGGATGGCAAAAATCTGGGGCGCAGCGGCGTCGTGGTTTCAGTAGCCAAAACATTCTGATTTCAAGAAGTGCTGAGTAAGTGTAGCTGACGGTTCAAGCTATGGACGAGAAGCGCAGCCGTACGCAAGTACGGTGAGCATCACAGTCCGTAGATTGGGCCGTCAGGTACGCTTAATCAGCGCTTCCTGGCTCAGCCATTGGCTCTCCTAGCCGTACCGCACGCTCAGGCGCCCATTCGGGATTAAACGCCAGCACATCCTTCTGAAATAACATCACCACCGTTGAACCCAGCAAGAAACGGCCCATTTCCTCGCCTTTCTTCAATACGATCGCCTTGTCTCCAGCCGGATTATCGTCATAGCGCCACTCGGCCATCTTGCCGGTGCGCGGCGGATTCACGACGCCATGCCATACCGTCGACATGCTGCCAACGATCGTGGCGCCGACCAGCGTCAGAACGAATGGCCCCTGCGCCGATTCGAACACGCAGACCACCCGTTCATTGCGTGCAAACAGACCCGGCACGCCGCGTGCGGTGGTCGGATTCACCGAAAACAGCGCTCCCGGGACGTAAATCATGCGCGTCAACCGACCGTCGCATGGCATATGTATACGGTGATAATCCTTGGGGCTCAGATAAACCGTGGCAAAGCTGCCGTGCTCGAATTGCGCCGCCAGCGCACGATCGCCGCCGACCAGCGCCGTGGTGGAATAATGATGGCCCTTGGCCTGGAAGATCTGGTCGGCTTCGATTTGGCCGAACTGGCTGATGGCGCCATCGACCGGCGAGACGAACGGCGCCTGGGCTATCGGCCGTACGCCGGGGCGCAGCGCGCGCGTGAAGAAGGCGTTAAAACTGATGTAACTACGGATATCGGCATTTTCCGCTTCAGCCATGTTCACGCCGTAGCGACCGATAAACCAGCGAATGATGCCGGTGGTGATGCGGCCGGCTTGGGCATTCGCAACCAGGCCGGCAAATGCCGTAATAGCCTGCTTCGGAAACAGATATTGGGGAGCGACGGCAAGACGATGGCGCACTGGGAATGTCCTGTAACAACGAAATTGCGCAATTATACGGTGCGGGAATACGGTGCAGGAAACGATTGGAAGCTTATGGGGCTTTCGAAAAACACGCGCGACTTGGCGGAAGCCGGCGATAGTGGCTATCATCATGCATCTATTTCATCCGACATCCCCATCATGACGCTGCCGCAGTCTCCTCAGCACAGCATCGCCCAGGCGATCGACGACCGGCCGGCAGCGGCCGCCGCACTCTTTCCCTACAACGGCATCCGCCTTTCCGACATTCACCTTATTGTCTCTGCGCAACAGGCCGAGCAGGCGCTGGAAGTGCTGTTGCGCGCCGATGTTTTGGGTTTCGATACCGAATCCAAACCTACATTCGTCAAAGGCGAGCAATCGCGCGGGCCGCATCTGATTCAATTGGCGACCGACGCTGCGGCTTATTTATTGCCGGTCGGCAGCGCATTCAATCAACAACTGGCGCACGCCGTGTTGAATTCGACGCAGATTTTGAAAGTCGGCTTCGGCCTCAGCGACGATCTCAAGCGATTGAAGGGAAAAATGGGGATCGATACGCAAAACGTACTCGATTTGTCGGTGGCTCTGCGCCAGGGCGGGCGTAACGATGTCGGCGCCAAAACCGCCGTCGCGCAGTTTTTCGGCATGCATCTGCAGAAATCCAAAAAGACTTCGACCACCAATTGGGCCGTGCCGCAATTGACCGAGCGCCAAATGCTGTACGCCGCCGACGATGCGCAAGTGGCGTTGCGCATTTACCGCGCATGGCGGGAACGGCAGGGCTTAAAGCAGGTTTAAGCCGCGCTAAAGCGTCATCAACGACGCCACCCTTCCGGGCGTCCCATCTCGAAATTGGCGCTGCTGGCTGTGCGGCCGTACCAATTGGAGCCCATCCGCGAGAGCAAATCCAGCCGAACCGGATCGATCTGCCCGTCTTCGGCCAGAATCGCCTCGTCGATATGCGCCGCCACCACTTCACCGAAAATCACATAACAAGACGGTTTATCCGCCGGATAAGGCGTACAGCTCACAAGACGGCATTCGAAACTGACCGGCACACCCGACACCCGCGGCGGCTTGACCAGTTGCGAAGGCAGCGCGGGCACGCCGCAGGTTTCGAATTCGCTGGTTTCGCCGTCGTAGCCGAAGGAGGTCTGATTCATCATGTCGCGCAAGCCGTACGGCACCAGATTGACGACAAATTCGCCGCTGTGCTGGATGTTGCGAGGGGTATCTTTTTTGCTGCCGTCGGTTTGCACCAGCGGCGAGATCATCAGTGTGGGCGGCCTTGAAGTGATCATCTGGAAGAAACTGAAAGGGGCGAGATTGGCGACACCGTCTGCGGACAGCGACGATACCCA
Source organism: Herbaspirillum sp. (assembly GCA_036500325.1). Taxonomy (GTDB): domain Bacteria; phylum Pseudomonadota; class Gammaproteobacteria; order Burkholderiales; family Burkholderiaceae_D; genus Herbaspirillum. The sequence continues at coordinate 62,859 of DASYCG010000059.1, read as the reverse complement.
GGCAATCGGCCGCGGCGCGATGGTCGATGCCATCCAGCGATAGGCCTCGCGCGATTTCAATGTTGAAAAGTCCAGAAACATGCCTTGCTCCGATCAGATTTCGCAATTTGTGGCCGCAATGATAACGTTTTTGTGTAAGGCTTGCGGCAGCATGGGACAATGCAAAGCACCTATTCCTTTCAAAGGACCTGGGCGCATTTATTTACTTTAGTGAATTTCTCTATTTCAAGCGACTGCATGGATCAAGCCGAAATTGCCAACGAACCGCCGCAACGCCCCTGGATCGTCCTGCGCGATACCTATGATGTGGAAGCCTGGATCGCCAATTACAACTGGGAGCTGCAGGCGGCAATTGTCAATCCGAAACTAGGCGGTTACGGCATCTGTTTTTATCTGAGCGAAGGCGGAGAAGTGTTCCTTCACACGAATGGCGAAGGCGATATTGTGCTGGACGTGACGCCTGAAGCCGAGTGGGTGACGCCGCTGCTGACCGCGGTAACCGGCCATCCCGCGCCGGCCGGTCAGATTTGGGCGCTGCCGGCCGAGGTTTTGACGCAACTGATTTTCGGGCTGAACAGTCTGATCGGCAATAGCCGTCTGGTATTGCAGCATGATTTCCGCATCAGAAAATATTGACAAATGCCGGCGTGGATCAAGTTGCAGCAGCGGCAGTCCGTGCTATGCTCCCGCATTCGAAATACAAACGCTCCATGCTGTCAATGACCAAGCTGAATTCAAATAATACTAATACGCTCGACGCCGGAATCGCCCTCGCCGAGGCGCCAACCGCTCAACCGACCACAGTCGCCGAACCCGCTTCGGCCAATACCGTGGCTGCGGCTGTCGCTACTACTGCACCTGCCGGTGAAACACCTGCGCAATCGGCGCGCGCATTGCTGAAGCGCTTGCAGACGCAATTCCCTGCATTTCGCGATTGCCTGCCACTGGCGATCGGCATCGATAAGCAATTAAATACAGAACTACCGGAAGTCAGCCGCAAGGTGCTGCGTATTGCCTTGGGAATTCATACCAACTCGCTGCGCTATCTGCGCGCGATGGAAAAAGCCACGCATCGCTTCGATTTGATGGGCAAGCAGACCGATGAAGTGACCGATGTGCATCGGACGCATGCATCCGAAATACTGCGTGAACGATTCAAGAAAGATGCGGAACAGCGCAAAGCGCAGAAGGCTGCGGCTGAAGCGGCTCGCATTCATGCCGAGAAACTGGCGCTGCTCAGCGAAAAATTCTCACGTAAAAAGTAAGTCCGCAAGTTCTCAGGGCACGACCATTTTGACAACGGTAATCAATATGCCGATAAAAATGGCAACGCCCAGCAAACCCGCAATGACCACATAGACCGGATTGAGACCGGTCACATCCTTGTCGTAGTCTTTCTTGCTGCGCAATCCCGCGAACGACCAGAACACTGCACTGAGCGTTCCCAGAAATGACGTTTGGCGGGCTGGTTTGGGATCGGGTGCGCTCATGCTGGATATCCTTAAAAGAGAACGTAATTTTACGCCGATTTGCCTTTATTTTTCTGGACAGCTTCGAATGCTACGGATAAAATCGCGCCACTCATTGGGGAGTAGCCGCCCTTACCTTGCATAGCCACTGTGCCGGCAATAAGGTAAAGGGGCTTACGTCAACATACTTGATCGCAAGATCATGGCGTAAGCAGCTCAAGTCGATTCGCATCGGCCTCAGCCTGGCAAGACCTTTGACTACGATGCCTCCGATTTTGGCCGGGGAGACGCGTGGTCATTGTTCTTGATCCGGCCGGAGCTCAAAAATAAATGGATGCATTCTTCGTATCGACCAGCGTGGTCGCCTTGGCAGAAATCGGCGACAAAACGCAACTTCTTGCGTTCATTCTCGCAGCAAAATTTCGCAAACCCGTACCGATCATCGCAGGCATCCTGGCAGCGACGCTGGTTAATCACGGCTTCGCCGGTGCTGTCGGCACCTGGATCACCGCCATGGTGTCGCCCAATACTTTGCGCTGGGTGCTCGGCGTGTCGTTCATTGCCATGGCGGGATGGACACTGATCCCCGATAAATTCGAAGAAAAGGACGCCAAACTGGCACGCCTGGGCGTGTTCGGCACCACGCTGATTGCATTCTTCCTGGCCGAAATGGGCGACAAAACGCAATTCGCCACCATCGCGCTGGCCGCCAAATATCATTCGTTCTATGAAGTCGTTGCCGGAACCACGATGGGGATGATGCTCGCGGACGTACCGGCGGTTTTGCTGGCCGATCGTATTGCGAAACGGATTCCGGTTCGCATCGTGCACACGATTGCGGCGCTGATTTTTGCCGTCATCGGCGTTGCAACACTATTGGGAGCCGGTGCGGGAATAGGACTTTAAAAGAGAGGGAGACGCTGGAGACGCTTGAAAGACGAAGAGGCGAGCCTTGTCTGCGGCACTTGTGGGGAATAGCTGTGGCTGCTTCGTTCCCGACCTGACCAGGTTGACCATGCCACAATGCGCAGGGGCCCGCCGAAACGAATTGTACTCCAAATCGTCTTCGGCCGGCAGCCTTGCAATTAAAGTCAAAGGCCCAGTGTCTGCCAAATGCTGTCGACCCGTTTCTTGACGTCATCGCGCATGACAATCGTTCTGCCCCACTCGCGGCTGGTTTCCCCCGGCCACTTATTAGTAGCATCGATTCCCATTTTGCTGCCGAGCCCGCTGACCGGCGATGCAAAGTCGAGATAATCGATCGGCGTGTTGTCGACCATGACCGTATCGCGCACCGGATCGACCCGCGTCGTGATGGCCCAAATGACTTCTTTCCAATCGCGGATGTTGACGTCTTCATCCACTACCACGATGAACTTGGTATACATGAACTGGCGCAAAAAGCTCCAGACGCCAAACATCACCCGCTTGGCGTGGCCGGCGTAAGACTTTTTCATCTGCACAATCGCCATCCGATAACTGCAAGCCTCGGGCGGCAGATAGAAATCGACGATTTCCGGAAACTGTTTCTGTAATAAGGGAATAAACACTTCGTTCAAGGCGACGCCGAGAACGGCCGGCTCGTCGGGCGGCTTGCCGGTGTAGGTCGAGTGATAGATCGGATCGCGCCGCATTGTAATGCGATCGATCGTGAAGACCGGAAAGCTATCCTGCTCATTGTAATAGCCGGTATGGTCGCCGTACGGCCCTTCGAGCGCATGTTCGTAGCCGCTGGGATGGGCGGCATCCGGATAAATATGCCCTTCCAGCACAATCTCGGCGGAAGCCGGCACCCGCAACTCGCTGCCGATCGCCTTGACCAGCTCGGTGCGGCTGCCGCGCAGCAGGCCGGCAAACTGATATTCGGATAAATTATCCGGCACCGGCGTGACCGCGCCGAGAATCGTCGCCGGATCGGCGCCCAGGGCGACCGCGACCGGATAAGGCTGGCCCGGATTAGCAATGCAATGCTCACGGAAATCCAGCGCGCCGCCGCGATGCGACAGCCAGCGCATGATGACCTTATTACGTCCGATCACCTGCTGCCGGTAAATACCGAGGTTCTGCCGCTTCTTGAGCGGCCCCTTGGTAATGACCAGGCCCCAGGTAATCAACGGTGCGATGTCATCCGGCCAGCAATGCTGAATCGGCAATCGGCCGAGATCGACATCGTTACCCTCCCAGACTACCTCCTGGCAAGGCGCCGAGCGCTGTTCCTTGGGCGCCATGTCCCATAAGGATTTGACCAGTACGCCCAAGCCCAATACATCTTTGAAGTCCTTCGGAGGCTCCGGCTCTTTCAGGCGCGCCAGCAAATGGCCGATCTTGCGCAACTCTCCCAGATCCTCCGCGCCCATGCCGAGCGCGACGCGGCGCGTGGTGCCGAACAGATTGGCCAGCACCGGCATGGTCTGCCCCGTCGGCTGCGTGAACAGCAGCGCGGGACCGCCGGCGCGTAGTGTCCGATCGGCGATCTCCGTCATTTCCAAATACGGTGAAACCGGCACATTAACGCGCTTTATTTCGTCAATTTGTTGCAACTTGGAAATAAAATCGCGTAAATCAGTATATTTCATAATAATTTGTAAGTATTTTCGGGCGGGTCGAATTGAACTAAAAACCCGAAATCAGGCCTGATTCTATTGATATCGAGCCGCTGAACGCAATATAAATGAGACATAAAAGTTATTGATTTTCAGTTTTATAGTATTGACTTGATATAAAGTGCCTTCTACAATTCGCGCACTCAAACGAATAGACCCACCAAAGGGCACTTGTTGGCAAGCAATAAATTGCTGATTTTACATCTACTGTCACTGATTGTTTTGTCACGTGACAGTACAAGGGGAAAGGGTCCTTCCTGGGAATCAGGAATGAATCAAGGCAAAACGCCTGGCCCGAACATACTGCCTGTTACCGATATAAGAGCCATAGAGCCGATCGGTTGTTTTACGGGCAGTACCGACGTTTGCCGTAACGCGATTTCAAAGCATCTACGCGTCCAACGGCAAGCATATCCGGTTGTGATGGCAGGTAACACGGCAATAGCTTTCGTCGAACCGCCTGCCCCCACAATTATTATGGAGGTTCAATGTCAAACCACGCACAGGCATCGCAAGATGCCCAATACATGGTGCAACATCCTGCTAAATGGACTTTGTCCAAAGCCGGCATCAAAAATTTACTGACCGCACTGCATTATCTGGTAACCGTTGTAGGCATCGCCGCCCTGACTATCCTGGCTGCAATGTTCTTCAACCCAAGCTTCGCCGATCGCATAATGGCCCATTCGCCTTTCACTACTGCGGAAGAAGCGCCAGCCCCTGAAGAAACTGTTACCTTGCCGCCGTTGAGCAACTTGATGGCGCCACCGCAAGACGCCGACATGCAAGCAACACCGGTAGCAATGCAATCCCGTCCTCTGACTGCCGAAGAACGCCAGATGATCGGCACCGAACGGCAGCAGAAGCTGGTCACCAACTGGCTGGCCAAGCGCTATCACGTAGCAGGCGATGCGGCCAACATGCTGGTGTCGGCGGCTTATATCAACGCTAAAGACATCAAACTGGATCCCTTGCTGATTCTGGCAGTGATGGCGATCGAATCGAGCTTCAATCCGTTCGCGGAAAGCCCGGTCGGCGCACAAGGTCTGATGCAAGTGATGTCGAAAATTCATCACGACAAGTTCGAAGATTTGGGCGGCATCAAAGCGGCCCTCAATCCGGTGGCCAATATCAAGGTCGGTTCGCTGATCCTGAAAGAATACGTCACCCGTGGCGGTTCGATTGAAGCCGGCCTGAAGACTTATGTCGGGGCTGCCGGCTATGAATCGGATGGCGGCTATGGCGCCAAGGTCATGTCCGAATACTATCGCTTGAAACAAGTGGCAGCCGGCAAATCCGTATCGCCTTTCGTGATTACCGCTGCGGTCAAGCCGATCGCGCCGGCACAGCCAAAGCAGGCCGATGCGATACCTTCCACAGCGAGGGCAGCAACTGGCCCCGGTGCGGAAATTGCCGAATCCGAACATGCCAAAACGGGTGCCAACGAGAAATTGGTCAGTCTCTGATCTTCGTTTCTTGCGTTTCTCGCGCGTTATTTGAACGCAAAAATTGAATGTAAAAAAAGAGGCGCTATACAGCGCCTCTTTTTTCGTTCTGCATTAGCTGTTCATTTAGCAAAAAATACGGTCAACCGCCTCACCGCTTCCTGTAGATTTTCCATCGAGGTCGCATATGAAACGCGGATATAGCGATGTGCCGTCGCGGGGCCGAAATCCAGTCCCGGCACTACGACTACGCCGGCCTGATGCATGATTTCCAGCGTCAGCTTATCCGCATCGTCGGATAACGCACTGCAATCCGCGTAGACGTAAAACGCGCCGTCCGGCATCACCGGCACCTTGAAACCCAGGTCGATCAGCGCCGGCACGATGTAGTCGCGGCGGCGTTTGAATTCCTGTTTGCGCGCTTCGTACAACGCGCTCGACGCCGGCGTGAAGCACGCCAATGCTGCGTGTTGAGCAATCGACGACGGACAAATAAACAGATTTTGGGCCAGCTTTTCGATCTGCGGCACCAGATGCGGCGGCAGCACCAGCCAGCCTAGCCGCCAGCCGGTCATGTTGAAATACTTGGAAAAACTATTGATGACGATGATGTCTTCGCCCAGCGACAACGCTGAGAATGGCGGCCCTTCATACGACAAGCCCTGGTAAATTTCATCGACGATGGTGAAGCCGTTTTGCTGCCGGACGATGTCGACGATACGCCCCAATTCGTCCGGCAGAATCGACGTGCCGGTCGGGTTCGACGGCGATGCCAGCAAAACGCCGCGCGTGGATGCCGACCAATGTTCGCGCACCATTTCGCCGGTCAACTGGAAGCGCGTTTCCGGTCCGCTCGCAATCATCTTCGCCTCGCCATCGAAGGCTGCGACGAAATGACGATTGCAGGGATAGGACGGGTCCGGCATCAGAACTTCCGTTCCCCGTTCGACCAATGCCGCACAAGCCAACAGCAACGCAGCGGATGCGCCGGCTGTGACCACAATGCGCGACGGCGCAATCGTCAAGCCGTACACCCGTAAATAATGTGCCGAGATCGCTTCGCGCAGTGCAGGCAAGCCGATGGCGGACGTGTATTGCATTTTTCCGTCCAGCATCGCGCGGTGCGCGGCTTCTACCACGGCAGGTACGGCGGTAAAATCCGGCTCGCCGATTCCCATGTGAATCATGTGACGGCCCTGCTGCTCAAGCGATGCAGCGATCTTGGCCAATTCCATGACGTGGAAAGGCGCAATATTGTGCAGCCGTGCTGCGATGTCGGGGAAACTCATGAAGGGCGAATTTCAAACAGATTTACAAACAGATTTCAAACGAACTTCAAGCAGATTTCGAGAGGATTTCGCTTGCTTGATGACTACTTGCGGCTGGACTGCACTTCGACTTCACGCGTGCGCAGCGCGAATTTATCCAATACGCCGTTGACGTATTTATGACCGTCGATGCCGCCGAAAGACTTGGTCAATTCAACTGCTTCGTTGATGACGACCTTGTAGGGAATCTCGATGTGATTCTGCAATTCATAGGCGCCGATCAGTAACGCAGCATGTTCAACCGGCGATAACTCCTTGATCGAACGATCGATCAGCGGTGACAAACCGGCACGCAAGGCTTCAACATCTTTGATGGCGCCGTATAACAGCGCATCGAAATGGGCCGCGTCGGCCTTGTCGAAACCATGCGCTTCACGGATATGCGCTTCGATGGCGCCCACATCTTCGTTGTTGAGCAGCCATTGGTAGAGTCCTTGCAAGGCGAATTCGCGTGCGCGATGACGCGGCGTACGGTTTTTGCTCGGATTGGCGTGTAATGGTGCTTTATTGGACATAATTTCTTAACATTATTATTTGTGGCTGAGCGCCACGATCATTCAATTCAGAGGTATTACTCGTCTTCATTACTCGTCTTCCGCCGCTTCCGCCAACTCTTCCAGAGCGATTGCCAGATTGGCCATTTCGACTGCCGCGCGCGCAGCTTCGGCACCTTTGGCAGCCATGCGTGCTTCGGCCTGTTCGTCGGTTTCTGTCGTCAAAACTGCATTGGCGATCGGGATGCCGGAGTCCAGGCCAACCCGGGTAATACCGGCGCCGGATTCATTGGCGACCAATTCAAAGTGATAGGTTTCGCCGCGAATAACGGCGCCGATTGCGACCAGCGCATCGAATTGATCGGTTTCAGCCATATTCTGCAGCGCCAGCGGGATTTCCAGCGCGCCCGGCACGCTGACGTGCAAGATATCTTCGTCCTGTACGCCCAAATGCTTCAGCTCGGCCAGGCAAGATGCCAGCAATCCATGCGACACATCTTCGTTAAAACGCGATTGCACGATACCGATGCGCAGGCCTTCACCATCGAAATTTGATTCATAGCTTCCAATTGTCATGGCTTTTCCTTTGGGCGCGAGGCGCAGTTAAGCGGATAGTACGCTAATCTCGATGCGGCGCAACGCCGCCGATTCTCTTTAATTTAAGGGTTCGATGCCGGCGCGCCAGGACATATCAACGCATAAGCATGCACAAGCGCACACCGCAGCATGTTATTTAAGGTCTCAGCCGGCCGGGTTCGCCTGCGGTTTCGCTTGATACCCGGACACTTCCAGGTCGAAACCGACCATGGACGGCATTTTACGCGGGCTGGCCAGCAATTTCATTTTGCGCACCCCAAGATCCTTCAAAATCTGCGCGCCGATGCCGTAGGTGCGCAGATCGACGCCGGCGCCGCGGCTGGCCGGTGCAGCCTTGCCGGTTGCGCTGAGCGCGCTGAATTGCTCGAACATCTGGTCGGCCGACTCTTCGCAATTGAGCAACACCAGAATGCCGCTGGGCGCTGCCTTGATGGCCGCCATGGCCGAAGCGATATTCCATGAATGCGTGGTCGCTTCCGCTTCCAGTAAATCCAGGATCGATACCGGCTGATGCACGCGCACCAGCGTTTCCCGATCCGGCGTCACGGTGCCGTGCACCAGCGCCAGATGGGCGCCGCCGCTCGGCGTATCGCGATAAGCAATGGCTTTGAACGTGCCATGCACGGTCTGCATGCTGCGTTCGGCTTTGCGTTCGATAATGCTTTCGTGCTGATTGCGGTAGTGAATCAGGTCTGCGATGGTGCCGATCTTCAACTGATGTTGCTCGGCGAACACCATCAGATCGGGCAAACGCGCCATCGTGCCGTCATCCTTCAGGATTTCGCAGATGACCGCAGACGGCGTCAAACCGGCCAATTGGGTGAAATCACAGCCGGCTTCGGTATGCCCTGCCCGCATCAGCACACCGCCTTTTTGCGCGCGCACCGGGAAAATATGTCCCGGCTGCACGATATCGGACGGCTTGGCGTTTTTGGCGGCGGCAACCTGAATGGTGCGGGCCCGGTCGGCAGCGGAAATGCCGGTGGTCACGCCTTCGGCGGCTTCGATCGATACGGTGAAATTGGTGCCGAAAGAAGTACCGTTGCGTGTTGTCATCATGCCCAGATCGAGCTGCGCGCAATGTTCTTCGGTCAGGGTCAGACAAACCAGTCCGCGCGCATGCTTCGCCATGAAGTTAATCGCCTCCGGCGTCACGAAATCCGAAGCCAGTACGATGTCGCCTTCGTTTTCGCGATCTTCCTCGTCGACCAGGATGACCATGCGTCCGGCGCGCAATTCGGCAACGATTTCTTCGGTGGTGGCGATGGACATGGCAGGCATAACGTGGATTTCCTTAAGAGGATGCCATTCTAAAGGATTTAACCCCTCAGCACATTCAGAAAAGGCTGCTTTTATTCCAGGCTGACCAGCTGCATGCGCCCCATTGCCTCCAGTAAGAGACGGGGATCGCCGCTTGCCAGCCGAGTGGAATCCGACAAGGTCTGGCGGAACATGCGCGCACCCGGCATGCCGGCCATCAGGCCCAGCATGTGGCGGGTGATGCTGTTCAGGCGCAAGCCGGCGCTGCCGTGGCGGGCAAGTTGGTCGCTGACATAGCGCAACATGCGATCTATGACGGCCGCACGAGTAGTGATTTCACCATGCGGCAAATCCGGATAATAGCGTGCATCGAAGCCCGCCATCAGGTACGGGTTGTGATACGCCTCACGCCCCAGCATCACGCCATCGAGATGGGCCAGATGCAGATCGATCTCCGCCTGTGTCTTGATGCCGCCGTTGATAATAATCTCCAACGCCGGAAAATCCCGCTTCAACTGATAGGCGTAGTCGTATTTCAAAGGCGGTATTTCGCGGTTCTGCTTGGGACTGAGGCCTTTCAATACTGCATTACGCGCGTGCACGATAAACGTATTGCAACCGGCGGCGGCGATGGTGCCGACAAAATCGCGGACGAAATCATACGATTCGACATCATCGATACCGACGCGGTGCTTTACCGTCACGTCGATCGACACCGCATCGCGCATCGCCTTGACGCAATCGGCTACCAACGCCGGCTCTGCCATCAGGCAGGCGCCGAATGCGCCGCGCTGCACTCGCTCGGAAGGACAGCCGCAATTCAGATTGATTTCGTCATAGCCCCATTGCTCCCCCAGTTTGGCGCTGCGTGCCAGATCGGCCGGCTCGCTGCCGCCCAATTGCAACGCGACCGGATGCTCTTCTTCATTGAAATCGAGATGACGCGCGACATCGCCATGCAGCAGCGCCCCGGTGGTGACCATTTCGGTGTACAGCCAGCTGTGCCGGGTGATCTGGCGATGGAACATACGGCAATGGCGGTCCGTCCAATCCATCATGGGGGCAACTGAGATCGTGCGTTTGGGTTTGGGAACGTTTGTATTCATAAGTTGGGATGCATTTCAGGACGCAATTATACGCAGTCCTGCAAGCCTGCAAGGGTTGCCACCCCTGTGCGGCGATGTCGACAGGAATCGGCCTTGAATCGGCCACGAAACGGCACAACAAGGGGGTTAATCCCCATCACTTCCGGAATAGTCGCTGTATATCGAATAGTATAATGCGCAACTAATTGTCCTTTCCCACGCCTCCAGGAGATTTGCGGCATAAGTCAGGATCCGTCATGGGGCCGATCGGGCGACACCATCCGAGCGGGTACCGGGAGTCTGAATGCGTTGTGATTTACGATGACATCTACCGAAGACTTGCCTCGCAGCAGCCGTGTATTTGCAGAATGGCTCCTCCTCCTCAGCACCTTGCTGGTATTGGCCGGCACCATCGCCTATTTTCAGTATGCGGAATACGGCCGGACCAAAAGCCGGGAACAAGAACACCTGATGAGTCAGGCCAGCCTGGTTGAAAAAAACCTTGTCCCGCAATTGCTGCTGGCGAACCGCGTCATTGAAAATATCCTGCACGATCTGCCTTCCTGGCGCGCAGAGAACGATGGATTCCAGCGTGCCAATCATCAACTGCAGGTCATCAACGATACCTTGATCGGCATCCGGCCGATTTTGATTATCGATGCAAACGGCACCGTGATTTCTTCCAGCGATAAAACGCTGATCGGCATGAATTTCATGCAACGCAAATACTTTCAGACCGCTCTTCAGAACCCCGATCCGAATATTCTGCACGCCAGCGCGCCATTCCAGACAGTCCTCGATAATTTTGTAATCAGCCTGTTCCGCACCATCCCCGGACCGAAAGGCAAATTCAACGGTATCATTATCGTCAGCCTGATTCCGGAATATTTCTCGACGCTTCTCGACTCGATTCTTTACACATCGGATATGCGCTCGTCGATCGCCCATGGCAATGGCGTCGTTTTCGTGACGTCGCCGCTATCGCTCAAAATTCGCGGCATAAATCTGGATCATCCGGACACTTTCTTCAGAAAGCATAAGGAGAGTGGGAACGCTACCGACATCTATAACGGTATCGTCTATGCCTCCCAAGATCAACGCATGCTCGCGCTGCATACGATCAAGGTCGCCAGTCCGCCGATGGACAACACGCTGGTAGTGGCCTTGAGCCGCGATATCGACGTCTTGTATGCACCGCTGCGGAAAAGCATTTTCCTTCAAACCATCGCATTTGTGATCCTCGCCGCATGCAGCATTTTGGGTTTGCTGTTCATTCAAAAGCGGCGGCGCGAATTGTCCATCGAACGCAAGATAGTCAAAGCAAAAATCCGTAATCTGGCTTTTTTCGATCAGCTTACCGGCCTTCCCAATCGGACGCTGCTGCTGGACCGGCTGCATCAGGCCGTCGCCGTCAGTAACCGGAGCGGCAACTACGGCGCGCTGCTGTTTATCGATCTCGATAACTTCAAGACGCTTAACGATACGCTTGGTCATGACGTCGGCGATCTGTTGCTGAAACAGGTCGCGCAGCGGCTGGCAATATCGGTACGGGAACTCGACACCGTGGCGCGGCTGGGCGGCGACGAATTCGTGATCGTATTGGCCGAATTGATGGCCTCCGGCGGCGATGTCGCCATGAGAATCGGCAAGATCAGCGAAAAAATCCGCGCCGCTTTGGCGCACCCGTACAAGCTTGGCGAAATTCCCTACTACAGCACGGCAAGCATCGGCGCGACAGCGTTTCTGGGCGATACCGTGACCAACGACAGTTTGATGAAGCAGGCCGATCTCGCCATGTACAAGGCGAAAGAAGCGGGACGCAATGCCTGGTGTTTCTTCGACCCGACCATGGAACAGGCCTTGAAAGAACAGGCGGCGCTGGAAGACGATCTGCGGCGCGCGATCGATGAGAAACAGTTGGTGCTCCATTATCAGGCGCAGATCGTCGGCGAGCTGCGCGTGGCGGGCGCCGAGGTATTGGTACGCTGGCAGCACCCGGAACGCGGCATCGTAATGCCCGGCGAATTCATCTCTCTGGCGGAGAAAACCGGCCTGATTCTGCCTTTGGGCCACTGGGTGCTGCAAACCGCTTGTACGCAACTGGCGCGGTGGGCGTCCCAACCGGAAATGGCTTATCTCACGCTTGCCGTCAACGTCAGCGCCCATCAGTTCCGCCAGCCCGATTTCGTCGAACAGGTATTGACGGTGCTGGAAGCCACCGGCGCCAATCCGCAACGGCTGAAGCTGGAACTGACCGAGAGCATGCTGGTGCACAACGTGCAGGAGATCATCGAAAAGATGTCTGCCCTGAAGATCAAGGGTGTGGGGTTTTCTCTGGACGATTTCGGCACCGGCTACTCTTCGCTCTCTTACCTGAAACGCCTGCCTCTCGATCAACTGAAGATCGATCAAAGCTTCGTCAGGGATATTCTGATCGATACCAACGATGCGGCGATTGCCAAATTGGTCATCGTCCTGGCGGAAAGCATGGGACTGATGGTAATTGCCGAGGGTGTCGAAATCGAATCGCAGAGAAATCTGCTGGCGCGCATGGGCTGCCACGCCTATCAGGGTTATCTGTTTAGCCGCCCGATCCCATTGGAAGCGTTTGAGGCATTTATCAAGCGCGGCCTGGCCGTAATGGCCTAAAGCCCCACGACACGGGCAAAAAAAAGCCCGCAGACGCCGGGCGTTGCGGGCTTCCTGTCTCCTCTATCCTCTATCGAGATAGGATTTTTAACTGCCGGACTATTCTGCACGACAAATTAAACCGCGTCACCGTGCATTGCACCATATTCGTGCATCGAATATGTCTGATCCGTTCTAAGCAATAGCAGCCGTTTAATTTTCCCAAAAAAAATCCCGCATACCTTGCGGTTGCGGGAATAATCCAATTCTTTATGAGGAACTTGGAGGAGACAAGTCGGTACTATAAGCAGTCTTGTACATATTGTCCGCTTTATAGTGACAATATCAGATATTCAAAAATAAAATATCTTCTTGAACGCCTTAAGTCTAAATAAAAAAACCGGTACCAAAAAAAACGGAATCCGCAGATTCCGTTTTTTACATGCAGCCTCGCGTATAACGAAGCAGCGCTGTGGATAAAGCTTAAGCGTCGCGGGACGCCTTTTTACGCTCATGCTCTTTCAGATAGCGCTTACGCAGACGAATGCTCTTTGGCGTAACTTCGACCAATTCGTCGTCATCAATAAATTCGACGGCGTATTCAAGAGACATCGTGATCGGCGGCACCAGACGCACGGCTTCATCGGTACCCGATGAACGAACGTTGGTCAGTTGCTTACCCTTGATCGGATTGACGACCAGATCGTTGTCACGCGAGTGAATGCCGATAATCATGCCTTCGTACACAGGGTCGTTGTGGCTCACGAACATGCGGCCGCGATCCTGCAGCTTCCAGATTGCATAGGCGACCGCAGCGCCGTCGTCCTGCGAAATCAGCACGCCGTTACGACGACCGCCCAATTCACCCTTGCTATTGTCGACTGCTGCGTATTCGTCGAACACATGGCTCATCAAGCCGGTGCCGCGTGTCAGTGTCATGAATTCGCCCTGGAAGCCGATCAGGCCACGTGCAGGGATACGGTATTCAAGGCGCACACGGCCTTTGCCGTCCGGTTCCATGTTTTGCAGATCGCCGCGGCGGCGGCCGAGTTCTTCCATGACGCCGCCTTGATTCGCTTCTTCGACATCGACCGTCAGGTTTTCGTACGGCTCATGGCGTTCGCCATCAACCATCTTGAACACAACGCGCGGACGGGAAACCGCCAGCTCGTAACCTTCGCGGCGCATGTTTTCAATCAGAATCGTCAGATGCAATTCGCCGCGGCCGGATACTTCGTAGGTCGAATCGTCGCCCTCGGCCTGCACCACGCGCAATGCCATGTTGCCCTTGAGTTCACGATCCAGGCGATCCTTGATCTGGCGTGTGGTAACGAATTTGCCTTCGCGGCCCGCCAGCGGCGAGTTGTTAACCATGAAATTCATGGTCAGCGTCGGCTCGTCGACCTTTAGCATCGGCAGGCCGTTCGGCGTGTCCGGTGCGCAAATTGTGGTGCCGATACCGATATCTTCGATACCGTTGATCAGGACGATATCGCCGGCCAGCGCTTCATCCACCAGCACACGTTCCAGCCCTTTGAACGTCAGAACCTGATTGATGCGAGCCTTCTCTGGCTTGTCGTCCGGACCGTTCATGATCACAACGTCTTGCAAGGCCCTGACGCGGCCGCTCAAGATGCGGCCGACGCCGATTTTGCCGACGTACGACGAGTATTCCAGGGAGGTGATTTGCAATTGCAGCGGACCGTCCGGATCATCCTCGCGCGCAGGAACGTGTTCCAGCACTGCGTCGAACAAAGGTGTCATGTTGCCTTCGCGTACTTCGGCATCCTTGCTGGCATAACCGTTCAGCGCCGAAGCGAAGATGACGGGGAAATCGAGTTGTTCTTCCGTCGCGCCCAGCTTGTCGAACAGTTCGAACGTGGCGTTGATGACCCATTCGGCACGTGCGCCCGGGCGGTCGATCTTGTTGACGACAACAATCGGCTTCAGACCTAATTCCAGTGCTTTGCGCGTTACGAAACGCGTTTGCGGCATTGGACCTTCAACTGCATCGACCAGCAACAGCACGCTGTCGACCATCGACAGCACGCGTTCGACTTCGCCGCCGAAGTCGGCATGGCCCGGGGTATCGACGATGTTGATGTGGGTGCCGTTATATTCGACCGCGCAATTCTTGGACAGAATCGTGATGCCGCGTTCTTTTTCGATATCGTTCGAATCCATCACGCGTGCATCAACGTGTTGGTTGTCGCGGAAAGTGCCTGATTGACGCAGCAACTGGTCAACAAGCGTGGTTTTGCCGTGGTCAACGTGAGCGATGATGGCAATGTTACGAATAGCGCGTTTGGTTTTGGACATGGTCGTTTTTAACGGTTGTATTGCTGGAGTATTGCTGAATTTGGGAAAGCCGAGGATTATAACATGCTGCAGCGCATGAAATCAGAAAATCCCCTTGTTTTCAAAGAGTTGCTGAGGCGCCTTTAAGACTATTTTCAAGTCTGCTTCCAAGACCGCTGCTGAGCCCGCGCCCCGGCGGCTCACCGCACCGTTGTTTAATTGAAAGCGACCAGGCGTTCCGGCGCCAATACGGCAAATTCCTTGATCAGGCCGGTACCGAGCAATTGCCCGTTCTCCTGATCGTAGACGCGTACCCTGGCGCCTGGCTGCGGAGCAGGTTCCGGCAGCGGAAAACCTTCTTTTCCGAGAGACAGGCGCTGTCCGTGCGAAAAGCGTTGCGCCAGCGCCGCAGGCAAATGAATTGCCGGAAACGAAGACAGCAAACCATCCACCGGCATCAACAGGCCGGTGCGATCGGCTTCGGGGCAATCTGCCAACGCTTCCAGCGTGATGCATCCGTCCAGCGTCAGACTACCGACGCCGATACGACGCAACGCATTCAAATGCGCGCCGCATCCCAATGCGCTGCCGATGTCTTCGCCCAGCACACGAATGTAGGTGCCCTTGCTGCAAGTCACGCGCAGTCTCAGATAGGGCGCGGCGTAGTCCAGCAAGGTGAGTTCGTGAATGACGATATTGCGTGCTTCGCGTTCCAGCGTAATGCCGGCGCGCGCGTATTCGTACAATGGTTTGCCGTCGCGCTTGAGCGCCGAGTGCATTGGCGGAATCTGCGCAAGCGGGCCGCGGAAATTGGGGAGTACGGATTCGATCTGCGCCAAGGTCGGCAACGCATCGCTGCGGCCGATGACCTCGCCTTCGGTGTCGGCGGTGCTGGTGCGCACGCCCAGATGTACTACGGTTTCATAGCACTTATCGGCTTCCAGCAGATCCTGTGAAAACTTGGTCGCCTCGCCGAAACACAAAGGCAGCAAACCGGTAGCGAACGGATCCAGCGTGCCGGTATGGCCCGCTTTTTTGGCGTTCAACAGGCGCTTGGCCTTGATCAATGCATCGTTGCTGGAAAAACCGACCGGCTTATCCAGCAACAGAACGCCGTGGATCGACAGGCGAGGTTTCTTGATTGGAGACTGCGCCATGAGCAATGAATTATTCTTCGCCGTCTTCTTTGGCGTGTGTGCTCAATGCCTGATCGATCAGCTTCGACATTTCGATGCCGCGCGCAGTTGAATTATCGTGAAAGAAATGCAATGCCGGCAAGGTGTGAATGCTGAGTCGGCGGCCGAGCTGCGCGCGCATATAACCGGCGGCCTTGCCCAGGCCGTCAACCGTATTCTGGATAGCGGCCGGATCATCGCTGAGCATCGTAAAGAAAACCTTGGCGTGCGCGTAATCGGGCGTGACTTGTACTTCGGTAATCGTGATCATGCCTACACGCGGGTCTTTCAACTCGAAGGCAATGATTTCGGACAGATCGCGCTGAATCTGGTCTGCGACACGCAGCCCACGTCCGGGGATCGATTTGCTATGTTTAGCCATACAGTAAAACCAAGTACCTATCTAAGCGACAACGCGACCGGTAAAGGTCGCGCTATCTGCATCATGTAAGGCAACCGGAATGCGGTTGCCTCGTTTAGAACTTCATTTAAACATCTATTACATTGTGCGGGCGATTTCCTGCACTTCGAAAATTTCCAGTTGATCGCCAACTTCGATCTCGTTGTAGTTCTTCAGCGACAGACCGCATTCGAAGCCCGACTTGACTTCCTTGACGTCGTCCTTGAAACGCTTCAGCGAATCGAGCTCGCCGGTCCACACCACGACGTTGTTGCGCAGCAGGCGAACCATGGAACCGCGGCGGACCAGGCCTTCGAGCACGTAGCAACCTGCAATCGTGCCTACCTTGCTGACCAGGATGACCTGGCGAATTTCGACCAGGCCCAGCGAATGCTCGCGCTTCTCCGGTGACAACATGCCCGACATTGCCGCCTTGATTTCGTCGACCGCATCGTAAATGATGTTGTAGTAACGAATATCGACGCCGTTGGCTTCGGCCAGCTTGCGCGCCGAAGCATCCGCACGCGTGTTGAAGCCGATGATGACGGCCTTGGCTGCAACCGCCAGATTGACGTCCGACTCGCTGATGCCGCCGACCGCCGCATGCACAACCTGCACACGGACTTCGTCGTTCGACAATTTCTGCAAGGTCTGCACCAGTGCTTCTTGCGAGCCCTGCACATCGGTCTTGATAATCATCGGCAGATTCTTGATCTCGCCTTCGCCCATGTTCTCGAACATGTTTTCCAGCTTGGCCGCCTGTTGCTTGGCCAGCTTGACGTCGCGGAACTTGCCTTGACGGAACAGGCCGATTTCACGCGCCTTGCGCTCATCCGACATCACCAATACTTCTTCGCCCGAGACCGGCACTTCGGTCAGGCCCTGAATTTCAACCGGGATCGACGGACCCGCTTCGGCGATGCTCTTGCCGTTTTCATCCAGCATGGCGCGAACCCGGCCATAACTGGAGCCGGCCAATACCACATCACCGCGCTTGAGCGTACCGGACTGCACCAGAATCGTCGCAACCGGACCGCGTCCCTTGTCGAGACGGGATTCGATCACCAGGCCACGCGCCGGCACATTGATCGGCGCTTTCAATTCCAGTATTTCGGCTTGCAGCAAAACGTTTTCCAGCAAAGTATCGATGCCTTCGCCGGTCTTCGCGGAAACTGGAATAAACGGTGATTCGCCGCCGTATTCTTCCGGCACCACTTGTTCGGCAATCAGCTCTTGCTTGACGCGGTCGAGATTGCTGCCCGGCTTATCGATCTTGTTGATCGCAACCACCAGCGGCACGCCGCTGGCCTTGGCATGGGCAATCGCTTCACGCGTTTGCGGCATCACGCCATCGTCGGCGGCAACAACCAGAATAACGATATCGGTCGCCTTGGCGCCGCGTGCACGCATTGCGGTAAACGCTTCATGGCCCGGGGTATCGAGGAAGGTGATCATGCCGCGTGGCGTTTCGACGTGATAAGCGCCGATATGCTGCGTAATGCCGCCTGCTTCGCCCGACGCCACTTTGGTGCGGCGGATGTAATCCAGCAGCGAGGTTTTACCGTGATCGACGTGCCCCATGACTGTCACCACCGGTGCGCGCGGCACGGCTTCGGCATTTGCATGCTCTTCGCCGTCTTCCAGCAACGCTTCAGGATCGTCCAGCTTGGCCGCATGCGCGGTGTGCCCCATTTCCTCGACAAGAATCATCGCGGTTTCCTGGTCCAGCACCTGATTGATGGTGACCATCTGGCCCAGTTTCATCAAATGCTTGATGACTTCGGAAGCCTTGACCGACATCTTGTGCGCCAATTCGGCCACTGTAATAGTTTCCGGTACGTGCACATCTTTGACGACGGCTTCAGTCGGCGCCTGGAAATTGGTTTCGCGATCCTCATGATGACCACCGCCACGGCGTCCCTTGGGACCCGCGCGCCAGCCGTCACGGCCACCGCCGGTATTGCCGCGCGTCTTGATGCCCAGGCCGCGCTTCTTGGCGGCGTCGTCTTGCCATGTAGAGGAAACATTCGCCGATTTGATCGATTTCTTGTCGACCACAACCGGCTTCTTCTCGTCTTTCTTTTCGCCGGCTTTCTTGTCTGCCGGTTTATGCAGCGTACCTTCCGACGTCTTCGCAACCACAGCCGGTGCAACCGGTTCCGGTGCTTTGATAGCCTTGCGCGGCGCATTCATCATCGCCTTGATCTGCGCTACTTCATCGGCAACGGCCTTGCGGGCCTGCTCGGTGACAGCCGCTTTTTCGGCAGCATCCTTGGCGGCGGCTTCGGTTTTCTTTTTGCTTGCTTCCGCTGCTGCACGTTTTTCATCGTCGGCGGCAACATCGGGGACAGTCGATGGCGTAGTCACGGTGACAGGCTGGGCGGCAACCGCTTTTTTGGCTTCCTGCTCGGCTTTTTCAGCCGCTTTGGCCTGTGCCAGTTTTTCCGCTTCCAATTGCGCCAGACGTTCCTGCTTTTCGCGCAGATCCGCTTCCTGGCGCGCAATCAGTTCCGCCTGACGCTTGGCTTCTTCAGCACGGCGCGCAACTTCTGCTTCATCGATGACAGGCGCCGGAGGAGGCGCTACTGCAACGGGAGCGGAAACCGGGGCGGCAACCGGCGCTTCCTCGGCAGCCGGTTCATCGCGTTTCACAAAGGTGCGCTTTTTACGCACTTCGACTTGAATCGTGCGGGATTTGCCGGTTGCATCGGCCTGTTTGATCTCGGTTGTTTCTTTACGCGTCAACGTGATTTTCTTCTTGTCATTGTCCGGCGCGGCACCGCGCACACGGCGCAGATGCTCGAGCAGACGGTCCTTGTCGTCCTTCGACAAGGCATCGCCAGCCGTACTTTTTTCGACACCTGCGGAGCGTAACTGCGTCAGCAGTAAATCCGCCGGCATGTTCAGCTCGGTGGCAAATTGGGCTACATTGTTACTTGCCATTCAATCCTCTTTTCTATGTGGCTCGGCTGATGCTTCGATTCTCGATATTCGATGCTACAAATAATCAGCTTACTGCTTGCCTTCCGCATGCTTCCAGGCGGCGGCTTGCAATGCTTTCGCATGCTCATCGTATTTAGCATCGATGAGTTTCATCTCATCGTCCGTCACATCTTCAAACTCATTCGCAATCAGGGCGCGCGCCCGTTCGACCGGCAGTGCCAGAATCGCACCGAACTCGTCGTAGGCCAGCGCGGTAAATGCATCCAGCGTCTTGATACCGGCCAGGCCGAGCTTGCCGGCCATGACACGTTCCATGCCTTCGAAATTGACCAGTGCTTCGTCCATGCCGTCCAGGCCTTCTTCGGAAGCGATCGCTTCGCTGACCAGTGCATCGCGTGCACGGGTGCGCAACTCGTTGACGGTATCTTCGTCGAAGGACTCGATTTCCAGCATTTCGTTGATCGGCACGTAAGCGATTTCTTCCAGACTGGCGAAACCCTCGTCGACCAGAATGTTGGCGACTTCCTGATCCACATCCAGCTTTTCCATGAACAGGGTGCGGATATAAGCCGTTTCCTGTGCCGACTTATCGGCCGATTCTTCCGCCGTCATGATGTTGATCTGCCAGCCGGTCAATTCCGCCGCCAGACGAACGTTCTGGCCGCCGCGGCCAATAGCGATCGCCAGGTTTTCTTCGTCGACCACGACATCCATCGCATGCTTTTCTTCATCGACAACGATCGACGACACATTCGCCGGCGCCAAGGCGCCGATGACGAATTGCGCCGGATCTTCCGACCACAGCACGATGTCGACGCGTTCGCCGCCCAGCTCGCCGGTAACGGCCTGCACACGCGAACCGCGCATGCCGACGCAAGTGCCGATAGGGTCGATCCGCTTGTCGGCCGTATATACGGCAATCTTTGCGCGTACGCCGGGATCGCGGGCAGCCGATTTGATTTCAAGCGAACCTTGCTCGATTTCCGGCACTTCCAGTTCGAACAGCTTCATGATGAATTCCGGCGCAGTGCGCGACAGAATGACTTGCGGTCCGCGTGCATTGCGTTCGATGCGCTGTATATAAGCACGCACACGATCGCCGATACGGAGATTTTCTTTCGGAATTGTCTGATCGCGTGGCAGGCGGGCTTCCACCTTGCCGGATTCAACAATCGCGTCGCCGCGTTCCATACGCTTGATCGTGCCGGTCACCAGCGAATCGCCGCGCTCCAGGAAGTCGGCCAGAATCTGTTCGCGTTCGGCATCGCGGATGCGCTGCAGGACAACTTGCTTGGTGTCTTGCGCAAAGCGGCGGCCTACGTCGATCGACTCGATCGGCTCTTCGATGTAATCGTCGACCTCGATATCGGGGATCTGTTCCAGCGCTTCGAAATGCAGCACTTCCTGATCGGGCAATTGCAGACCCGCGTCGTCGGGCACGACGTGCCAGCGGCGGAATGATTCGGAAACGCCTGTCTCGCGATTAATCGACACGCGGATATCGACTTCGCCTTCGTAGCGCTTTTTGGTAGCCTGCGCAAGCGCGTGCTCCAGCGAGCTGAAGACCACTTCTTCATCGACATTCTTTTCGCGCGCCAGCGCGCCAACCAATGCTAAAACTTCGCGACTCATGCTTTGCGACTCCTAAAATCCACTTGCGGCACCAAATGTGCCTTATCCACATCGGCGAGCGTAAAATCAAGCACCGCCGGCCCATCATTTGACTCAAATTCCAGCTTAAGATTCTCACCCTCAGGTGTGCGCAGCAATCCCTGGAACGACTTGCGATTGCCGCCGCCGGGCAAAGTCGCCCGCAATTTCACAATCGCTTCCCGATCTGCAAAACGCACATAATCGGCCAGTTTCTTGAGCGGACGATCCAGACCCGGCGAAGAAATTTCCAGGCGTTCGTACAAGACATTTTCAACGGTAAAGACATGCACCAGCTGATGCGTGACTTTTTCGCAATCTTCTACAGTGATTGCGCCCTGCTCTGCGTTTTCCGGCGCGAAATCGATAAATATCCGCAATAACCCACGCGCCGCTCTTTCGAAGTCGACCAGCTCGTAACCCATGCCGACGACAGTTTTTTCAATTAAATCAGGCAATTGCACGACATCGACTCCGTTACGAACAAACTGTTCAGCAAAAAAAAAATGGGCCTGTGCCCATATTCGTTTGCCACTGCGCTCCAACGAAATTTAACGAAACCGCTGAATTTGCCTTAAGGAAACAAGATCAAGTTCAGGGAAATACTCCCGCTGTTAACTTGCGCATTATAAACGAGTACGCCCGGCATCGCAATATTCAATTGCTTGCGATGCCGGGCGGCGTTGCGGCGTTACGTTGTTGCGCCTAACGAGGGCGCCGGCGCTGCATGCCCGGCAACCCCGGCACAGCGGCACCGTGGGAAGGCGCGCGCGGCCCTCTAGGACCGTTATTGCGGCGTTGTCCAGCATCCGGAAAACCCAGAGCCGTCTGCAAGGGATCCGGCTGACGGGGCTTGCCGCCCGGTTTTCCTTGACCTTGGCCGCCCTGGCCTTGACCTTGGCCGCCTTGCCCCGGTTTTCCCTGCCACTGACTGCGGCGCTGCTGCGCAGGCGCGCCGTAACCGGTTCCAGTTCCGGGTCCATTACCTGGATTGCTGTTGAAATTACCGTTGGCGCGGTTGCCGTTGGGCATGCCTTGGCCGCCTTTGCGATCACCGCGTGGCTTGCCGCCCTGATGGCTATTGGCGCCCACTGCCGCCTGCTTATCCATCCCGCAGGCAACCAGTAATTCACGCACTGCATTTTCTTCCAGCTCTTCCCAGCGTCCGCGTTTCAGGCTGTTCGGCAGCGTCATGACGCCATAGCGGGTACGGATCAGACGCGACACAGTCAAACCGATTGCCTCGAACATGCGGCGTACTTCGCGATTGCGGCCTTCGCCGATGGTCACGCGATACCATTTGTTGACGCCCTCGCCACCGCCGTCGGCGATTTTCGAGAATTGCGCAGTGCCGTCTTCCAGCTCGACGCCGTTCAACAGCTTTTGCCGCATGCCTTCTTCCAGCTCGCCCAGCGTACGGACCGCATATTCGCGATCGATGCCGTAACGCGGATGCATCAGACGATTGGCCAGATCGCCGGAAGTTGTAAATAACAGCAAACCTTCGGTATTGAAGTCCAGACGCCCGACGGCCAGCCACTTGGCAGCCTTCATATTCGGCAAACGATCGAAAACCGAAGGACGTCCTTCAGGATCGTTATGACTGACAATTTCACCGGCCGGCTTGTGATATACCAACACGCGCGGCGGTTTTTTGCTGACTTTGCGCTGTAACAGTTTGCCGTTGATCCGCACCTGGTCGGTCGGCAGAATGCGTTGCCCGATATGGGCAGGTTCGCCATTGACCGAAACACGGCCGGCGATAATCAGTTCTTCCATGTCGCGGCGGGAACCGAGTCCCACGTCCGCCAGCACTTTATGCAGCTTCGGCGCGTCGTCCTCTGCTGTCAGATCGCGGCGCGCAGGTTTGTTGCGGCCGATCTGGTTGCCGATATTATCGGCATCATCCGCGCTGTCGTAGGCGTCCGATGTAACAAAGGAAAATACGTCATCTGCCGGATTGGTTCGCGGACCTGCCTGGCCTTGCCCCTGCCCTTTGCCGAAAGGTTTTTTGCCGCGTGGACCTTGTTGCTGCTGGCGATCGTTGCCATTGCGCGGAGGGCGTTGTTGCCCGGCGCCCATGCGCCCCTGGCCACCCTGGTCCGCATGCACTGCAGGACCATCCACCAATTGATCCGATACGCCGATGGGAGAAGTCCCTGGCACGGTTTCGGCGGCACGCTGGGCCGCACGGTTATTGCGCAAGGCGCGCGGCCCGCGCACGCCGCGGCGGGCCGGCTTCGGGCGCGCGTTGTCGTCCACTTTCACATCGAACTGCACCGGCGGCGCGTTGACCGGTTCGCCGACGGTAATCGAAACCAATACCGGCATATCCGATCCGCCGGATTCAACTGCCTTCGACCTGTTTTTTGTTCCCGTCGGCGCTTCCTCAGCTTTGACGGCAGCGGCTTCCGGTGCCGGCTGTGCCGACTTTACTTTAAGGGTTTTCGGCTTTGCCGGCGGCGGTGTTTCGGACTGCAATTCGACCGCCTGAGCCGTAGGAGCAGCAACAGATTCAGCGACAGCTTTCGGCTTGCGAGGCTTTTTGGGCGCAGCTTCCGGCGCTGCCGTTTCGGCAACCTGCGCGGCAACCGGCGCCACATCATCGCCTGCTACGGCTTTACGGGCGCGGCTGACACGTTTTTTCGGTGCTTCTTCCGCTATTGCCGCAGTTTCAGTTTGGACCGACGCATCCTGCTGCGCTACAGCCTTAGGCTTGGCAACACGTTTTTTGACGGGCTTTTTGCCCTCTGCGGATTCGGAAGCAGGTGCGGCGCCATCGGCAGTCGGAGGCACATCGTTGGAACTAATTGGGTTCATTATTAACGTCGTGGTTATGTTGACTTGGCGCTATATCGTCGACTTCCGGCGCTGAGTCATGGGAGAAATTGGAAATTACCTCTATCGGCGGCTCAATGTCGGCGGCCTCGGTAGTGTGTTCGTCATCGGATGGCAATGCATCCGGCATATCAGTTGGCAAGCCGATTTCAAATTGGTTCAGATCGGCCCGCAAATTATCTTCTTCTGCCGATTCGTCCAGGCTGGCCTCAAGAACGGCCAGGTCAAGGTCGGCTTCAAGGCCAGCCTCAAGGCTAACGTCAAGGTTCGATTCAAGGCTGGCTTCAAGCCCCGACAAATCCAGTCCGGCGGCTTCCGCCTGCGCGTCATTGCCGGCGCCGACCGCTTGCAATGGCGGCAACTGGTCCAGCGCTGCCAGCCCCAGGTCGTCGAGAAAGCGGCGGGTCGTGGCAAACAGCGCCGGGCGTCCCGGCACATCGCGATGACCGATCGCCTCGATCCAGTTGCGGTCTTCCAGCATCCGGATAGTCTGCGTATTGACCGTAACACCTCGAATTTCTTCGATATCGCCACGTGTAACCGGTTGACGGTAGGCAATGATTGCCAGCGTCTCCAGCGTCGCACGGGAATATTTGGGCGGTTTTTCCGGATTCAGGCGATCCAGATACATTTTCATTTCGGGGCGGCTCTGGAAGCGCCAGCCGGTCGACAGCGTTACCACTTCGATACCCTTGTCGTCCCAGTCGCTGCGTAATTCTTCAAGCATCAGCTTGATCGCATCGGCGTCGACCTCACTCTCGGCCCCATCGTGGGCGGCGTACAGTTTCTTGATATCGTTAAGTGACAACGGTTCGTGCGCGCATAACAAAGCCGTCTCGAGGACTCGCTTGGCCTCAGTTGTATTCATGTACGATCTTGAGCAACGTAGTAGTAGAAAGGCGTTTCAAAGGTATGTGTCAGTATTAATGCGCTGAATGTCATTGTCAGCTTCAGCGTCGGACAACGATGATATGTCGACGATTGGACCTGATAACAGGACCAGCCTGATTTTACAGCTTGCGAACCGCCAGCACGCCGGTCGCATGTCTTGTCGCCAAACCGGCGGCAGATATTATTGATGTCGATTAAACGAGTTCCAGGCGAAAGCTGAAACTCAAGGCCAGCGCAATTTACTTTTCTAATTACCGCATGGCCCATGCATTGTAGTCAAACACCAATGGGTGGCCCGCGATACTTCTTTCTGCTTATACTTCGGAATATGCAGGCGAGTTTAGCACAAAGATTTCGCGCATTGTCATTTCGTTGTGCTGCAACTACACGCCCCCTTTTACGATTTCTTACTATCCAACATCAGAACTTTACCGAAATCCTGCACGGACATCGGACGACCGAAATAATAGCCCTGCACTTCGTCGCAGCCGTTCTCGCGCAAGAAATCGCATTGCATTTCGGTTTCGACGCCTTCGGCAATCACCCGCAAGTTCAAAATATGGGCCAGCGAAATAACCGCTTTCACAATGGCCGCGCTATCGGCGTCATGCACCACATCGCGCACAAACGATTGATCGATCTTGAGCGCGTCGACCGGAAAGCGTTTCAGATAACTGAGGCTGGAATAACCGGTGCCGAAATCGTCCACCGAGATCCGCAAGCCCAGCGCTTTCAGTGCGTTGAGCATCGCGACGATCTTTTCAGCATCCTTCATCACGACGTTTTCGGTGATCTCCAGCTCCAGGCTGCAAGCGTCCAATCCGGTGTCGGACAATACTTGCGTCACCATCGCCACCAGATCCTGATTGATTTGATACGGCGATAAATTAACGGCAACCGGAATCATCGGCAGACCGGCATTTTGCCACGTCCGGTTCTGAGCGCAGGCGGTGCGCAACACCCATTCCCCGATCGGCACGATCAAACCCGACTGTTCGGCGAACGGAATGAAATGCGCCGGCGGCACCATGCCGATATCGGCCAGATCCCAGCGAATCAGCGCTTCGGCGCCGATGATGCGTCCGGTGTCCAGACTGATCTTGGGCTGATAGTAAAGCTGGAATTCCTGATATTCGATGGCATGGCGCAGATTGACCAGCATATCCAGATGATTCGACACCTGCGCATGCATGTTGCTGGTGAAAAACTGGAAATTATTGCGGCCGACTTCCTTGGCCTTGTACATCGCCGAGTCGGCATTCTTGAGCAAGGTTTCGACATCGTCGCCGTCCTCAGGATAGCGGCTCACCCCCAGGCTGCAGGTGATATTCAATTCACGCCCGTCCATCAGCCAGGGCTGCGATACCGAATTCAAAATCCGCTGCAGCACTTCGGTGATACTTTCTTCGTCGCGTTGATTGCCCAGCACGATGACGAATTCGTCGCCGCCCTGGCGCGCCACCATATCCGTGTCGCGCACACAGGCCACCAGCCGTTGCGCAACGGTCTTGAGCAATTTATCGCCGGCCTGATGCCCCAGGCTATCGTTGATATATTTGAATTGATCCAAGTCCACGAACACCACCGCCGGCACGCTGCTGCCGGTTTCCGCAGTGTGTATGGCCCGCTGCAGATAATTATGCAGCATGGTGCGATTCGGCAAGCCTGTCAGCGAGTCGTGCGTGGCCTGATGCTGTATCTGCTCTTCGTATAATTTGCGTTCTGTGATGGTCTCGACGGTGCCTTCGTAAAACAGCAGATTGCCGGCCTCGTCATGCACCGCGCGCGCATTTTCGGAAATCCAGATGATGTGGCCATCGCGCCGGAAAATGCGCGATTCGAAATTCTTGACCGAACCGTTATCGACCATCATGCGCATGAATTCATTACGCCGTGCCGGTTCCACATATAACTGATGTTCGATGTCGCGCAAACCGACGATCAATTCCTCCGGCGAGGCGTAGCCGTAGATACGCGCCAGGGTCGGATTGACCGCCAGATAACCGCCTTCCGGCGTCGATTGGAAAATGCCCTCGATGGCATTTTCGAAAATACTGCGATAGCGGCGCTCCGCTTCCTGCAGAGCCTGCACGGCCTGCTTGCGATCGTCGATATCCTGCACGTAGCCTTCCATCGCCTCGAGTTGGCCGGCCGCATTGAAAATGCCGACGCCGCGCTCCCATACCCAGCGCAGTTGGCCATCGGCGCGGACGATCCGGTATTCCATTTCATAGCGGCGATGATCCGCCAGACCGGCACGTATCGTTTCCAGCACCCGATCGCGGTCGGCGGGGAAGGTAATCTCTTGATAAGACACGCCGGCCTCGGCCATCAACTCTTCGGGATGATAGCCAAGCAGGGCGTGACACCCTTCGCTGACGAAGTCCATGGTCCAGATGCCGATGCCATGACAGCGGTAAACCATGCCGTCCAAATTGGCCAGCAGGGTTTCCAGCAGATGCGAGGATCTCGGCGGCAGTGGCTGTTGATGGCTTTCGCCGGTAGGGTTGCTTAATACAATCTTCATAATTTTTCTGAAACACATGCATACAAAACGCTGCAATTATTTAACTATCAAGCAATATCGATGCCACTGATCCGGCTTCGCAATTTGCAGCATTTTTTGTAGGATAGACAATGAACCACTCGTGTAAAATCAGCGCCTGTATCTGTCATGGGACGTGTCATGGGCGCGAAATATCCCTGCGGCAATATGTCAGGAAATGAAATAACAAAATCGCCGTCGCCTTCAAAAAAGCCATACTCGAGAAAGATCGCTATGTTTGCAAGCCGCTACTGGCCGCTATGGGCACTCTCCGCATGCACATTGGTATTTCTTATGCTGGCCGCGCAGGGCACGATCGCGTGGGAATGGATCGTCATACCCCTGGTATTGACTGTAATTGGCTTCCGCGACCTGATACAGCGCTCCCACGCAATTTTGCGAAATTATCCTCTGCTTGGCCATTTTCGATTCATCTTTGAAGCGATCAGGCCGGAAATTCGCCAGTATTTCTTCGAAAGTGAAAACGACGGCGCGCCCTTCACGCGTAAAAAACGCAGTCTGGTCTATCAGCGCGCCAAGGGAGACGTCGATAGCCGCCCGTTCGGCACCGAGCTCGATGTCAAATCGCAGGGCTACGAATGGATCGGCCATTCGCTATCGCCCAGCATGATCGCCAGCCACGATTTCCGGGTCACCGTCGGCGCCGGCCTGCCGAAGCCTTACAACATGTCGGTTTTCAATGTATCGGCCATGAGCTTCGGCGCCTTGTCGGCCAATGCGATTCGCGCCCTCAATCGCGGCGCCAAAATGGGCGGCTTCGCCCACGATACCGGGGAAGGTTCGATTTCATCGCATCACCGCGAATTCGGCGGCGATCTGATCTGGCAAGTGGCATCCGGCTATTTCGGATGCCGCAACGCCGACGGCAGTTTCAATGAGGAAAAATTTACCGCGCAGGCTATCGACGATCAAGTCAAGATGATCACGATCAAGCTGTCGCAAGGCGCCAAACCCGGTCACGGCGGGATTTTGCCGGCCGCCAAGATCACGCCGGAAATCTCGATCACGCGCGGCGTGCCGATGGGTATCGATTGCGTATCGCCGGCAGTGCATCCCTCGTTTTCCACCCCGTTGGGCCTGATCCATTTCATCGAAAAATTGCGCACCTTATCCGGCGGCAAACCGGTCGGCATCAAACTATGCGTCGGCCATCCCTGGGAGTTTTTCGGCATCGTCAAAGCCATGCTGGAAACCAACATCGTCCCCGATTTCATCGTGGTGGACGGCGCTGAGGGCGGCACCGGCGCAGCCCCGCTGGAATTCACCGACCACGTCGGCATGCCGCTGCAAGAGGGTCTGCTGATGGTGCACAACACACTGGTCGGCGCCGGCTTGCGCGAACGCGTGAAGATCGGCGCAGGCGGCAAAATCGTCACGGCATTCGATATTGCCCGCACCCTGGCACTGGGCGCGGACTGGTGCAATTCGGCCCGCGGCTTCATGTTTTCACTGGGCTGCATCCAATCGCAAAGCTGCCATACCGACCGCTGTCCGACCGGCGTGGCGACCCAGAACCCGGTACGCGCCCGCGCCCTGGTGGTGCCGGATAAAGCGGAACGGGTTTATCGCTTCCATCAAAGCACATTGCATGCGTTGCAAGAGCTGGTGCAGGCCGCAGGACTGCCGCACGCTTCGGCATTGCGCGCCCATCACATCGTCCGGCGCATTAACGATCATGAGGTTCAGCTGCTGTCGGAATTACTGAAATTCCTTGAACCCGGCGATCTGTTGACCGGCAATTATCGCTATCAGGTTTATCAGAAATACTGGCCTGTCAGCCGCGCTGAAAGCTTTCATCCGGTCCTATGAAAAAGGCCCGCAATGATGATCATTGCGGGCCTTTTTCATATTGGCGCTGCTGTTGGTATTACTAATCTTGCTGGTACTGCCTGATTCCGTAGGGTATTCCGGCGGACTTACTTGCGTTTCATGAAAAAGATAAATTCACGATTCTCTTCAGTCTGCTCCAACAGGGCGTTACCGGTTTGTTTGGCAAACGCCTGGAAATCCCGTACTGAACCTGTATCAGTTGCCATCACACGTAAAACTTCTCCGCTTAACATGTCAGCCAGGGCTTTCTTGGTTTTCAGTATAGGAAGAGGACAATGCAAGCCGCGGGCGTCAAGCTCTCTATGAAATTCCATATGGTTCGTTGATTGGGGTAATGAAAGTAAACAGAATTCTACTCCAAACAACTGGTGAATACCGCAGCGCACCAAAAGTGTTGTTTTAAATGCACCGATCTATCACAGGGAAATAGTGGCTGCGCGAGACGAAATGCACCACTACTGTGCGAATTTTGCCTGAATTAAAGCGATCCGCCCAAGACATCTACAAAACGCACCTTCAAGCCGCGCGAGTGCATCCAATCAGCCAACGCATAACCGGTACCAGCGCGCCAGGGCAATAAATCGGATGGTTCGACCAACCGATATTCCAGCAATTCCGGCGAAAGGCGCACTGTGCCGCTGGCTTTCACGTGGTAGGCAATAATCAGCTCGTTCTTGCGCATGAATTCATAGACGCCGATCAACGCGATTTCGCCGGCATCCAGATCGGTTTCTTCCTTGAGTTCGCGCGCGATGCCTTGCTCCGGCGTTTCATCGCGTTCCATGAAGCCGGTAATCAAGGCGAATTTACCCTCACTCCAGGCTGCATTGCGCGCCAGCAGAATCCGGCCGTCCAGCTCGACAATGGCGGCCAACACCGGCAAGGGATTATCCCAATGCGTCCAATGCCCATGCGAGCAAGCCAGGCGCATCTTGCCGGCATCGTCGTCGGCGCGCAGCACCAGTGACCCCGCGCAAACGGGACAAAATTTGAATGCGCTTTCGGCGGCCGGCTCCGTAGTCACAGTTTTGTACTCACAGTTCGACACTCACGGTTCGATCTTCATCAAACTTGTCTTTCTTAAATCCGTCTTCTTCAAATGCGTTTCTCAAACTTGATTTCTCAAACCTTCCCGGCGACCCAATCGGCCACGCCCTTCAATGCCGCCGGCAAGCCGCTGGCATCGGTACCGCCGGCTTGCGCCATATCCGGCCGCCCGCCACCTTTACCGCCAACCTGCTGCGCTACGAAATTGACCAGTTCGCCCGCCTTGACCCGGCCGACCGCGTCCGGCGTGACGCCGGCAATCAGGCTGACCTTGCCGTCCTTGACTGCCGCCAGCACAATGGCGGCGCTCTTCAATTTGCCCTTGAGCTTATCCATCGTTTCGCGCAATGCCGTGCTGTCGGCGCCTTCCAGCGTGGCCGCCAATACCTTGATGCCCTTGACATCGACAGCTTGCGACACCAATTCATCGCCCTGGCTTGAAGCCAGTTTCGACTTCAGCGCGCCCAACTCTTTTTCCAGTTGCTTAACGTGTTCCTGGACTTGTGCAATCCGCTGCGCCACTTCTTCCGGTTGCGCCTTCAACGCCGCCGCGACTTCGTTTATGCGATTGCTCAAAGCCTGCACCACTGCCAGCGCACCTTCGCCGGTAACCGCTTCGATACGGCGTACGCCGGCAGCGACGCCGCCTTCGGCCACAATCTTGAACAGACCGATGTCGCCGGTGCGGCCGACGTGCGTACCGCCGCATAATTCACGCGAGGTGCCGATCGACAATACGCGCACTTCATCGCCGTATTTTTCGCCGAACAGGGCCATGGCGCCGGCGCCGACGGCATCGTCGAACGACATCAATTTTGCTTCGGAAGCGGCATTCGCCAGAATTTCGCGGTTGACGATTTGCTCGACTTCACGAATCTGCTCCGGCGTGACGGGTGCGTTATGGCTGAAATCGAAACGCGTCTTGTCGGCATCGACCAGCGAACCCTTTTGCGACACGTGGCTGCCCAACACTTCGCGCAACGCCTTGTGCATCAAATGCGTGGCTGAATGGTTGCGCACGATTCTGGCATGCAATGCGGCGTCGACCTTGGCATCGACCTGATCGCCGACGGCCAGCGAACCGCTGCCGCCGACCAGGGCGCCGTAATGACCGAACACATCCGGCTGAATTTTTTGCGTATCGCCGACTTCAAAAATGGCCGCGCCATTTTCCAGCACACCGGCATCGCCGGCCTGCCCGCCCGATTCGGCGTAAAACGGCGTCATATCCAGCACCACCATGGCTTCCTGGCCGGCGTCGATTTTCTGCACTGCGGCGCCGTCGACATACAAGGCAATGACCTTGGCCGCATGCGACAAGGATTCATAGCCGACGAATTTGGTTTTAGGACCGTCATAGCTGACACCGGTCGCAGCGTTTTTGAATTTACCGGCCGCGCGCGCGGTGGAACGCTGACGCTCCATCGCCGTCTCGAAACCTGCCTCGTCCAGTTCGACGTTACGCTCGCGGCAGATATCGGCAGTCAGATCCAGCGGAAAGCCATAGGTATCGTATAAAGTGAAAGCCGTTTCGCCGTCCAGTTTGCCGGGCTTGGCCAGCAAGGCGTTTTCCAGAATCTTCATACCGTGTTCCAGCGTTTCGCCGAAACGTTCTTCTTCTTGCTGCAATACTTGCTCGACCCGTGCAGCGACCGGCGGCAGCTCAGGATAAGCGGCGCCCATCTCGGCCACCAGATCCTTGACCAGCTTATAGAAAAACGGTTTTGTCTGGCCCAGCTTGTGACCATGACGCAAGGCGCGGCGAATGATCCGGCGCAATACATAACCGCGCCCTTCGTTGCCGGGAATCACGCCATCGACGATCAGGAATGAACAGGCGCGAATATGATCGGCGATCACTTTCAGCGAATTATTTTCCAGATCGGCGGTGCCGGTTTCACGCGCCGCGGCCTTGATCAGCACCTGGAACAAATCGATTTCATAATTGCTGTGCACATGCTGCAACACAGCCGCCAGCCGTTCCAGCCCCATCCCGGTATCGACGCACTGCTTCGGCAGCGGCGTCAGCGTGGCGACGCCATTCGCATCGATCTGCCGATCGAACTGCATGAACACGTTATTCCAGATTTCAATGTAGCGATCGCCATCCTGTTCCGGGCTGCCCGGAGGACCGCCCCAGACATCCGGGCCGTGATCGTAGAAAATTTCGGAGCAAGGACCGCAAGGGCCGGTATCGGCCATTTGCCAGAAATTGTCGGACGCATAGGGCGCGCCCTTGTTGTCGCCGATACGCACAATGCGCTCTTTCGGCAGGCCGATTTCATTGGCCCAGATATCGTAGGCTTCATCATCGGTTTCATATACCGTGGCCCATAATTTATCGGCCGGCAGACCATACACCTGCGTGAGCAGTTCCCACGCCCACTTCAGCGAATCGCGTTTGAAATAATCGCCGAAAGACCAATTGCCCAGCATCTCGAAGAAAGTATGATGGCGCGCGGTATACCCGACGTTTTCCAGATCGTTATGTTTACCGCCGGCGCGCAGGCAGCGCTGCACAGACGTCGCGCGCACGTAATTGCGTTCATCGGTGCCGAGAAAGACATCCTTGAACTGGACCATGCCGGAATTGGTAAACAGGAGGGTTGGATCGTTGCCCGGCACCAGACTGGAGGAGCGGACGATGGTATGCCCTTTGGATTCGAAAAATTTTAGAAACTTGTCGCGAATTTCGGCTGATTTCATAGAGTAAGCAATGCGGTATATGGCAAAACAGCGATTATACGTGCGTCTGCGGAAACAAATCGAGTCTATCGGTGCAGAATCCGTCCACTCCCCACCCCATGATCTCGCGGGCGCGCGCCGGTTCATTGACCGTATAGCAGAACAAGCCGTATCCCGCCTGCTTCACTGCAGCGGCCAGAGCGGGGGTCAAATGGCGCTGATTGGTATGCAAGGCCACGGCCTCCAGCGCCGCCAGTTGCGCCTGCCAACCGTCCTCGATGACATCGACCAGCCAGGCGCGCGGAATATCCGGCGCCGCCTGCTGCGCGGCGCGCAGGGCATCGACCGAAAAAGAAGAAAAAAGCGGCAGCGTCGCATCGTTCACGCCGGGCTGATGCTCGGCCAGTTGCGGCGCAAAGAATTGTCGTACCTGCGTGGCGACCACGACACCAGTCTCGAACGCCGCCTCCGGCGTTGCCGGCTTGATTTCGATATTCATCCAAAGACTGTTTTCGACGCAGAACTGCATAACCTGTAAAAGTGTGCAAACCGGTTCCCCGCGAAATGTCTCGCTCAGCCAACTACCTGCGTCAAGCGCCGCCAGGTCCCGCGCAGAATAATCCAGCACGCCGCCCGGCGCTCGAACAGTCCGGCCGAACACGGGATCATGCATCAGCACCGGCACCCCGTCCTGCGCCAGCATCACATCGAACTCGACGCCGCGAAACCCATAAGCCAGCCCGCAGCGCATCCCGGCCAAGGTATTCTCAGGCGCCAAAATCCCACCGCCGCGATGCGCAACTTCACGTGGATAAGGCCAAACGGAAAAGCCGCGATTAGCGATCATCAAAGGCTCCAAATGAATAACAACGGGATAACAACGTCAATCTTCCCACGCAAAAGAAAAAGCCGCCACAACAGAGAAACACAACAGTCAAACAAACAGCCAAACTTGCGCAAAAATCGGCACACCCCCAAAATCCCATCCAAGATGCCCAACAAACCCACCATCGGCCGCTTCGCCCCTTCCCCATCCGGCCCGCTGCACGCCGGCTCGCTGGTGGCTGCAATGGCCAGCTATCTCGACGCCAAATCCCACGACGGCAAATGGCTGCTGAGAATAGAAGACATCGACGAAACCCGCACCGTCCCGGATGCGATACAAGCAATCCACCAAGCCCTGCTGACCATGGGCATGCAATGGGACCAGCAAGTAATAACCCAAAGCGAACGCAAAGCGCACTATCAATCGGCCTGCGAACAACTGGCGGAAAATACCTACCCTTGCGCCTGCACCCGCAAGGAAATCATGGATTCAGCCACAACCATCGGCCTCCCGACGGCAGCCGATGGAGCAACAATCTATCCCGGCACCTGCCGCAACGGCATCCCCGCCAATAAAATCGCCCGCACCCTCAGAATAAAAGTCCCCGACCGCCGGGATCCAAAACGCCTGATCCACTTCAATGACCGCTGGCTGGGCCCGCAAACCCAAGACCTGGCGCAAGAAGCCGGGGATTTCGTCTTGAAGCGCGCCGACGGCTTCTGGGCCTATCAACTGGCGGTCGTGGTCGACGATGCGGCGCAAGGCGTCACAGACATCGTCCGCGGCGCCGACCTGATCGATTCCACTGCCCGCCAGATCTACCTGCAACAACTGCTGCACGTTCCAACCCCAAGCTACATGCACGTCCCATTGCTGCCCGGTGCAGACGGCGAAAAGCTATCCAAGCAAAACGGCGCGGCGCCGCTGGACCTGAATAAACCGCTAGCCGAATTAATCGGCTGCGCCCGTTTTTTGGGATTGGAAAGCGGCATATCGCCAACGACAAATTCGATAGAAGCATTCTGGCCGCAAGCCATTGCGGCCTGGGAACGACGCCTGCGCGCATTACCGCAGACAAAAAAATAACGGGCGGCAATGGCTTGCCGCCCGTTACTTGGTTTTCTAAAATCGGCGTTTAGCCTTCGCGCTTCGGTATCCCGCCCAGCAAAGCCGCCATCTTTTGCTTGCCCGGCTTGATCGACGAATTCGTTACCGGCGCAGGCTCAACCTGGCTCGAAGCAGCCGGTTCATACGGCTTCATGAACCACGGATCCACCTTCTCGCGACGAACCGGCGCAGCATACGCGCTGCGGCCTGGCACTGCCGACGCGGGACTGCGCGGTGCGCGCGAATCGCCGTCGGAACGGCCTTCGCTGCTACGGCCTCCTTCACGGCGCGGCGCACGCTCGCGCTCACCGTTGGCGCCACCGGAACGTGCCGGCCTGGCGACAAACCCGGTCAATTCGCTGCGAACGAATTTGTGCTTGATCATCTTCTCGATATCGACCAGCAAGCGCTCGTCCTTGTCCGAAAACAAGGAAATCGCATCGCCGGACGCGCCTGCACGGCCGGTACGGCCGATACGATGCACATAATCTTCAGCGTTGTAAGGCAAATCGTAATTGATCACGCAAGGCAATTCCGCGATATCCAATCCGCGCGCAGCGACATCGGTCGCCACCAGCACTTCGATTTCACCTTTTTTGAATGCTTCCAGCGCCGCCATCCGTTCATTTTGCGACTTATCGCCATGAATGGCCGAGGCATTGACGCCTTCGTTTTCCAGATGCCGTGCCAATTTGGAAGCGCCGATCTTGGTATTCGAAAATACGATGACCTGCTTCAAGGCGCGTTCGCGAATGATGAAAGAAATCGCTTCGGCCTTGTTGCCTTCTTCGACTTTATAAATAGTCTGGCTGACATTGTCGGCGGTGGCGTTGCTGCGCGCCACTTCGATGGTGACCGGGTCATTTTGAAAACTGGCGGCAAGGCGTTTGATTTCGGTCGAAAAGGTCGCCGAAAACATCAAATTCTGGCGCTTTTTAGGCAACAAATTGATGATCCGCTGCAAATCGGGCAAAAAGCCCATGTCCAGCATCCGGTCGGCTTCATCCATCACCAGGATTTCGGTTTGCGACAAATTCAGCGTTTTCTGTTGTACGTGATCCAGCAGGCGGCCCGGCGTTGCAATCACAATCTCCACCCCGGCGCGCAATGCGGCGGTCTGCGGCGCCATGTCCATGCCGCCGAATACGACGGTACTGCGCAGCGGCGTATGGCGCGAATAGGCTTTCACGTTTTCGGCGACCTGATCGGCCAGTTCACGGGTCGGCGTCAAAATCAGGGCGCGGACCGGGTGACGCGCCGGCGAGGCGCTGGAATTGGCATTGGCCAGCAACAATTGAATGATCGGCAACGAAAAACCGGCGGTCTTGCCGGTACCGGTTTGCGCTGCGCCCATCACGTCGCGCCCCTGCAGCACGACAGGAATCGCTTGCTCCTGGATCGGCGTCGGGTGCACATAACCCTGATCGTTCAATGCGCGCAGGATTTCCGGCGCTAATCCGAAATCGGCAAAACGAACGGCAGGATCAATTGTTACTGGTAAATCGGACTGTATGTCGGGCATGGTCTGGTTGACTGTTATAAAGCGAGGGGGTACGCGACAAGCACTGTGAAGAGAGCGGATCGGATAAAGACAGGCCATCGCGGACAACCGGTACATCCCGCTCTTGTAGAGGCGCATTATACGCTCAGTACGTATTTAGTCTGTGACAGTTTAATGAACCCGCACAAAGGCAGTCAAAACCGACGCTTACCGGGCGTTTTCCGGGTGTTCGCGCATTTTTCGTCCGGCCATGCATTTTCGGACTTGAATGCAAGTCGTAATTCAGGTCGCGATTCAGGCGTTAGATATGCCCGGCGGATACAATGCCGCCGCCAGTTTAACGGCATCATCCACGCTCAGGTCGCACAAAACGGCAGCCGGCAAGCCGGCGATAGCGGCCCGGCTCAGCAATTGTT
Source organism: Herbaspirillum sp. (assembly GCA_036500325.1). Lineage (GTDB taxonomy): Bacteria > Pseudomonadota > Gammaproteobacteria > Burkholderiales > Burkholderiaceae_D > Herbaspirillum. Next base: position 25,777 of record DASYCG010000059.1, on the reverse strand, counting down.
GCGCCGGCGTCTTCAGACGCGCCAGCAGCAAATGCTTATCCTGACCCTGAATTGCCGCACAGAAATCGGCGATAGCTTCCACGCTCGAACTGTCCAGATCGGGCGTTTCTTCAAGACTCAGAATAACGATGCGCGCCGCATCGCCGGCCAGCATGATGTCATTACGCACTTGCGTCAGGATACGTTCGGCATTGCCGAAGAACAATCCGGTATCGGGCCGCAGGATCAGCATGCCGGCCACCTCTTCCGCCTCCGGATGGCTCTTGCGGCTGACAAACAGATGGCCGCCGTCGAGGCGTCCCAAAACAGTCACCGAAGATTCGGCCATGCGCCGCAGCAGCAGCGCCATGCTGAATGCAATCGCCGCCAGCAAGCCGTCCAGCACGCCGAAGACCAGCACTGCCAGCACCGCCGCCACGATCACCAGCCGGTCGCGGCGCCATGCAAAATACGGACGAAACACCGAAAGGCGCAAAGTATGGCCGACCGCATGTATGACGATTGCGGCCAGTACCGGTATCGGCGTCAAGGCAACCTCCGACAACAGGCTCAGCACAATGATCAGCAAGGCCGCAGCAGCGATCCAGCCGGCCCGCCGCGATACGGCGCCGGCGGCCTCATTGGCCGATGTCGCGGAATACCCGGCGCCGACCGGCATGCCGTGAAACAGGCCTGACATCAGATTGGCTGCGCCCAGCGCCAGCAGATCGCGATTGGGTGAAACGCTGTCGCCGTGTTTGAGCGCGAAGCTGCGGATCGAGCTATACGATTCCGCGTACAAAATCATCACCATCGCCAGGCTCAATTCGGCCACGCGCATCCACTCCGAATAAGGCAATGCCGGCAGCGTCGGCACCGCCAGTTGCAAATCGATATTGCCGACCAGACCGATGCCGTACTGCGGCAGATTCAGCCATTTGCCGGCAGCAATCCCAAGCACGATCACGACCAGCCCGCCGGGAATACGTGGTATGCGCGCCAGCAAGAACAATAACAGCAGTGCAACGATGGTGATCGCCGCGGCGGCCCAATTCCAGATGCCGATCTGGCTGAACAACTCTGCGACGAAGCGGAACAGATCGCCATGATGCGGATGAACGCCGACCACATTGGCGACCTGCCCCAGGATAATCACGATGGCAAGGCCGAATGCAAAGCCGCGCAATACCGGCTTGGCGATGAAATCGGACACGCTGCCGATGCGCATCATCCCCGCCAATGTGAAAAACAGCCCGGTCATCAGCACCAGCCCGATGCCCAGCGCCAGCCTTGAACTATTGTCGCCATTGGTCATCGTGGCCGAAGCCGCGGCCAGCACTGCTGCCGAAGACGAGGTCGCCGACACCATCGCATAGCGGCTGGTGCCGAGCAAGCCGTAGCAGATCAGCCCGGCAAACAACGCGATCACGCCGGCCTGCGGCGGCAAATTGGCAATACTGGAATATGCCACCGCTTCCGGCAGCAGCAAACCGGCCAGCGACAATCCGGCGATGATGTCCGGCCAGGCCAAGGCTAAGGTTAAGCTTGAGGTCAAGCCTGCGTCCGGGACTTTTCCGGCCGCCATTTCAGACTGTCTCGATCACACCGCACCAGCCCGGCAGATAGCGCGCCGCCTGCGTGCGCGCCAGCTTTTTCGCCTTGGCCAATGCCTTGCTGAAATCATGTTCGATCGTGTCCAGCGCAATCAGCGGCCGGAAAAAGTCGGCCCACAGAAATTCACTGAACGGGGTTGCATCCTTGGCGTAGCCCCCGGCGCGGCGCAGTTCACCGGCCAGGCTGCGATACGGATCGTCATGCAGATGCGTCAAATGAAACGGCACATCGCGGTAGTCGCACCGCATGCCGTCGCAATTGAACGGATGGACCCATTGATGATGATCCATCACGCCCCAGAATTTCGACGACTCCAGCCAGGACAGATCCTTGAGCACCATCGCACTGACCGTTTTAACGCCCTCTTCAAGCAAGGCCAGGCCGAAGTGGTGATGATCGGTAATGTAATGTTTCTGCCCGGGACCGAGGACCACCGGAAACCAATGGCTGGTCAGCGCGGCAAGCCGGGCGTTCTTGCCGAGCCCGCTCCACTCTTTGCGTTTCTGCACGACTTCCAGCTTGCCGACCGTGATTTGCGTCGGATGCAGCTTTTCCAGTTTGACATTGATCAGTTGCGGAGCGGGCGTCGTCATCGGATGCTCCTCAAATTGCCACGGCGATTGCTTGCCCCATTTCGGTGGTCGACGCCTGGCCGCCCAGATCGGGCGTGCGCGGCCCGGTCGCCAATACCTTCTCGATCGCCTTGACGATAGCGTCGTGCGCGTCGCGATAACGCTGCTCGCCGTTCCCGATGAAATCCAGCATCATCGCGCCGGACCAGATCATGGCGACCGGATTGGCGATGTTTTGGCCGTAGATATCGGGCGCAGAACCGTGCACCGGTTCGAACAACGATGGAAAAAGACGCTCGGGATTCAGATTGGCGGACGGCGCCAGACCGATGGTGCCGGTGCAGGCAGGCCCCAGATCCGACAGGATATCGCCGAACAGATTGCTGGCGACCACCACATCGAAACGATTCGGCTGCAGCACAAAACGCGCCGACAGAATATCGATGTGCTGCTTGTCCATCGTAATGCCGGGATAGTTGGCCGCCATATTGTCTGCGCGGGAATCCCACCATGGCATGCTGATCGAGATACCGTTGGATTTGGTCGCAACGGTCACATGTTTGCGTTGCCGCGTCTGCGCCAGTTCGAATGCATATTTCATCACGCGATCGGTGCCGCGGCGTGAAAATATCGATTGCTGCATCACCGTTTCGTGTTCAGTGCCTTCGTACATGATGCCGCCCACCGAAGAGTATTCGCCTTCGGTATTTTCCCGCACCACATAAAAATCGATATCGCCCGGCTTGCGATTGGCCAGCGGGCAAGGCACGCCTTCGAACAAACGCACCGGGCGCAGATTGATGTACTGATCGAACTCGCGCCGGAATTTCAGCAGCGATCCCCACAAGGAAATATGGTCCGGCACGGTGGCGGGCCAACCGGCGGCGCCGAAATAAATGGCATCGAAACCGCCGATTTGCTGCTTCCAGTCGTCCGGCATCATCTTGCCGTGCTTCTCGTAATAGCGGCAATCGGCCCATTCGAATGTGACGAATTCGATGTCCAGCGAAAATTTCTTGGCCGCGGCGCGCAATACGCGCAAACCTTCCGGCATGACTTCGTTACCGATGCCGTCTCCGGCGATGACTGCAATTCTGAATACGTTGCTCATACGGGCCTTGGCCTTCCGGGAAAATGGTTGTTTTGCAGTATAGCCGGGGATAGCCTCGATGTGCGCTCGAGACGCAAAATCAGCGCTCGAAATTAAAGCTCAAATCCGCCGGCAGAACGTAATGCCGCCGATTGCGGACCGGACAATAAATCAACCAGCCGCTGTGCAATTTCCGGCTGCGCCGCTCTGGTGCAGATGGCGACCGAATACACTGTCGCCAATTCGAATTCCTTCGGCAGCGGGCCAACCAGCGCGACGCCGTCGGTATATTTTATTTCAGTGAGTTGGGTGCAACCGATTGCAGGCGACGCTGCGGTTTGCGCCAGCGCCGCCATCGCAGTGGCGCCGTTCGGAAAAGCGCGCAGGCGCGGCTCGACTTCCGCATGAATGCCGAGTTGCCGCAGAATATTGGCGAAGTGAATGCCGGCCGTGGAACGCACCGGATCCGGAATGTAAATTTCTTTCGCAGCTTGCAGGCTTTTGGCCAGCGCCGCGCGATTACTGATGTCGGGCAAGGGCGCCCCGCCACGCACGGCGATGCCGGTGCGCACACGTCCCAACGGCACACTGGAGCCGGCCCGCACCAGCCCGCTTTCGATCAATTCATCGATCAATGCAGCGGTCAGGATGATCACATCGCAAGGCCCCCCGGCCAACATCTTTTCATGAATGGCGCCGACCGCGCCGAAGCTGCCCTGAATGCCGGCGCCGGCGCCATTACCGGCCGCAAATGACTCCTGCAATGAAGTAACCAGACCCTTGGCTGCACCGGCGCTCAAAATATTCAAATCCATTATCGTTTCCTGTTGGTAAAAATTCATCAATCGAATGCCGCCACAATGCGTTCCGCGGTCAACGGCAATTCGCGCACCCGCACCCCGAGCGCATCGCAGACGGCGTTGCCGATGGCGGCCGCGGTCGGCCCCAGCGATGCTTCGCCGGCGCCGACCGAGGCATTTTCGGACGGCATGACATCGACTGTCACTGCCGGTATTTCGGTAAATCGTAAAATTGGGTAAGTTTCCCAACTATCGCTGGTAATGCTGCGGCGGTCGAAGCGCACCGCCTCTTTTAAGGTCCAACTGGTGGCCTGAATCGCGCCGCCTTCGATCTGGTTGGCAACGCCGTCGGGATTGACGGCGAGCCCGACATCGACGGCAATCGTCAGCCGCAAAACCCGGATTTCCGCGCCTGCTTCTATTTCGGCGACCACTGCGCAATATGCGCCGGTGTTTTTATATTTGGCAAATCCTATGCCGTGCCCAAAGCCTTCTCTCGGTCGCCAATCGCGCCATCCCGATGTGGCAACTGCTCGTTCGATGACGTCCCGCGCACGCGAATCTTTTAAATGACGCAAACGAAATTCGATAGGATCGGCAGCGGTTTCTTTAGCCAGCTCATCGACGAACGATTCAAGCGCAAACACGTTTGCATACGCACCCAGCGCACGCAATGCGGAAGCCCGCAAAGGCATCGCCAACACCCGATGATTGACGATATGCCACGCCGGGAAATCGTACAGCGGCACCGCATTGCGCTCCGATCCGCCGCCTGCCGTCAGCGCCGCATTGACCGCTATCGGGCGTTCGAACGCTTGCGCCAGATGCCAGCTTCCCAGCAATGCCGGCGTCGCCGCACGTCCGGGCCGGGTGCCGTGGCCATTGCTCCAGATGGTGTGACGCCAGGCGATGACTTCACCTGCCGCATCCAGATCGGCTTCCAGTTCAACTGCCATCGCCGGACCGAACGGCGCCCAGGCCAACTCATCCGCACGAACCCATTGCACCCGCACCGGCCGGCCTTCAGCGAGCGCGGCGCGCGCCAGCCAGGCGGCGTCGAATGCCACATCGTCGGCGCCATTGTGGCCATAGCAACCGGCGCTTTCGACGTGTTGTATCGCAATCGCGCTTTGCGCCATCCCGAATGCCATTGCCAGGTCTTTGCGCAAATTGAAGATGCCCTGGCTGTGACTCCAGACCTGCAAATGCGCGCCGTCGAATTGCGCCAATGCACAGGACGGCGCAATCGATCCGTGCGCCAGAAAAGGTTTGGCATAAGCGGCTTTGATGGTGCGGGCGACTGGAGAGGCGTTTTCAGGATCGGTGTTTTTGCTAGCGACTATCGTGGTGTCAAGCGCCTGCGCTTTCAGCCACGCGGTGAGTTGAAATTCATCGGGCAGGCTTTCGGTTTCATGCCAGACCGCAGCTTTGGCAAGCAGCTCGACGGCCTTGTCGGCATGGCGTTTGCTGTCCGCCAATACGCCGAGCAAGGAACCGTCGCGCAGAATGGCGATGACGCCGTCGCCGGCTTGTGCCGCTTCGGCGTCGAATGAAATCAGCGTGGCTGCGGGCGATGGCGGACGCAATATCCGGCCATGCAGCATGCCGGGCAATTCGAGGTCGTGGATATAACGCGGCTGCCCGAAAATCTTGCCGGGCAGATCGAAGCGGCCTGCCGCCGTGCCGACCAATCGATAGGCCGACGGCGCTTTGGCGGCGACCTCATGGCTGGCTTCGCAGTCCAGCAATGCGGTATCGGCCAAGGCCCAATAACTGGTGCTGCGGCCATCTGCGGCGACGATTTCTCCATCGGCAATATGCAAGGTATCGGCGGCCACGCCCAGCTGTTTCTCGGCGGCATTCAGATAGATTGCCCGCGCGTCGGCGCAGGCATGCCGCAGCGCCGCGCCGGACTCTTGAATCGACAGGCTGCCCGATGTCACCGCTTCGTTGGGGCTGAATGCGGTGCCGGCTGCAATCATGCGAATCCGGCCCAGTTGCAGATCTAATTCTTCGGCGGCAATTTGCCCGAGCGCGGTCAAAATACCCTGGCCGATTTCAACTTTTCCGGAATATATTTCAACGCTGCCGTCAGGGCAAAAACGCAGCCATTGCTGCAAGCGCCGATTGCCGTTCAGGCTGCCGGGCAACGCCGCAACGGGCGATGCAGCAATCGATTCGGCAAGCGGCGCCGCGATTGATGCCGCGATTGAGTTCGGCACCGGTGCAATCGTCGAACTCAAGATGCCGCCTCGCTGTCTGCCGTCATTGCTGCCGCAGCAGCCAGCACTGCCCGGACAATCCGGTTATGTGTGCCGCAACGGCAGAGATGCCGGTCCAGCGCATTGCGTACATCCGCTTCGGTCGGCCTCGGGCAGCGCGCCAACAAAGCGGCAGCGCTGATCAATATGCCGGCGATGCAATAGCCGCATTGCGCCGCCTGTTCATCGATGAAGGCCTGCTGCAACGGGTGCGGCGACGCGGCGTCGCCCAAGCCTTCGACGGTAATGACTGCTTTGCGAGCCACGGCCCACATCGGCGTATCGCAAGAGGCCACCGGCGCGCCGTCCACCAGCACATAACACGCGCCGCACTGATTGCCGCCGCAGCCAAAGCGAGAACCTTTCAATTTCAAGGTGTCGCGCAAGATATCCAGCAAGGGCGCCTTGCCGTCAACGGCGAGCGCATGCTGCACGCCGTTGACGGTGACTGCGATCGGCGCCGCTGCCTTAATGGCATTGCCTGGATTACCTTCGCTCATCGCCACCGCTCACTGATCTGGCTTGGCGCCCGAAATCTTGACGATGTGCGCCCATTTTTCGATATCTTCATTCATGAATTTCGTGAATTCGGCTGGTGTCATCGACATCGACATGGCGCCTTGCGTCTTCCATAGATCGCGCATCTTCGGCTCGTTGGCTATTTGCGTAATGGCTGCGTTGAGTTGATTGACGATCGCCGGCGGCGTGTTTTTCGGCGCCAGAACGCCCAGCCAGATCACTGCCTCATAATCGGGCAGGCCGGCTTCTGCAATCGTGGGCACATTCGGCAGCACGGAAGAACGTGTCTTGCCGGTGGTGCCGATTGCCTTGACCTTGCCGGTGCGAATGAAATCGCTCATGGTGGTGACTGCATCGAACATCATGTCCACCTGGCCGCCGAGCAGATCGGTGCGGGCGCCCGTGCTGCCTTTATACGGCACGTGCAGGATCGATACGCCGGCCATCGATTTGAATAATTCGCCCGCCATGTGATATGGCGTTCCGGGACCGGAAGAAGCATAGCTGAATGCGTCCGGTTTGCTCTTCGCCAGCTTGATCAGCTCGCTCAGATTATCGGCGGGAATCGATGGCTTGAGGACCAATACAAGATCGGAATAATTGATCGGCGCCACCGGTGCAAAGTCGCGCATCAATTGATAAGGCTTTTTGTCGAATAAGGATTCGTTGACGGTTTGGGTATTCGATACCAGCAGCAGCGTATAACCGTCGGCAGGACTTTTCGCAACGGCGTCGGTGCCGATGATGGAACCGGCGCCTGGACGGTTATCGATGATGAACGATTGGCCCATACTCTCGCCCAGCTTCTGCGCGATGAAACGCGCATAGATATCGGCAGGTCCGCCGGCGGCGAACGGCACGATGATCTTGACGGTTCTGGTCGGATAATCGGCAGCCGAAGCAGCCATCGAACTCAGCGCCAGCGCCCCGGCGATTAGCAAGCCCACCGCCAAATGCATAAAATGCGACAACTTGAACCTATTGGATCGGCAATTCATTAAATGTCTCCTCGTTTATTCCATATCGGAATTGGAATTTTTTATAATTACGCCGCTTACGGGTCGCAAGCAGCGGTGTTTGTTACTAGCTACTACTAATTGCTGCCATTAACTTCTGTGGTTAATTTCTGTGGTTAATTCACTTACTGCCTGGTTAACACCAGTAAGCGCTGAGTAAGTGCAGTTGGCGGTTCAAGCTATGGATGAGAAGCGCAGCGTACGCGAGTACGGTGAGCATCGCCATCTGTAGATTGAGCCGTCAGGTACGCTTAATCAGTGCTTCCTCTTAGCGTACGGTATTGGTTAGGGTTCCCAGATTACCGATCGACAATCGCATTACATCGCCCACTTTCAGGAACTTGGGCGGCTTGAAACCGATGCCGACGCCGGCCGGCGTGCCGGTTGCGATGACATCGCCCGGATGCAAAGTCATCCCTGCGGAAAGTGTCTCGATGATGGTGGGAATATCGAAGATCAGATCGCTGGTATTCGAATCCTGACGCAGCTCGCCGTTGATCCAGCACTGCACCGGCAGCTTGGTGGATTCGACCTCGTCGGCGCTCACCAGCCATGGTCCCATCGGGCAGAAAGTATCCAGCGATTTGCCGAGAAACCATTGACGATGATTCTGCTGCATATCGCGCGCGGTGACATCGTTGATGATCGTATAGCCCCACACATGCTTGAGCGCATCGGCCTTGCTGATGCCGCGCCCGCTCTTGCCGATGACCACCGCCAGTTCGACTTCGTAATCCAGTTGGCTGGTCAGATCGGCGAAGGCGGAAACGTCGGCGCCGTCGCCGATCACCGTGGTGGAAGGCTTGGTGAAATAAATCGGCAGCGGCGGCGCTACTTCACCTTTATTGGCGGATGTGTCGAAACCGGACTGACTGAATTCCTTGGCATGATCGTGATAATTTTTGCCTACGCAAAAGATATTCTTGCGCGGCGCATTGATCGGCGCCAGCACGCGTTTGCCGCCGATCGGCTGCCAGTTTTTCACCGCGCCGAGCTTGGGCGCTTCCGGCATGCGTTCGATCAAATCCACCATATCGCCGGCAAAGCCCGGCAGCACTTCTGCTACTTCACAGTAATTTTTCATGTCGCCGGACACCACCACGACGGTCGGGCGGCCATTAATTTCCAGTGTTGCAAATCGCATTCTTCTCTCCGAATTGGGTTAAATTGGTTTTTATAATTACCAATCTGCGCCAAATTATCAGCTAAGCGCTAGAGTGTCAATTGCGCATCCCAGTAGTGATTCTATCGGTTATTCCCGGCGCGGCCTCATCCGCAATTCCGTCCTCAATTAAGCCCAATCATCACCAATTAATAGCCAGATTCGCTTATCATTGGCAATTATTTTTATGGAACCAAGCAATGTCGTCATCCAACGATCCCGCCTTCACTTTGAAAGAGACGCTAATAGGCAATTTGCGCAACGACCACTGGCGTCCCGGCGAGAAGCTGCCGACGGAACGGCAGATGAGCGAATCGCATGGCGTCGGGCGTTCGACCGTTCGTCGCGTGCTGCGGCAAATGAAAGAGCTTGGCCTGATCACGCAAACCGTCGGCAGCGGCACCTATGTGGCCGACGATATCGCGGACAAGCTGCCGCAACCGGCCATGCGCGAAATCGGCATCAGTCCTGCGGAATTAATGGAAGCGCGATTGATTTTCGAACCGGGGCTGATCGAACTGGTCGTGCGCAACGCCACCGCGTCCGATTTCAGCGATATGGAAGAATGCTGCCATCAGGCCGAAGCCGCCGAGACCCTGGAGCAGTTCGAACATTGGGATGGCGCATTTCATCAAAAAATCGCCGACGCCACGCATAATAATTTCGTCATCAGCGTGTTCGATCTGATCAACAACGTGCGCGAACGCGGCGAGTGGGGATTATTGAAAAAGAAAAGCGTCACACCCGAACGGCGCGACACCTATCAAAAAGAGCACCGCGCATTGCTGGCGGCGCTGCGCAACCGGGATGCGGAAACAGCACGGGAAGCCGTGCTGTCGCATCTGATCAATGTACGGCGTAATTTGTTTAATTACTGATCAGAGTTCAAATCCGCCAGCCGTGCGAAGTGTTTCCGAATGCGTCTCCGTCAGCAATTCAATCAGGCGGCGCGCCTGTTCCGGCTGGGCTGCCTTGCTCGATATCGCCACAGAATAAAGCGTCGCCAATTCGAATTCTTTCGGCAATTGGCCGATCAGCGTTACGCCTTCGGTATGGATAATTTCGGTACTTTGCGTGCAGCCGATTGCCGGCTGTTCGTCGGTTTTTGCCAGCGCGGCCATGGCGATGGCGCCGTTCGGAAAAGCCCGGATACGCGGTTCGACCTCGTCGTAAATACCGAGCTGCCGCAGCACTTTGGCGAAATGCGCGCCAGCCGTTGAACGCTGTATATCGGACACGTAAATTCCTTTCGCTGCACGTAAACTGGTGGTCAGCGAAGAACGATCTTCGATGGCCGGCGCGGGCTGGCCGGTGCGCGCGGCGATGCCGGTTTTGACGTAGCCCAGCGGCACGCTGGAACCTGCGAGCACATGTCCGCTCCGGATTAAATCGTCGAGCAACACTGCACTCAGGACGATCACGTCGCAAGGTTCACCGGCCAGTATTTGCTCGTGAATCGCGCCGACTGCACCGAAGCTGCCGCGAATATCAACACCGGTTTCCGTTGAAAATTTCTGCTGTAAATCCGTCACCAAACCCTTCGCCGCACCGGCGCTCAGAACCTTTAAATCCATGATTATTTCTTATCGTTTAAATTAATCGGTGCCAATAAGATACGCCATTACGATGCCTTGCGCGCTAATTTCGGCATGCATGTTCGCGCATATTTACGGCTTAACTGAATAAGCCATAGGCAACGTTGAGTATGTGGCGAGTGCGGCCCAAGCTGTGCGGGAGAAGCGCAGCAGTACTTTAGTACGGTGAGCATCGCAGTGCGCAGCTTGGGCCGCACTCGCCACATAATCAGCGTTGCCTTACACCGTTTTACATTTTCAGGGCGCACAAGGCGGTAAATCCGAAAAAGGACAGCCGCCGCACTTTTGTATATCATTACCGACCTTTATCAGACAGGAAAATCGCATGGCAGACGCTTGCGGTATCGATTTCGGTACATCCAACTCTACGGTAGGCTGGAGCCGCCCAGGCCAGCCCGCACTGCTGACGCTCGAAGACGGCAAGCCTACGCTGCCGTCCGTGGTATTTTTCAACGCCGACGAAGGCAATTTCAGCTATGGCCGCGCTGCGCTGGCGAATTACCTGGCCGGCTACGATGGCCGTTTGATGCGTTCACTGAAGAGCTTGCTGGGCTCCGGCCTGATCGACGAACAGACCGCGGTCGGCGGCCATGCGCTGCCGTTTCGCGAGTTATTGTCCAAATTCATCGGCGAACTGAAGCAACGCGGCGAGCGCGCCGCCGGCCGTCAATTCGATCGAGCGGTATTTGGCCGCCCGGTATTTTTTGTCGATGACAACCCCGCCGCCGACAAGCTGGCCGAAGATACGCTGGCTGAAATTGCAGGGGCCGTGGGCTTCAAGGAAATTACGTTTCAATACGAGCCGATCGCCGCTGCGTTCGATTACGAATCCACCATTACCCGCGAACAACTGGTGCTGGTCGCCGACATCGGCGGCGGCACCTCGGACTTCACGCTGGTACGGTTATCGCCGGAACGCGCCAAAAAACTCGACCGGCGCGAGGACATCCTGGCCACCGGCGGCGTGCACGTCGGCGGCACCGATTTCGACAAATACTTGAGCCTGGCCAGCGTCATGCCGATCCTCGGTTTGGGCAGCAAGCTGAAAAACGGCAGCGAAGTGCCGTCCAGCTACTACTTCAATCTGGCGACCTGGCACACCATCAATCTGCTCTACACCCCAAGAACCCGCACCCAATTGCGCGATGTCGGACGGGAAGTGGTCGAACGCGATAAATTCGCCTGTCTGCTGCATCTGGTCCAGGCCCGTACCGGCCATTGGCTGGCAATGCAGGTGGAAGCCGGCAAAATTGCCCTGTCGGATGCCGATAGCGCCATGCTGCAGCTGGACCGCCTATCCCCGCCGCAGACGCTCGAAATCCATCGCACGCAGTTCGACCAGAGCATCGCCCACCTGCTGGCATCGGTCGACAATACTGTCAATAATCTGCTGCGCGACGCCGGCGTCGCGGCCAGCGAGATCGATTCTGTATTTTTTACCGGCGGTTCCAGCGGCATCCATTCCCTGCGGCGTCGGATCGCCGCCCTGGTACCCGGCGCGCAACAAGTCGAAGGCGATTTGTTCGGCAGTATCGGTGCCGGGCTCGCTCTTGATGCCGTACGGAAATTCGGCTAAACCACCAAAACCCTGTTTTCATAGGAAGAACGGCCAAAAAGCCGCAGAAAAAATTTTGCCTTTTCAAATTGTAGACAAAAAACTGTTGACAGCCTTCACGAAACATTCGAACATCAGCGCCTATGACAATTGACTCCCCCTCTCTCGTTACCGTTACCGAATTGCGCGCACACACGCTGACCGGCGTGGTCCAGCGCGAGATCGAAAAAATGATTTTGAGCGGCCAGATCGCCCCGGGCGAGCGTTTGAATGAGAAATTCCTGGCCGATAAATTGCTGGTGAGCCGCGGCCCGGTGCGCGAAGCATGCCGTGCGCTGGCCGAAATGGGCCTGGTGCAACTGGTGCCGAACCGCGGCATGTTTGTCAGTCAACTGACCAATGCCGACGCGATCGAAGTCTACGATATGCGCGCCGGCTTGACCGCCTTGGCTTCGTCGCTGCTTTGCCCGGCGATCAGCGATGCCTGTATCGAAACACTGGAATCGCTGGTAGCCGAAATGGAGCTTGCCGCCGAAAACGCCGACTTCACAAAATTCTATCCGCTCAATGTCGAGTTCCACGATTTCATCGTCCGCTCGACCGGCAACAGCCGCTTGATCAAAATGCATCGCGCGCTGGTCAAGGAATTTCATTTGTTCCGCACGCATGGCCTGGTACAGCGCAGCGCACTGCTGGAATCGAACGTCGAACATCAAGAGATTCTCGCGGCATTGAAAGCGAAGAATGCCACGGCATCCTATGAAGCCAGTTTCCGCCACGTCAGCCTAGGCAAAGAGCGCATGTTGTTCGCGCTTAACATGCGGCAGTCGGCGCCGGAAGAACAAACCAAGGCTACCGGCGCGGCAGGATCAACCCGGAAGGTAGTTGCCTGACCATTTTGCAAACACGATATTCATTACTCGACCGCTTCAACCTCTAAACCAAAATAAAAATAAAAACCAAAAATCAAAGGAGATATGTAATGCGCATCAAACTTATGCATCTAGGCAAGCCTTTAAGCGGCTTACTGGCGTTCGGCGCCCTGCTCGGCGCCGGTAGCGCCGCGCAAGCCGCCGATGACTGGAAGCCGACCAGGCCGATCCAGATCGTCGTCCCGAGCGCACCCGGCGGCGGCCTCGATCTGGTCGCCCGCACGCTGCAAAATGTCATTACACAAGAGAAGTTGTCGGATCAGCCGATCACCGTGCTCAACCGTCCGGGCGGCGGCGGCACAGTCGGTATTTCATACATCAATTCGCATCACGCCGATGGCCACTACGTGACCGTACAGGCGCTGCCGCTGGTGACTAATCAGATCACCGGCCTGAGCAAAATCGGCATCGGCGATGTCACGCCGCTGGCAGTGCTGTTCAGAGAACCGATCATCTTTTCGGTTGCCGGCGATTCACCATTGAAGACCGGCCAGGATGTTATTGCGCAACTGCGCAAGGATCCTGCCAGCGTCGGCGTGGCGGTATCGAGCTCGCCAGGCGGGCAAAGCCACATCGCGGCTGCCATGGTGGTGAAAGCTGCCGGCCAGGATCCGCATAAGTTGAAGATTGTGTTTTTCGATTCGGGCGGCGAAGCGATGACCGCGCTGATGGGCGGCCACGTCACCGTGGCCGCCTCGCCTGTGGGCGTTGCGGTCGGACCGGCGCAAGCCGGCAAGATCCGCATGATCGGCATCCCGCAAGCAAACCGCGCGCCGGACGAATTGGCGAATGTGCCGACCTGGAAAGAACAAGGCATCGATGTCGATTTCTCGACTTGGCGCGTGCTGGTCGGACCGAAGGACATGCCTGCCAATCAAGCTGCATGGTGGGATGGCGTATTGAAGAAAGTCATGGCAACGCCGGAATGGGCCACTGCGCTTAAACGCAATATGTGGAGCGCCGATTATCGTTCAAGCAAGGACGCTACGGCATTCCTGAAAAACGAGAATACGCGACTGACTCCGCTGCTGACCGAATTGGGCCTCGCCAAACAATAAGCAGCAATTTATAAATTTTTTACCGCAGTTCCCATCAACAGGAGATCACTATGTCACGCATCGTTCACCTGGCTATTAAAGTCATGGATCTCGAAGCCGCTACCAAGTTTTATACAGAGGTATTCGGTTTCAAGGAAATCCATACCAGCCAAACCCGTCAACACATTTCACGCCACATGACCGATGGTCATATCGATTTCACGCTGATGAAATACGACAGTGAAGAAGCTGACGAAGCGCAATTGGCAGGCCCGGGTTCGCGTATTCACCACTGGGGCGTTACCGTCGAAGATCAAGAAGTTGCAGCCGAAAAAATCCGTGCGTACGGCGGCGAAATTCTGTCTCCTCCCGGCACCGGCGCATTGAAATTCCGCGCACCGGACGGCACGATTGCCGAAGTCGTCAAAGAAGGCCGTTACAAGACCGATAAGTAAAAGTCGAGCCCTCCGTGGCGGATGATGGGCATGGCGTCCGATCATCCGCACGCCTCATTTCAAAAAAGTGTCTGCCGGTATTCGATCCGACGCTTGATAATAAGAAAGACAGCGCGATTGTGTGCAGCCACTCCTGCGGCCTCTCGCGTATCGATTTGCATTAAGGAGGAGACATGAAAACAATGAAGCCAGAGTTCTGGCTCGCGATTTGCGTGATCGCCGGCGCAATCATCTATTTATATGCGGACTACCAAATACCGGTATCGCGCATGGGCGACGCGCTAGGTCCTCGTGCCTTTCCGGCGCTGGTGGGCTGCGGTCTTTTGGTGGCGGGCGCCCTGCTGCTGATCGAAGCATTCAGTAAAACCAAAAAGCCCGAGCACAAAGCGCCAGTAGACGCAGAGCCTTCCGCGGGTCACGAACCGCCGGCGATCCTTACCGTGCGCCAGCGTGTGCATCAATCGCTGATCCTGATCGCGATGGTGGCCTGGACCATTCTTTATTACAGCGTGTTTGAAGAAGTGGGCTATCTGATTGCGACTGTCGTCTTCCTTGGCGGCCTGCTGAGCTATTTCCATCGTGGCCATTACCGCGCCAATCTGCTTACGGCAGTCGGTTTCGCGTTGGTGGTCGACCTGGTGTTTTCACACCTGCTTAATGTGCCGCTGCCCGCGGGCATCCTTTCGATCTGACGGAGCCGCATAGTGGACAGTCTTAACGGTATTTTGCACGGGCTTTCGGTCGCAATTCTGCCGACCCATTTGTTGTACACATTGATCGGGGTCTTTATCGGCACGGTGATCAGTCATTTGCCCGGTATCGGCCCATCGGCCGGCATCGCGTTGCTGATTCCGGTCACCTTCGGCATGGATCCCATGACCGCGCTGATGATGCTGACCGGTATTTACTATGGTTGCATGTACGGCGGCGCAGTCACCGCCATTCTGTTGAACACGCCGGGCGATTCGGCAGCCGTCATGACGGTGCTGGACGGCTATCCGCTGGCGCGCAAAGGGCGCGCTGCGGCGACGCTGGCGATCGCAGCGACCAGCTCGTTCATCGCCGGCATGATCGGCGTGACATTGCTGTCCTTCGTGGCGGCGCCTCTGGCCACGGTAGCGCTGCATTTCGGACCGACCGAATACTTCGCGCTGATCCTGTTTGCACTGACCACCGTCAGCGCGTTGACCGGCGACTCGCTGGGCAAGGGATTGACGGCAACGCTGATCGGCTTGGCGCTGGCGACGATCGGCATCGATCTGCAGACCGGCGTGCCGCGCTTTACGATGGGCATTACCGAACTGCAGGATCGCATCAGTTTCCTGGTGATCGTGGTCGGCCTGTTCGCTATTTCGGAAGTCAGCCGAATGGTTGAAGGCACCATGGGCGGCACCTTGCATGTGGTGAAAGTCACCGGCAAATTATGGTTCACCAAAGCGGAATGGAAACGGGCACGCCCGGCTGCCCTGCGCGGCACGGCTGTCGGCTTTCTGTGCGGCGCGGCGCCTGGCTTGGGGGGCACTATCGCGGCAATGCTGTCGTATATTCTTGAGAAGAAAATTTCGAAACACCCTGAAGAATTCGGCCACGGCGCCATCGAAGGCGTGGCGGCGCCGGAAGCGGCGGTCAACGCCGATACCTGCGGCGCATTCGTTCACTTGCTCGCGCTCGGCGTGCCTGGATCGGGCGCTACCGCGGTGATCATGGGTGCGTTCATCATGTACGGCATCCAGCCTGGCCCGATGCTGTTCCACACCCAGCCTGATCTGGTATGGGGCCTGATCGCCAGCATGTATATCGGCAATATCATGCTGCTGGTGCTGAACCTGCCACTGGTCGGCGTGCTGGCGCGCATTCTATATGTGCCGCCAGGCGTGCTGCTGTGTATCGTTCTCGGCATCGCGACTGCGGGTGTCTACTCGTTCAACAATAATACGTTCGACCTTTTCCTGGCGCTTGGTTTTGGTGTCCTTGGCTACGCCTTCCGGAAGCTTGATATTCCGAAAGCGCCACTTTTATTCGGTTTGATCCTTGGCCACACGCTGGAGCAGTCTTTCCGGCAGGCGATGACATTGTCGAATAGCGATCCAACCGTTTTCGTGAGAAGCCCGATTGCCGCCGGACTGATTTGCTGCTCGGTGATTTCAGTGGCGGCAGCGGTTTGGAGTCATCGCAGGCCTTCGAAAACGCTGCTGGAGGCGGAAGCGCGGATTGAGGCGCGGCGATTGAGTGAGCAGCGGCTGGCTGAAGAGCATTCGTAGATAGCGCCGGCTTTATAGCTGAGTTCATACCGGCTTCACCGGCATGCAAAAAAGGGGGACGATCACAAATCTTCCCCCTTTTTTTATCCTATATGGATCACCAGCTCGCATTTGATGAGATTATTACTTGATAGTAATATTTACACTATTCCTGCGCAATGCATAGTAATGCATCGGCATCACATCCGTATTGCCTGGCATTTCATTAAAGCGACCTGCTGTTCAACCGCATAAAAACGGGAGCGACGCACGATGATTCAACTAGTACTGTTGCTGTTAGGCGCGGACTATCTGCGCAAACGTTGGCGCACACTGCAGATCACCGGGTTGCTTTGGACGATTGCCGGCGTATTCGTTTTTATCGACGCGCTGGATGGCGCACTGTATTTCCCCATCGCTTTCTTCGCCTGGCTGCTGGTGCTCGACGGCCTGTCCACGCTGGCGGTTGCCTGGACCGGGATGGGCGGCCAGCGTAGCTTGCGCTATGTAAAAGGCATCGCGTTTCTGTTTGCCGCGACGCTGATCCTGGTCGGGCATCACCATGGCAATTTCTTCCTGTCGATGATCTTCGGCACACTCTTCCTGGTGGACGGCCTGCTGCAATCCATCTCCGCCTGGATCGTTCGTTACCCGCGCTGGCGGGCCGCCCTCGCCGGCGGACTAGTCGAAATTATCCTGGCTATTTTCTTTTACCAACCCTATCCGACCCATTACGCCGGCACAGTTCCATATTGCGTAGGACTCGGCTTGTTCTTCAGTGGCTGGAGCATGTTGCTGCTGGCTTATCGGATTCATCGTTTACCCGGCGCGGTCTTGCTCCAAGCGGTGCGAGAGGGACATCATGCGGCCCGCTGGCAAGACTATAACCCGGCAATCGATGCGGACGCGCCCCTGGTCTGGGACGGCCCGCCGGCCAAGAGCGAGCAGGCCCTGACCGTCCATGTGTGGACCCCGGTGGGATCGGCAAAAAATCCTGGGCAACGGCGGTTGCTGGTGGATCGCTACATTGCGGCGGTCGATGCCAACGGCGTGATTTCAACCGGCCATGCGGCGCTTGAATCGCCGGAAGGGATTTATATCAGCCTGTATCCCGGTGTGGAAATCGATCGCTCGCCGGACGATTTCAGCCGCCTGTTACGGGCCACGCGTGAAAACGACATGCCCGGCATATTCCAGCCGAGTTATCAGATCGAATCGAAAGCCTGGTGCGAATCCACGATGCAGGTGCGGATCAGGAATTACAACCCGAAACGCCTGGGTATCTTCTGGGAGGAATACAAAAAAGACCTGACCTATAACCTGACTAATCGCAATTGTTCCAGTACTGTTTCGCGGGCATTGGAGGCTGCGGTGGAAGGTTCGCTAGGGCATTTCCAAGGACATGATCGCGGCTGGGCGCCGTTTGTGCGGATGTTGATTACGCCGGAATTATGGGTCGCTGCGCAGATTCGAAAGCGTGCCAATACGATGGCCTGGACACCGGGACTGACGCTGGATTATGCGCGCGCATTGAGCATGCTGGTTGATCCCCGGCCATTTGGGTGGCTGAAGATGGTGCGGTTGGCATTCAGGAAAATGGGACGGTCGCGCAGGCAGTGGCGGGAGGAGCGGTTTGGGGTCAAGCGATAGATCGGGCAGAAAAACTAGGGAAAATAACTTTGCACTGGCAATTTTTTGCCAAAAAAACCCCAGTCGAAACCGGGGTCCTTGTAGCGGCTCTTACCACTTACATTTTTGTAATACCTTGTGCCATGGTGCTCTCCTTTGAAAGAACTACACTTTCATACTACCTAAAATAACAATATTTTCAAATAACGTTGTACAAAACTTGAATTGCCGAAAAAAAAGAACATTAAATGCTGCTTTTTAGCAACTAAATCTGAGATGGAATAATTTTATCACGTTGCGGATGCCAGAATACGATCGCCCCTTGCCCAGGTAGAATTGCGTGCTCGATTTTCCAAGTTTTTAGATTTTGCATACTCTCCGGACTTGTAAGCACTTCGTTCTCAGGATGTAACGAAACTGCATTAACTGATAATGACCCGTCTAACGACAAGACCTCAATTTCAAGTGAGTCCATCTGAACCGTAGTACACATTACCTCGGAATAGTTACGTGGCCCGACCTTTTTGTATTCAAGACTTACAGGTAACGTTTCACCCTTTTCCACTCGCCCAGAAATTTTAAGCGTCCACTGTGCATTGACCTCGTCGCGCGTGGTTAACGCTACTAGCTTTTCTTCCGAATATTCAGTATCCCCTATCCTAGCGGTTACGAATTTGCATTTATCTTCGTGTTGCGGCGTGACATCAATTAGAACACCAAGTAAAACGTCTTCTATCGGCTGATCAGTTAAATTTACCAGCTTATAGTGAATGTAAAAGGTAAGTCCTATTAAATCATTCTCGTTAGGAATCTGTTCTAGCTTCATTGTCATCTTATAGCCTTTTCTCATTACATCCTTCTTGAGAACATGGTCATCAATAACTTTGAATATTCCTTTTTCTATGTATCTCTCATATACGGTCTGAAAAACATCTTTCAATAGTTTTTTACTTGTCTCGTTGTATTTTTTATCCAACTCTTTTAGAAGCATCTCCATCCGCTCCTGATGCTTCTCGTCAAGTAGCCGCACCAAAGTCGTGGCTTGTTCAGAATGCCGGTAACGATTGATCCATTCAATCGATAAATTTAAAAAGAATGCAACCAAACAAGCAAAGCCAGCTTCCTTGGTAACAACCGATACAAGCTTCTCAATAGGCTCCGTGTTTTCTTCAAATATATGACTAACGTATAGCAAAAGAACTGCCACCAACAAAGTCAAGATCGAAACAACAAAAAAATTTTCGAAAAATTTCGGTTTATTGTGTGATGTAGTCATATTTTATTAGATGTATTCAAGACTGGAGTTTCTGTTTGCAGACCTAACAGGAGAAAGGCCCAATGTCTATTACGAGGTCGGTTATGCTCATGCACTAAAGCGTCGAGTAATTTTATTCTGTAAATCGGAAAACAGATTTACATTTTGATCTCGCAGGCTTCAACTGCCGTGCGTATGACAATATGAAAGGCCTTCGAGAGAAACTTACCAAGAGTCTAAATGAAAAAAGGGTTACGTATTCACGTAACCCTTTGATTTTACTGGTGGCCCCCCCGTGAGTCGAACACGGCACCAACGGATTATGAGTCCGCTGCTCTAACCAAGCATGAGCTAGGGGGCCCTTAAACTTGAAACAAAAATGGTCAAGAAAATGCCGGGAAAAATAATATTCCCGGCAACAGATCAATTACCTTCGAGGAAGCTTTTCAGCTTATCGGAACGCGATGGATGACGCAACTTGCGCAGCGCTTTTGCTTCTATTTGTCGAATGCGCTCACGTGTCACGTCAAATTGCTTGCCGACTTCTTCCAGCGTATGGTCGGTCGACATTTCGATACCGAAACGCATGCGCAGAACCTTCGCTTCGCGTGGCGTCAGTGAATCCAGAATGTCTTTGACCACACCGCGCATCGAAGCATGCAACGCTGCATCGGCAGGCGCCAATGTGTTGTTGTCTTCGATGAAATCGCCAAGATGCGAATCGTCGTCGTCGCCGATCGGTGTTTCCATCGAAATCGGTTCCTTCGCAATCTTCATGATCTTGCGAATCTTGTCTTCCGGCATTTCCATCTTGATCGCCAGGGTCGCTGGGTCCGGCTCAGCACCGGTTTCCTGCAGAATCTGGCGCGAAATGCGATTCATCTTATTGATGGTTTCGATCATGTGCACCGGAATACGGATGGTGCGCGCCTGATCGGCGATCGAACGCGTGATGGCCTGACGAATCCACCATGTCGCATACGTCGAGAATTTATAACCGCGGCGATATTCAAACTTGTCGACTGCTTTCATCAAACCGATATTGCCTTCCTGGATCAGATCCAGGAATTGCAAACCGCGATTGGTGTATTTTTTCGCAATCGAAATAACCAGCCGCAAGTTGGCTTCGGTCATTTCGCGTTTGGCGCGGCGCGCCTTCATTTCGCCGGCGGTCATCTTCTTGTTGATGCCGCGCAGATCTGGCAGCGGCAATACCACGCGCGCTTGCAGGTCGATCAGCTTTTGTTGCAATTCCTTGATGGTCGGCACGTTGCGGCCCAGCACAATACTGTAATTGTGGTTGGCGCTGACTTCACCGTCGATCCAGTCCAGATTGGTTTCGTTACCCGGGAAGACCTTGATGAAATGCGGACGCGGCATGTTGCATTTATTAACCGCAACATCCAGGATCTGCCGTTCGATCTGACGCACCTGATTAACCTGATCGCGCAATGTGTCGCACAGCTTTTCAACGACTTTCGCCGTAAAGCGAATGCCCAGCAATTCGCTGGAAATGGTTTCCTGTGCTTTGACGTACGGCTTGGAGTTGTAGCCTTCTTTTTCAAAGGCTTTGCGCATTCTGTCGAACTGGGTCGAGATGGTGGCGAACTTGCCCAACGCATCGCGCTTGAGTTGTTCCAGCTGTTCTGCGGAGAAGCCTGCTGCGCCGGAAGCATTCGGTGTTTCTTCTTCTTCCTCGCCTTCGCCTTCTTCTTCCTCATCCTCGCCGTCTTCATCGTCGGCAGCGGCAGCCGGCGCGGCCGGTGTCTCGTCGCTGACGTTCATGTCGACCAGGCCATCGACGATTTCGTCGATCTTGATTTCATCCTTGGAGATTTTTTCGGCGGCAACCAGGATTTCCATGATCGTGGTCGGACACGCAGAAATTGCCTGAATCATATCTTTCAGGCCATCTTCAATGCGTTTTGCAATTTCGATTTCGCCTTCGCGCGTCAGCAGCTCAACCGAACCCATTTCACGCATGTACATGCGGACCGGATCGGTGGTGCGGCCGAAGTCGGAATCGACTGTCGACAATGCTGCTTCCGCAGCGGCCTCGGCATCGTCGTCGCTGGCAACGTTGGCGACGTTGTCGGACAACAGCAGTGTTTCGGCATCCGGTGCGTGCTCGGACACCGAAATGCCCATGTCGTGGAATGTACCGATGATGCCTTCGATCGCTTCCGGATCGACGATGTTTTCAGGCAGATGGTCGTTGATTTCAGAAAAAGTCAGGAAGCCGCGCTCTTTACCGAGCTTGATCAGCGTCTTCAGCTTTTGGCGGCGGTTTTCAAGTTCTTCTTCGCTGGCTTCCGTGTCGGACGAAAATGCGTCTTTCAGCAATGCCTTTTCCTTGGCCTTGCGATCTTTCGCCTTGGCTTTGTCGACCGCTTTCAGTTCAGCGCGTTCGACCGCATTCAAAGCGGCGATTTCATCGTTTTCAGGTTGGAATTCTTTTGGCTTGCGACCGCGCCGCCCCGGTACTTTGACCGATGGCAGGATATAGCCGGAAGTGTCGATTGCGGCCAGCGTGGCCGCGTCGGTAGTCTGGCTGACGCCGGAACCGATCATTACACTGGTATCTTTCACCTCTGGGGCGATGGCGGCGGCTTTAGGTGCTGGTTTGACGATTTTCGACTCAGGTTTCTTATTTGTCACGGAAGCTTTCAATTGCACTGGAACCGGCTTTGCAGCGGTGGTTCTGGATAAGTTACTTTTCGATGTTGCCTTAACCGCCTTGGCGGCGGCGGGGCTGACTGCTTTGGCGGCGCTGTCGGCGCCGCGTTTGATCGGGGTCGCTACTTTGACGACTGCCGGCCGGGCTTTGGTCTTGGCAACTGCTACGGTGACCGGCGCCTTGCGGCTGGCCGCCTTAACGGGCGCAGGTCTGGCGGCCGTTTTCACCGCTGCCTTTGGTGCCGCTTTGGCGGTTGCCGCCTTGACTGCAGGCTTCGCACTCGGCTTGCGCGATGCGCTCGAAGCCGCCGCGCTTGATACGTTTTTCAGTGTATTTGCAGGTTTCTTCATTTCCACTCGCCATAGAATCAAAGCCAAAAGCTATTTGCACTCAAATGGGCAGATCGACAGAATCGCCCCAAATTGTCCTGAATTACCTCGAATTAATTTATCTATCCGACTCACTGTATTTGGTATTGTTTCGCCCAAAATCAATGCTGCTATCCTGAACGAAAGCTTTCGAGTATAGCATATGGAGACGCTTCTCCCCATCTCAAGCTCAGCCTCACTCGCCTAAAATACCGGGGGATTGCACACTGCATTCCAAATCAGCAAATATCGTTCCATATTGTCCAAATATTGCCGATATCGGCAATCCGGGCAGCATCAACACTTTAACGCTGGCCGATTTCGGTCTGTCCCTGGCGTCGCAGCTGTTCTTGCTGCAGGGTCAGCTCCCGGTAGCGCGTTTTCGCCGCATCGTCCGCTAAACCGCCATCGATCAATAATTTGAGTTCTTCGGTCAACGCCTGCATCCGCATTTTACGAATGGCGTCCGACAGCGCCAACCGCGCCGTATCCGCGTCGGACTCCGATTCCGCGGCGATTTCGGCAATCATCGGCTCGAAATCGGGGCCGGCCTCACGCAAATGCTCCGCCAATACGGCGAAATTGGCATGTTCGCCCATGGCACGGCCCGCCGTAACCAATTGTCCCAGCATTTCAGCATGGTCCGGCTCACACTGGATAAAGGCATCCATTGCATGCTGATCCAGATCCGCGGCAAACGACGGGTGCGCCACCAGCAAACGCATGATCTGACGCCCCAGGCCTACCGGGGGAGTACGCCTGCCTTTGGGCGGTGCCGGCCGGCCGCGGGCAATCGGGCTGGACAATTCGAACAGACTTTCGATTTCTTCGACGGTCGACTGCGTCATATTTGCCAGACTCCGCGCAATTTGCAAGCGCAGCGACGACGGCGGCATGGCCTGCAATAGCGGCTTGGCGTCGAACTGCGTCCTGGCCCGGCCTTCCGGCGTGCTCAAATCGTAATCGGCCGCCGCTTCTTTCAGCAAAAACTGCGAAAACGGCATGGCATCGGTCACCTGGCGCTCAAATGCTTCCGTGCCGAATTCCCGTACATAACTGTCCGGATCGTGCTCGGTCGGCAAAAACAGGAATTTGATGGTTTTATTGTCGCTTGCATGAATCAGACAGGCATCCAGCGCGCGCCGCGCCGCCCGCCGCCCGGCTTTATCGCCATCGAAACTGAAAATCACATGATCGGTCTGGCGCAACAGCTTCTGAACGTGAATCGGCGTACAAGCCGTGCCCAGCGTCGCAACGGCTTGCGGAAATCCCAACTGGGCCAGGCCGATCACATCCATATAGCCTTCGGTCACCAATACGTAACCGGCTTCGCGGATAGCCTGGCGCGCCTCGAACAATCCGTATAATTCGCTGCCTTTTTGAAACAACGGCGTTTCCGGCGAATTCAAATATTTAGGCTCGCCGCCATCCATCACACGCCCGCCGAAGCCGATCACTTGGCCTTTTGTATTTCTGATAGGAAACATGATGCGATCGCGAAAGCGGTCGTAGCGCTTGCGATTGGCGCCTTCGTCATCGGTTTTGTCGATGACCAAACCGGCCTCTACCAGCGCCGCCGCCTCGTAATCGGGGAAAACCTGTCGCAGGGCGTCCCATTCATCCATGGCATAACCAAGTCCGAATCGTGCTGCCACTTCGCCGGTCAGCCCACGCCCTTTCAGATAGGCAACCGCATGCTGCGCGCCGCGCAACTGATGCCGGTAAAAATCGCAGGCCCGCGTCATTGCTTCCGATAACGCCAGGCTCTTGGCCTGATTCTCGGCTCGTTGCGCAGGCGGCAGCTTGTCGTCCATTTCCGGCACAACCATGCCGACGTTCTGCGCCAGATCCTTGACCGCCTCGACAAACCCCAAGCCCGAATACTCGATCAAAAATCCGATCGCCGTGCCATGCGCGCCGCATCCGAAGCAGTGGTAAAACTGCTTGGTCGGGCTGACGGTAAAACTCGGGGATTTTTCGTTGTGAAACGGGCACAAACCCATGAAGTTCGCGCCGCCTTTTTTCAGTTGCACATAGCGGCCCACCACGTCGACGATATCGACGCGATTGAGCAAATCCTGAATGAACGATTGTGGAATCACAGGCTGCCTGGCTTGGAAATTAGGCTTTGAAAATTAAGCTTGAAAAACGAGGCTTAAGACCGGAAACGTACCGGATCCAATTCGCAATCAAGACTGCGACAATGCCGCTTTCACCAGCGCGGAAACCGCGGTCATATCGGCGCGCCCTGCCAACTTCGGCTTGAGGATGGCCATTATCTTGCCCATATCCTGAGGACCGGTTGCGCCGCTGGCCGCAACAGCCGCCTGCACTTCGGCCTTGATTTCTGCTTCGGACAAGCCGGCCGGCATGTACACGCTCAGGATGACCAATTCGGCTTTTTCGAGATCCGCCAGATCTTGCCGACCGCCGGCTTCGAACTGGCTGATGGAATCCTTGCGCTGCTTGATCATCTTTTCAATGATGGCCAGCACCTGGGCATCAGTCACTTCAATCCGTTCGTCGACTTCTTTTTGCTTGATCGCGGCAGTCAGCAAGCGGATCGTACCCAGCTTGGCTGTTTCTTTCGCACGCATGGCCGCTTTCATGTCTTCGGTAATCTGCTCTTTCAAACTCATTGCATTCTCCATTTGATTGATGCGGCCTGCAGAAAGCCGGCGCTAAAACGTCAAAACCCGCTGCGGACCAACACCGGAGCGGGTTTGCCATTTCTTACTGCAGCAACATATGCAATAAGAAATTAATGCGGGTAAAAATATATTACAGCGAACGGCACTTATTGCAAACAGCGAGCAATACCAAGCTTATTACTTTATTGCTTAGTACAGCTTCTTAGGCAATTGCTGGCTACGAATACGCTTGTAGTGGCGCTTTACGGCAGCAGCCAGCTTACGCTTACGTTCCGCAGTCGGCTTTTCGTAAAACTCGCGCGCGCGCAAATCAGTCAACAGACCTGTTTTTTCAATGGTGCGCTTGAAGCGACGCATGGCGACTTCGAAC
>DASYCG010000058.1:0-4258 GCA_036500325.1 Herbaspirillum sp. | reverse complement strand
ATCCGGATGACCGGGATAACCCTGTGCCTGGGCGAATGGCGAAAATGCCAGAAACGTCAAAAACAGTGCTGCAATGCTGAGTAACTTATTCATTTAGTCCCCTTCGGTGGTTGGCGTGGTGCGTCTTGAACTGATGTTATGAACCGGTATTAAGGAATTTCTGACTGCGAACTGTAATTTGACGCACTATCCCGGTGATAAGTTCAGCGCGGCTGGCTTGTTTAAAGCTTATTTGAAATAACTACGCGCCATTTCGTAGCGCTCGGCATAGTAATGGTTGTCCAGCCGGTCGATGCGCACGCGGCCGTTGGTCGACGGCGCATGCACGAAACGGTTTTCGCCGATGTAAATGGCGACATGGGAAAAAGGCTTGTGTTCGGTATCGAAGAAAATCAGGTCGCCCGGGCGCAAGGATTGCCGATTGATTTCCTTGCCGCGCCTGGCGATGTCGGCGGCGCTGCCGGTGACGTTGATGCCGGCTGCTTCCCGGTAGATATAGCTGACCATGCCGCTGCAATCGAGTCCGGCTTCCGGGTTTTTGCCGCCGAAACGGTAACCGGTGCCGATCAGGTTGAGCGCATAGATCGCTACTTCGTTGCCGGTTTCGCTGATCGGCAGCGGCGCGCTTGGCGCCGGCGGACTCGATTCCGCGCGTTGCGAGGGCAAGCTGCTGCAGGCGCCGAGCAGGGCGCCCAAAATCAATATGGCCATTAACGCAAACAAACGCGCCACCGGGATTGCTTGGGTAAGCAATCCTGTGGCGTTGTCGTTATAGGGCGTTCGCTGCATTTTTGGCTGAGCGGCTCTGATCCAGGTTCAGTTCGGGTTTGCCTTCAACTGCAGGCTCAAGCCGGCTTCAATTCGCTCAGGATTTCGGACAGCGCCGTAATCATCTGGTCGATTTCGCCTTTGGTGACGTTGAGCGCCGGCATGAAACGCAGCAGATTTGCCCGCGGTGCATTCAGCAGCAGGCCGATCGGATTGCGCTCGCGCGCCTTGTCGACGATCTGCGGGCCGATGTCGCTGCCCAGTTCCAGCGCGCGCAGCAAGCCTTCACCGCGTTCGCCTTTCAAACCGTGCTTGGCGCAAAGCTTCAACAGTTCGGCACTCAGGTAAGCGCCGTTTTCTTTCACCATCGGCAGGAATTCCGGCTTCAGCAATTCGCGCGTGACCGCTACGCCGACTGCCGTCATTAATGGATTGCCGTTGTACGTGCCGCCCTGATCGCCGGCTTCGAAGCAGGCGATCTCCTCGCGCGCCAGCAACGCCGCCAGCGGGACGCCGCCGCCGATGCCTTTGCCCAAGGTCATGATGTCGGGCTCGATCTCGGACAATTGATAGCCGAACAATTCGCCGGTGCGGCCGAATCCGGTCTGCACTTCATCGACGATCAGCAGCAAACCTTGTTCCTTGGTCAGCTTGCGCAGAGCCTGCATGAATTCGCGCGTGGCCGGAATGACGCCGGCTTCGCCCTGGATCGGTTCCAGCATGACCGCGACGGTGCGGCTGTTGATCAGCGCCTTGACGCTGTCCAGATCATTCAGATCGGCCTTCGGAAAGCCTGCGACTTGCGGCGCGAACATGGTATCCCAGCCCGGTTTGCCGCTGGCCGACATGGTCGCCAGCGTACGGCCGTGGAAGCTGTGATCGAAGGTAATGATTTCGTAGCGGCTTTCGTTGGCGCCGTTCGGATGTTTTTTACCCCATTTGCGCGCCAGCTTGATAGCGCCTTCATTCGCCTCGGCGCCGCTATTGGCAAAAAACACGCGGTCGAAACAGGAATGCCTGGTCAGCAGCCCGGCCAGTTCGGCGGAAGGCTGATTGAAGAATGCCGGGGAAGGATTCAGGATTTTCCCGGATTGCGCCACCAGCGCGTCCTGGATGCATTGCGGCGAATGCCCCAAGGCGTTGACCGCCCAGCCTTGCAGGAAATCCAGATAGCGCTTGCCGTTGTTGTCGGTCATGAACATGCCGCTGCCTTCTGTAAACACCAGAGGCGGCCGGTTGGTGACATACATCAACTTGTCGGTATCGAATTGCTTGAATTCCATTGAAGCTCCACGCAGAAAAATAGGGAAAATTAAATAAGTGTGACAATACTAACCGAGTCGGATTAAAGAATAATGACAAGACCGAATATCTAATTAATCCTACTGCGAATTAATTCAGATCTTATTCGATTCGATCCTATTCAATCTTCTAGCCGAGAAGGTCTGCGGCTGATGTAAACGCATCGGCAAAAAACTCGGTTTCCGGCAAGTTGCATTGTGCGACGAAATCGCGCTGGGCGGATTCCACCACGATCGGCGCGCCGCAGGCATATACCTGATAGCCCGACAGATCGGGATGATCTTCCACCACTGCCCGATGCACGAAGCCGCTGCGGCCTTGCCAGTTGTCTTCGCCGGCGGCATTCGAGATCACCGGCACATAAGCGAAGTTCGGCAGCTCGGCGGCCCACTTGCGGCACAGCGCATCCATATACAGATCCTGCGGACGCCGGCCGCCCCAATACAAGGTCATTTTGCGTTCGGATTTATTATGCACTGCCTGTTCGATCAAGGCCTTGAGCGGCGCGAAGCCGGTACCGGAGGCCAGCAGAATCATCGGTTTGGCCGAATCTTCCCGCAGGAAGAAGGTGCCCATCGGCCCTTCGAAACGCAGAATGTCGCGTTCCTTGGCGGTGGTGAAGATGGCATCGGTGAACAGGCCGCCCGGCATATGCCGGATATGCAGCGTCATCAATTCATCCTTGAACGGTGCATTGGCCAGGCTATAGCTGCGGCGCTGGCCGTCGCGCAACATGAATTCGATGTATTGGCCGGCCAGATATTGCAGACGGTCGGAGGCGGGCAGTTGCAGCGACATTACGATGACATCGTCGGCGATTTTCTCCAGTTTGGCGATGCGCGCCGGCATTTTGCGAATCGGAAAATCGCCGACGCCGGCAACTTCGCGTGCTTCGATGATCACGTCGGAATGCGGTTTGGCGACGCAGAATAGTGAAATCCCCAACTTTTCATCATTGGCGCTCAAGGCTTTATCCTGATGCGCGCCGTGTGTGACGCTGCCGTCCAGCAGCTTGCCCTTGCATGAACTGCAGGCGCCGTTTTTGCAACCGTAGGGTAATCCGACACCGGCGCGAATGGCCGCATTGAGGATGGTTTCGTCCGGCTCGCAATCAAATTGCCGTCCGCTTGGCTGTACAGTGACTTGGAAACTCATACAATCCCGGTAATGAAAAAACACATTGCATTTAAAAAAATCGGTTTGCCGCGGCTATTGATCGTCGGCTGCGGCGATGTCGGCATGCGCTTGTTGCCGCTGGTACGCGATCGCTTCCGCGTTTTTGCCGTCACCAGCAGTCCGGAACGCTGTGCATTGCTGCGTGCAGCCGGCGCAGTGCCGATCGTCGCCGATCTGGACCAGCCGGCCAGTCTGGCGCGATTGGCCCGCCTGGCGCGATACATCGTGCACCTGGCGCCGCCGCAAGCCGACGGCGCAATCGACCGCCGCAGCCGTAATCTGGCCGCTATTTTACCCGACCATGCGACGCTGGTTTATATCAGTACGACTGGGGTCTATGGCGATTGCGGCGGCGCCGAGTTCGATGAGACGCGTACCGTCGCGCCTGCCAACGCGCGCGCCAAGCGGCGGGTCGATGCAGAAAAGGTTTTGCGGGCCTGGGCGCGGCGCTCGGCCAGCCGGCTGGCGATTTTGCGTGCGCCGGGTATTTATGCGGCGGATCGCTTGCCGCTGGAGCGTTTGCATAAGAGGACGCCGGCGCTGGCTGCTTCAGAGGATGTCTTTACCAATCACATTCACGCCGACGATCTGGCGCAACTGGCGGCAGATGCGCTGTTCAAGGCGCGGCCGCTGCGCGTTTATCATGCCGTCGACGATACCGATTTGACCATGGGCGCCTATTTCGATGCGGTAGCGGATGCGTTTGCCTTGCGGCGTCCGCCGCGCCTGCCACGCGCCGAGCTGCAACGGCAGGTTTCGCCGCAATTGTTGTCATTCATGTCGGAATCGCGCCGCTTGCGCAATACACGCATCAAGCGGGAACTGGGCGCGCGTTTGCGTTATCCCGATGTGGCGGCGTTTTTGCAGGCGTTGAAGCCTTGAAGGAAAACTGCAACATAAAAGACAGGGCGGGGATGTAATGCCGTTCAGTTCAGGGGCCGTCAGCAGGCTGTGGCGGGGTGTTGTGCGCAGTGAGGTAAAGGAGGCGGCCATGGCCGCCGGGGAAACGAAC
>DASYCG010000057.1:0-24641 GCA_036500325.1 Herbaspirillum sp. | reverse complement strand
GTCATGATCAAGCTCATGTCGTGTTCGATCAACAACACGGCAACGCCATCTTCGCGGCGCAAGCGGTCGATCAATAATTGCAACTCGATTTTCTCCTGTGGATTCAAGCCTGCGGCCGGCTCGTCCAGTAATAGCAGACGTGGTGCGGTAATCATGCAGCGCGCAATTTCCAGGCGTCGCTGATGCCCGTATGACAAGGTGCCGGCATCGCGGTTGGCCAGTGCCGTCAGGCCTACGCGGTCCAGCCAGTAAATAGCGCGATCCAACGCTTCCCGTTCGGCACGGCGGTAGCGCGGCAGCTTCAGCAGACCGGAAAACAGATTCGTATCGACTTGCGTGTGCTGCGCCACCAGCAGGTTTTCGACTACCGTCAGCGATTTGAACAGGCGGATATTTTGAAAGGTGCGCACCAGCCCGTGACGAGCGACCACATGGCTGGCCATGCCGGTCGTGACCACGCCGTTCAATTTGATATGGCCGCCGGCAGGCCGGTAAAAGCCGCTGACGCAATTGAAAACAGTGGTTTTTCCTGCGCCGTTGGGGCCGATGATGGCAAACACCTCCTGTTGCCCGACACAGAAGTCGATGCTGTCAACGGCCAGCAGCCCGCCGAAGCGCATCGATAAGTCCGACACTTCCAGCAAAGGCGAAGATTCGGATCCAGACCCGGACCCGGACGTATTCAGTGTATGCATTAAGCTGTTCGCACTCATTGCGGCAGCACCACATGTGGACGGCGCGCCGGAATCAGGCCCTGCGGCCGCCATATCATCATCAGCACCATGACCAGGCCGAAGAACAACATTCGGTATTCAGCGAAACTGCGGGCAATTTCAGGCAGCACCGTTAACACCAGCGCCGCCAGAATAACGCCGACCTGCGATCCCATGCCACCAAGAACGACGATGGCCAAAAT
The DNA here is from genome assembly GCA_036500325.1 of Herbaspirillum sp. Taxonomy (GTDB): domain Bacteria; phylum Pseudomonadota; class Gammaproteobacteria; order Burkholderiales; family Burkholderiaceae_D; genus Herbaspirillum. The sequence goes on along the minus strand of DASYCG010000057.1, from coordinate 23,725 downwards.
CATCGCAGACTCGATAAAAGTGAAGGATTCCGGTGTCACCAGACCTTGGCGCGCGGCAAAAAAACTACCGGCCATGCCGGCAAATGCCGCACCTAATGTGAAGGCCGATAATTTGACTATGGTCGGATTAATACCCAAAGAACGACAGGCAATTTCATCGTCGCGCAATGCTTCCCACGCGCGCCCCATCGGCATGCGGATCAGACGGCTGGTCACAAAATACGTGAGCAATGCCAGCAATAGCGCCACCAGATAGAGGAAGATCACCATATCGCTGCCCTGATATGCCAGGCCCAGCAATTGGTGAAAGGTCGTGCCCCCTTCGACGCTGGCGTTACGCGCCATTTCCAGGCCGAACACGCTGGGCTTTGGAATCGATGAAATACCGTCGGGGCCACCCGTCAGATCGGTGAAGTTGTTTAACAGCAGCCGAATAATTTCGCCAAAGCCCAAGGTAACGATCGCCAGATAATCGCCCCGCAAACGCAACACCGGAAAACCGAGCAAAAATCCGAAACAGGCCGCGCAGGCCGCCGACAAGGGCAGGCAAACCCAGAATGAAAGTCCGAAATGTTGGTTCAGCAATGCATAGGTATAAGCGCCGACGGCATAAAACGCGACATAGCCGAGATCCAGCAAGCCGGCAAACCCGACCACGATATTCAATCCAAGGCCAAGCACAACGTAAATCAGGGCCAGGGTCATCACATCGACCGCACCGCGCGAACCGAAAAACGGCCAGATCAGGCCTATCAGCAATAGCAGACGCAAGGTGTTGCGCTGCTGCCTGACAGTAAGTGCGGTAAATAGAGGAAGTTTCGGCAGCGCCGGCAATTTGACTGCGGTACGGAATCCTTTTGAAGATTGCGCCAGCAACGGCTTGAACCAGGGCTTGCATAGCTGGAACAGAAACACTACCGCGACGGCCGCAGCGACCGGCGCCCAATGTGCATGCAGCACGATCAGATAGCCGTCGAGCTGCAATTGCAAGCCCAATAAGGGAATGGTCAGAACGGCCGTCAGTAGCGCCGCCAGCGTCGCATTTCTAAAAGGGATCGCCAATGAGGCTGCCATCGAGCTTGTTGTTATTTTCAATTCAAACCTTTTCGATATCGGGCTTGCCGAGCAAACCGGTCGGCCGGCACAATAAAATCGCAATCAGCAGTCCGAACGATACGATATCTTTATATTGCGACGGTAAATAGCCTGCAGCGAAGGTTTCCACCAGGCCAAGCAACATGCCGCCCAGCATGGCGCCCGGCACGCTGCCGATGCCGCCCAGCACGGCCGCGGTGAATGCTTTGATGCCGGCGATAAATCCGATGTACGGATTCAGCTTGCCGATACTCAGCGCGATCAGCACACCGCCGACAGCTGCCAGCATGGCGCCCAATACGAATGTGAAAGAAATCACCCGATTGGTATCGATGCCCAGCAAATTAGCCATGCGCATATCTTGCGAACAAGCCCGGCAGGCGCGCCCCATGCGCGAATGCGTGATGAACAGCGTCAGCGCCATCATCAATGCCAGCGTGACGCCGACGATCATCAGCCGCGCATAAGAAATGGTCACCACAAAAGCGCTGCCCATCTGGAATTCGAATGCGCCCGAAACCAGCAGCGGCACCGACATGTCGCGTGCGCCCTGGCCGATCTGCACATAATTTTGCAGAAAGATCGACATGCCGATTGCCGAAATCAGCGGCACCAGACGGGGGCCGCCGCGCAACGGGCGATATGCCAGCCGCTCCACCGTCCAGCCGTATAAACCGGTGACTGCGATCGATACGATTAATGCGATGCCGAGTACGACGCCTAGCGGGTATCCGTGCTGGACGCCGATCGCCGTCAGCGTTACCAGACCGACATAGGCGCCGATCATGTAAATTTCGCCATGGGCGAAATTGATCATGCCGATGATGCCGTAGACCATCGTATAGCCGATGGCGATCAATGCGTAGATTGCGCCGAGACTCAGACCGTTGATGAGTTGCTGCGTGAGTTGTGGAAGCAGTTCATTCATGGCGGCGCGGGTGATTTATGTTTGTAATTTTTATTTGGCGGCGATTATTTGGTTGCAAGCGTGGCGGTTCCGTCTTTATGCCACGTATAGACATCGAATTTAAAATATTTCAAATCGCCTTTGGGTGTGAATTCGATGGTGCCGATTGCGGTTTTGAATGAATGGGAATGCATGTAAGCGGCCACCTTTGTCGGGTCGCTGCTGTGGGCGCCGGCGATTGCCGCCGAAAGCACCTGTAGCGCAGCGTAAGTGGGCAACTGGAAGCCGCCTACCGGATCGCGGTGTTTATCCAGAAATGCCTGTCTGATGGCGGCATTGGCCGGATCTGCTGCGAAATCCGCCGGTTGCGTCAGCAGCATCCCCTCCGCCGCCGGACCGGCAATCGCGTTCAGATTTTTATTGCCTGCGCCTTCCGGTCCGAAAAATATCGCTTTCAAACCTTGTTCGCGGGCCTGGCGCATCAGTAATCCCATCTCGGGGAAGTAGCCGCCGTAATAAACGACATCGATGCTTTGTGCTTTTAATTTTGTGATGAGCGCCGAGTAATCGCTTTCGCCGGCGTTGATGCCTTCAAACAAGAGCACCGGCACTTTATCGGCCGCCAGTGTGGCTTTGACCGACGCGGCCAAACCCTGACCGTAAGATTGCTTATCGTGCAGGATCGCTACTTTTTTAGCATGCAGTTTTTGTGCGATGTAATTGGCCGCAATGGGAGCTTGCTGGTCGTCGCGCCCCGTGGTGCGAAAGATGTAATTGTGTTTTTTTGCTTCGGTCAATTGCGGCGCGGTGGCCGTAGGGGAAATCATGACGATGCCTTCGTTTTCGTATATATCGGACGCGGCAATGGTAGCGCCCGAACATAGATGGCCGACAACGAATTTAATGCCTTGACTGACAATTTTATTGGCAACGGAAACCGCCTGTTTCGGCTCGCAAGCCTCATCCATCGGCACTAGTTCAAATTTATTGCCGTCAGGTCCTGCGGCAGCATTGAGTTGTTCAACCGCGGTCACGGCGCCGGCCCTCGACATATCGCCGTATTGCGTCACCGGTCCGGTCATTGGCCCCGGTAGTCCTATCTTGATCGTTTCAGCGGAAGCAGCCGACGTTCCCGATATCCATAAAATAGCCGCGCAAACGGTGATTGCTGTTTTATACAGCGGCGAAAATAAGATCATCTGGGCGGTCTCCATCAATTGGGGAAGTAGATCAGGGCAGCGCCGGATGGCTTCCCTGCAACACGCGCCGAGTATAGCAATATGAAAACCCGCGCACCACACCAAATCCCCCGGAGACCTTACCGGGTCTACATCCTGCTAACGTCTATGACCATGCCAGCCGCGATGCCCGCCATGATATCCACGCCCGTAAACGCCGCCGAAATAGATCGACGGTGCGACATATGCAGGCGCCGAATAAACGCCATATGAAGGGTATCCGCCATAGGGAGAAGCGTACTGCGGATCATAGGCGCTATAACCGTCGTACGGCACCGCCACGCATCCTCCCAACAAGACCACGATCAATAATAAATAGCGTTTCATGACATCCTCCCGGAAGTTAATCCAGACCTTGCAACAACACTATTCAAGATAAAAAGATAAAAATTGGGGCGGTCAGTATTGTTGCAAGTCTATTCAATGCTGCATTAGCCGAAAGCAATCATCCATTGGGATTACCGATTGTTACCTCGCTGCGCGTTATCCCCGTCTCCGAGATGCAAACTATCTGTATCGAACAAAATTACTCATCTATCTTGACCGGCACTATTTAGTAAACTACCCAAATATGATCCAATCCCTCATGCTGCAAAGCAGAACATGGATCAATCCCGCCATCACCGCGGCCTCACCGGTCTCACATCTAACCTAACGCCTGAATTTCGACGATGCCTACAAATCTCCCTTCCGCCGCAGCCCCGGTAATCGTCATCGCTCCGGATTCATTCAAAGGGTCGCTGACCGCCCGGCAAGTCGCCGATGCGATCGGCCGCGGCATTTTGCAGGCAATTCCGGATGCACGCCTGCATGTCTGCCCGATCGCCGACGGCGGCGAAGGCACGCTCGACGCCATGCTGCATGCCGGCGGCAACACGCAGATGATCAAGCTGCGGGACGCCAGCGGCCGCCTGCGCGAAGCACCGGTAGCCATTCTGCCGAACGGCACTGCGGTCATCGAATCCGCCGAGATCGTCGGCATCACCGACGCTCATGCAACCACGCTGCCGGTCGAAAAACGCTCCACCGAAGGTATCGGCGATGCCATCCGCATTCTGCTGGATCAGGGAGTTCGCAGCTTCTTGATCGCATTGGGCGGCAGCAGCACGAATGATGGCGGCGCCGGGATGCTCTGTGCGCTCGGATTAAAACTATATGACGCGGCCGGCGCTGTGTTGCCGCCCGGTCCTATTGCATTGCAAAAATTGGCGCGTATCGACAGTTCGGGACTGGATAGTCGTCTGACAGCGTCTACCATCATCGGCATGTCGGACGTCGATAACCCACTTTGCGGAGAACACGGCGCCAGCGCAGTATTCGGGCCGCAAAAAGGCGTCGCGCCGGATCAGGTAGCCGTACTCGATCGGGCGCTGGCGCATTTTGCAGAATTGCTGGAGCCTGCGATTGGCCGTCAGGCCGCCAAGCTTGCCGGCGCCGGTGCTGCCGGCGGGCTCGGTTATGCGCTGCTGATGCTAGGCGCGCAATTGGAATCGGGAGCGGAAACCGTCTGCACTCACATTGGACTGGATGCTTATCTACAAAATGCCGACTGGCTGATTACAGGCGAAGGCCGCAGCGATACCCAGACACTGCACGGCAAGGCGCCCTTTATTGCGGCACGCCATGCACGCAATTTCGGTGTGGACAGTTCGCTATTAAGCGGCGCCATCGACGCCCAGGCATTGCCCGCATTACGACAACATTTCACCGGTTGCTTTTCCATCGTGCTGGGGCCGGTTTCATTGGAGCAGGCCATCGCCCAGGCCGATCAATTGCTGCAGGCCAGCGCCGAGCAGATCGCAACGGTCTGGCATGCAGGACGACACCGCAAGGCGCCAGGCAACTCACAGAAATGAACCCGGCCCGCGTGCAGCGGTCAGACTTCACGTAATGCGCCTGAGGCCGATCCCGGTCTTGCCGTGGCGCGGTCTCGTGATCGACGAAACAACAATACGAGGCGCAATATCCCGGGCATGCTCGAATACCGTGCATTCACGATTGAAAGCGCCGAAAATAGGCGGGGCCGTATGAGACGGCACATTGGACGCAAAGAAAGCAACATGAGTGCAGAACCCCTATCCCGCATCCTGGTGGTCGAAGACAATATCGACTCCAATGAAATGTTATGTGAATTATTGCGTACGCTGGATCATGCCGCCGACGGCGTCACATCCGCCGAAGATGCCTTGAATTTGTTGCAGCAGCGCGATTTCGATATCCTCATCACCGACATCAGCCTGCCCGGCATGTCCGGCGTTGAACTGGCCAAAAAACTGGCGCGGGAAAAGCCCGCATTGAAATTGATATTTGCCTCCGGCTACGGTCTGGGAATCGCCAAAAATCTGGAATTTCCGGTAACGGTATTGCCGAAACCCTTCGATTTCGTGCAATTGGAAAATGTCCTGAACGATCTGATTCAAAAATAACGCGAGCGCCGGATTGCCGTAAATCGGCGCCGCCATCCGCGCCATTACGCTTTCTTTCAACGCCCTCTCAAAAGCGCGGCAAATCCGTCAACGTGCGCCCCGGCACGTTATGGTCGATGGTATCGATGCCTTCGATGCCGTGTTCATGCTGAATCAGCCGGATGCGCGGCCCCAGCAGCATATCGTTGCCGACCTGAAAAGCCGTCGCAACTTCATCGCCGAAATGCAGCGCATCGATCACCAGATTGACATCCTGATCCAAAGTTTCTGCGTACCAGCTGGGCGAACCCTCGCTCTTGCGCACCGCCCGTCCCCAGCGTACTTGTTCGACCCTGTCTCCCGTTGCATTGAAACGCACCGCCACAATCATATGAACAGACATTCTTCGGACTCCATTGAATTTTTATCGATATTACGCGTGCCGCGAGTCCACAGCAATACGAATCGAACTGCTATGCTGCACTTTTTCGGTACTGCCCCTTATGGCCGGAACGCACAATGATTGAAGCGGCATTCGAGATTTGACAATGACATATTCACGCGATTCGACAGAAGCTCAAGTACCGGCATCAGCACCGGCAATAACGTCGTCGCCGCAGTCGATATTGACGATCACCATCGAACCCTTCGGCTGGCAATTCGCAAGCGATGGAAAAATCTCCTTACTGGAGGCCGCGCGCAACGCCGGCGTCATTTTGCCCAGTTCTTGCCGCAACGGCACATGCCGCACTTGTCTGTGCCAATTGCGCAGCGGACAGATTCGTTATCGGATCGAATGGCCCGGCGTCAGCCCGGAAGAGAAAAAAGCGGGATGGATTCTGCCTTGCGTTGCGCTGGCCGAATCGTCCTTGACGCTGATGGCGCCGGCGGCGCGAACCGCCCAAACCGTCACAGAGCGGGAATAAGAATAGAACAGTTGAAAATTAATTTACTACATTAAATGTAGACTACAAGTTATTGATTTTAAATAAATTAAGAAATTAAAATTTTATATCGCATTTGCGACAAGGCAAAAAAAATGCGCATTTCCAAGAACGCGCATTAAAACTCGTGCCAGGGAAAGCACAAGGAAGGGAGTTTCACTCAGATTGTCTGCCGCGATAGAAGTTCACAAAAAAATTCGGCGTATGCAAATTGCCGCCCTGGGACGATTTCTTGGGTATTTATAACAATAATTGTTACGTATGTGTTGCCCCGCTTCAACACCATTCAAACGCAATTTCTGTTTACATTCGCGGTCTCGAAATCCTAAAGAATGATCTGCAAATATGGAAACTTTAGCAAAACGCCTTCGCTGGGCACGCAAACAGAAACGCATTTCACAAGAAGAATTAGGTAAGCTGGCCGGCGTTTCGCAATCGACGATCGGCAATCTTGAAGCCGGCACTCGCGCTTCGGCCCGCAAGATAGCGTCGATTGCAGCCGCGCTGAGCGTCAATGCCCTTTGGCTCGCGGAAGGCAAACAGCGCCCGGCTGTGCGGCCAGACCCCGAACTGGAACCCGGCCCCGATATTCATGGCGAAGTTCCACTCATCAATTGGGTACAGGCCGGCAGTTTCTGCATCATGCGCGAATCCTATCTGCCATCGGAAGCCGACTTGTGGCTGGCCTGTCCGGTGACACATGGGCCGCGCACATATTGCCTGCGCGTAGTAGGACGCAGCATGGCAGGCGAGGATGGTTATCACGACGGTGAAATTATTTTTGTCGATCCGGATGCGGAAGCCATGCCCGGCAAAGACGTGATCGTTACAACCATTGACGGCGAATCCACATTTAAACGCCTGAAACTGGACATCGACGGTTATTATCTGTTGGCGCTCAATCCCAAATGGGAACCGAATTATTTTAAAATGCCCGAAAACGCGCACATCGGCGGCGTCGTCATTTTTGCCGGCCGCGAACGCTAGTACGCTAGGCCCGTCATGCACAGACCCGTCAGCCGACCGGTCTGAATATCACCGAATATCATCGGACCGCGCTCTATCACCATGCAAAAATCCCAGGAAGAAATCGATGCCGGACTGAACGGCGATATGGCGGCCTTTAACCGGGATCCGGAAACCTGGCCGTTTCGGGAATACTGGCAGGTCCACGATCTGCGTTTTATCGAATTGACCGCATTGGTCGACAGTGTTGCGACCGGCAAGACCATCGTCAGCACTGATGTGATCGCCCAGTGCAGAACAGCCATTTTGCAAATCAATCAGATCACCCACGTGCTGACAGAACTCAGCAAAGGCGTCGGACAAACCAATCTGGTCGGTGCAATGAATATCGCCTACACCTATGAAGCCAGGGCAACCATCGCGCGCGGACAACTGCAGACCATCGAAGCATGGCAAGCATCACAAGGGCCGCAAACCGCGTCGACACCGGATGCGCACTCTTACAGCTATCCGATAAGATAGATAAATCTGTAACTATTCTCAAAGCGGGATCAGTACGATCTGAAGTGCCGTTGACGATCACTTAAAAAACGCCGTTCGTGTTAAGGAAGTGCTGATTAAGCGTACCTGACGGCCCAATCTACGGATTGCGGTGCTCACCGTACTCACGTACGGTTCCGCGTCTTAATCCATAGCTTGAACCGCCAGCTACACTTACTCAGCACTTCCTTACTTTACTCAGCACTTCCTTACTTTACTCAGGGCTTCCTTACTTTACTCAGGGCTTCCTTACTTTACTCAGGGCTTCCTTACTTACTCAGGGCTTCCTTACTTACAGATTCCTTGACAAATCCTGGGGCTGTTAAGTTTTTTTCATGCGCGCTTCGACCAAAGCGTGCGCTATTTTTTTTGCCTCCTGCTCCGCTTCGCTTTCCGTCGCAAAGCGCGTTTCCACAGCGACGCGATGCCCGGGGAAAATCGGATTGCGATGCATGGGATTATTGCAGGGTCCGTACACCGTTACCCAGGCGCCCCAGCCCTCGCTATTGGTTAGCTGCACACCGGAATACTCGATTTCGTAAACACCTATTGTTTCGGATTGCATTACCGCCTCCTGTTAATGCAAGCTGTTTGCTGTCAGGGACCACGCTGCCATTGATGCGCCGTCTACAATACAGCAAAGCCTCGCCATCTACGCATGTAAGCGCATTCCTAAACCTACCCCATGCCTTAAACCCATCTACCCGCGCCATCAAAATGGCGCTATTTCTGGCTGTGTCCTTATTCGACGCAGTCAGTTCCCATTTCTACGCAATTTCGTGCGACTTCGGACGATTCCAAATTGCCGCAAAATAAATTTCATTCGACATCTATTGAAAATATGATGATCGTACTTTATTATTCACCGATCTCAGCAAGTGAAATCAGGAATAATCATGCCACGCGTATCCAGAGCCCAAACCGACAAAAATCGTGCGTCCATCGAACTGGTTGCGGCCCGCCTGTTTCTTGAACAGGGCATAGACGGTGTCAGCGTTGCGGAATTGATGGGCGCTGCAGGCCTCACGCATGGCGGATTTTACGGCCATTTCGATTCGAAAGAGTCGCTCGCGGCAATTGCCTGCAGCAAGGCATTCGAACAATCTGAAAAGCGCCGGAAAGAAAAAATCGATGGCGCAGACACGCCTCAGGCGGCTTTGGCCGACATTACCGACGCCTACCTGCGCAGCGAACATCGCGATCAGCCAGGCAATGGCTGCCCGGTATCGGCACTGGCAAGCGATATTGCGCGGGATATCACACGTGAAACAGCCGATAAGCCGGTGCGCGCGGTTTATCTGGAGGGTGTCAAGCAGATGCTGACATCGTTGACAAAACTGAGTGCCGACGCCGGTGCTGCCGATGCCGAACGGTCGGCATTGCAACGCATGGCGATGCTGGTCGGCGCTCTGACGCTGGCCCGCGCCACCGCCGGCGATCCCGTCTCCGATGCATTCCTCGACGCCGGACGCGCCTGGCTCGCCCAGCTCGGCAAATAAATCAGATACGGCACTCTACTCAATAATCCGAAGCTAAAGGAACAGCATGTCTCTGGCAAACTGGCTGGCCAAGCGCCGCATTCACTATGGTTGGGTCATCGTCGCCCTGACCTTCCTGACCATGCTGACCTCTTCGGCAGCGCTCGGCTTGCCCGGCGTGCTGATTCAACCGCTGAATAAAGAGTTCGGCTGGAATACCGAACAGATTTCTTCGGTGCTGGCGTTGCGTTTCGCCTTATACGGTTTGCTGGGACCGTTTTCCGCGATTCTGATCGAACGTTACGGCATGCGCAGAGTGATGTGCATCGCGCTGTCGCTGGTAGCGGCCAGCATGGCGCTGGTCACCATGACTAGCCAGTTATGGCAGTTGTTTATATTTTGGGGGCTCACCCTCGGCCTGGGCTCGGGCATGACCGCTCTGGTGCTTGGCGCCATGGTGGCCAATCGATGGTTCGAAACGCGGCGCGGCCTGGTCATCGGCATGCTGACCGCCAGCTCCGCCACCGGACAATTGATTTTCCTGCCGATCGCCGCTTGGCTGATTGAACACTTCGGCTGGCGCGCTGCAGTATTGCCGGTATTTGTCAGTTGCCTGGTCACGGCAATACTGGCGTTTTTCTTTATGCGCGACCGGCCGGAAGACGTGGGCCTGCGCGCCTACGGTATGGACCCTGCAACGCCCTTGCCTGCAGCAACCTCAGCAATGGCGGCAATGCCGGCGCGCCGGATGACCATCTGGGAACCGCTGCGGGTATTGCGCAGCGTGATCCGCAACCGCACTTTCCTGATTCTCGCCGCGACCTTTTTCATCTGCGGCCTCAGCACCAACGGCTTGATCCAGACGCATTTCATTTCGCTGTGCGGCGACTACGGCCTCACCGCGATCCCGGCCGCCGGCGTGCTGGCGATGATGGGCGGCTTCGATTTCTTCGGCACCATCCTGTCCGGCTGGTTATCGGATCGTTACGACAACCGAAAACTGCTGTTCTGGTATTACAGCTTGCGCGGACTGTCCCTGTTCTGGTTACCGCACTCTACGTTTTCCCTGTACGGCCTGTCGATATTTGCCATGTTTTACGGTCTCGACTGGATCGCCACCGTACCGCCCACCGTCAAGCTGACCGGGGCCGCTTTCGGCAGAGAGCGCGCCGGCATGGTATTCGGTTGGATTTTTGCCGCGCATCAACTGGGCGCGGCAACCGCCGCTTACGGCGCCGGATCGATACGCACCTTGCTGCTCACCTACACCCCTGCCCTATATGTGGCGGGCGGCATGTGCCTGGTTGCCGGCGCGATTGCCATGACGATCCGGCGTCCAACGTCGGCATCGGGAGCGACGTCGGCGGCGCCGGCCAAAGCGGCTGCATCGTAGTCGCAGTATCATAAGGGCATTCCATTTATCGAAGGCTCTCCATGAAAGCTGTCGCTTATCAGCAGGCACTCCCGATCGACGATGCGCGCGCATTGCTCGACATCACATTGCCGGACCCGTCAGCGACAGGCCGCGACCTGCTGGTCGAAGTCAAAGCCATTTCGGTCAATCCTGTGGATACCAAGGTGCGCCGCAGCACCGCAGCGCCGGACGGCGAATATAAAGTCATCGGATGGGATGCGGCAGGCATCGTGCGCGCGGTGGGCGATCAGGTAAGCCTGTTCAAGCCCGGCGATCGTGTCTGGTATGCCGGTTCGTTGATGCGGCCCGGCGCCAACAGCGAATTGCATTTGGTCGATGAACGCATCGTCGGCCATATGCCGCACAGTCTCGATTTTGCGCAGGCGGCGGCGTTGCCGCTGACGACCATTACGGCCTGGGAATTATTGTTCGAGCGACTGCAATTGAATACAAGCCCCGGCAGCCACGCCGACGATGCATTGCTGATCGTCGGCGCGGCAGGCGGCGTCGGTTCGATCATGCTCCAATTGGCCCGGCAATTAACCGACATCACCGTGATCGCCACGGCATCGCGCCCGGAAACGCGTAGCTGGGTCCATGCGCTGGGCGCGCATAAAATCATCGATCACAGCAAGCCGCTGAGCGCAGAACTGAAAGCCATCGGCATTCCTAACGTGCGCTATATCGCCGGCCTGAACCAGACCGACAAGCACTACGCCGAAATGGTGGAAGCAATTGCGCCGCAGGGCCGCCTGGCATTGATCGACGATCCGGGCCAGATGGATATCCGCCTGTTAAAGCGCAAAAGCGCTTCGCTGCATTGGGAATTCATGTTCACGCGCGCCATGTTCGAAACGCCGGACATGCAAAAACAACACGATTTGCTGAATGAGGCGGCGCGTCTGATCGACGCCCAAACCATCAAGACCACGCTGGGCGAACATTTCGGCACAATCAACGCGGCCAATCTGCGGCGCGCGCATGCCCTGCTTGAAAGCAATACCGCAAAAGGCAAGATTGTGCTTGAAGGATTTTAGAAAACCAGGCTAGCGGTCGAATACCGTTCAGATAAGGCGCCGTCAGCGGGCTGGGGCGCCTTATCTGAAAAACTAACGGCCGGCTTTGGCGCGAAACGCAGCCAGTCCCGCAGCGGCCTGTTTGCGAATTGCCTGCTGCACCGGCGGCGCCCAGCCCAGCAGCAGGCCTTTTGCGCCGAGCGCCTGACGCGCCCATCGCCATAGTTCGAAACGATCGGCATGGCGCACAATCTTGCCATCGGCGAAATCGAAATACGCATGGATATCGTTGACCACCGATCGCCCGGTTGCCGAAAACGTATACCGCGCCACCCAATGCGCAACGCCGCTGCGATCATCTGCAGCGATGCTATCGAAGCGCACGTCGAAATCCTTGGCGCGCGACAGCAGCATGCGCCACATATCGGCCGCCTGATCGCCGTCTAAAGAAGTGAATACCGGGTCCGAGAAATGAACGCCCGGCGCATAGCAAGCTGCCATCGTCTCGGCATCCCGGGCTTGCATCGCGGTATAAAACACTTCGATCAGTTGGGCATTCGGATGCATGGATGGCGGCCTTTGCAAAATAAAACGATTTTAAAGTTGCGCAAGAAAGTTGCCCGATACCGCGGAGCATGTCGCTTAAAGCATCTTGCGAAGATCGCGCTGGCACTCTCTCAACATGTCGCCGAAACGCGCCTTACGCGCCAGTTCATCCGGGTCTTTGGTGGTCTTGTCGACCACCGCCTTATCTGCGTATTTGATCAACAGATCCAGCGCAAAATAACAATCGGCGTAATCGTAATATTCCTCCTTGAACGGCTGCGGCCACTTGCCGATAATCCTCTTGGCCGGACTTGAAAACTGGGTGAAATAGTCGACCTTGTTGGCAGTTTTAATCCAGGTATCCAGCTTGCCTTGCGCCGCATCCATGAATCGATAGCTTTCCATTGCCAGCTCACGCGGCTTCTGGTCGGCTGCCGATGCCGAGTCCATTGCCGGCAGCATGAAACACAGTACCGATACAAACGCGAACAAGCGTTTCGCGGATAAAGATTGATGGCCCATCGTCTTGCTTTCGAGTAAACATAAGGAGCTTTGATCTTACCAGAGCCTGCGCCCGCGTTTTGAACTGTTTGTCCTACGGCAGATCAATCTCACATGAATGAGCCCAGACTCGCTATTTACGGTGCAATCGTGGCAAACGTCGCCATTGCAATCAGTAAATTTATCGTCGCAGGCATTACCGGCAGTTCGGTCATGATCTCGGAGGGCGTCCACTCGACTGTCGATACCTTCAACGATCTGCTACTTCTGGTCGGCGTCAAATTCAGCCAACGCGCACCGACGCAGGAACATCCTTTCGGCCACGGCAAGGAATTGTACTTTTGGAGCCTGATCGTGGCCGTACTGATTTTCGGCGTGGGCGGCGGTATCTCCGCCTACGAAGGTATCTTGCACATGCGCACGCCGGTGCCGATTACAGATGTCACCTGGAACTACGTTGTGCTGGGCTTCGCTGCCGTGTTCGAAGGCGCCAGCTTTATCGTTGCCCTACGGCAATTTTGCACGGAAAACGAAACCACTTCCTTTGCCGAAGCGCTACGCAATAATCGCGACCCCAGCACTTTATCCGTGGTCGCCGAAGACGGCGCTGCTTTGGCCGGTCTGGCGATTGCGGCGTGCGGCACCTTCCTGAGCCAGGCGCTCGGCATGCCGATCATCGATGGCGCTGCGTCGACGCTGATCGGATTATTGCTCTGCGGTGTCGCCATAACCCTGATGCAGCAATTGCGCGGCCTGCTGGTCGGCGAAGGCATACGTCCCGATACCATGGCAGCGATCCGGCGCATTGTGCTGGACCACCCCAGCGTGCGCGAAGTGGGCGCGATCCTCGGCATGTATATGGGCGCCGCCGACATATTGCTGACGCTCGATGTCGAATTTCATGCACTCACGACAGCTTCGGATGTCGCCCGCGCAGTGGACGCCATTGAAAAGGACATCCGCGCCGCTTATCCCAAGATCAGCCGCATTTATATCGAAGGCCGCTCATTGTGCGCCTCTTTCCGAGGCGATGAATGCATCCCGGCGGACCCCGTAATCCCTGTGCCTGCACTCCCGGCTGACGGTTAACTTATCTTACACGGCGTTCAGACGAGCACCGATACGTCGCGCGCGTGCAAGAGGCTAAGCTATTAAAAACCGCACACTACATGCCAACGATGGAGGATTTATGTCCAACAAAACCGCAACAGAAAAAATGAAAAAGCCGGTCCGCCTGGAGGATCAGGAAGAACCGCATCAAGTGCGCGACACCCCGGACGAAATGGCGCTGGATGTTGCCAATGAATTATCTTTTCCGGCCAGCGATCCGGTCTCGGTTTCAAATATCACCCGTATCGAAAAAGCGCCTGAAACGGCTTCCGCCGCCGATGACCATCAAAACGCCCAGGCGGTCAAGAAATCGGAATCCAAGGGGCACGGCGGCGCCAAGCACAAGTCTTAAGTCAAATATCTTAGGTCAAGCATTACCCCGCGAACTCTGATCATTCCCTCAATACGGGCCGCCCCGGCCCGTATTTTTTCGCCGCTTTTGCATCATTTCTTCATTTAAACGGCCAAAAATGCCGGCGGCAAGCCGCATTGCGTGTACATTGCTCCCATCCAAAACCAACGAATGCCCGCAATGCAAAGAGAAAGCTTCATCCCCGGCAAAGACGCGTCCCTGGAATCGACCATCGGCACCATGCAGACCAAACTGGCCGCGCGCGGCTTTCGCATGACGGAATCGTCGCTGCTCAATCCGGTCGATTCGATCTGGTCGGTGCATATGCGCGATCAGGATTGCCCGATGCTGTTTTCCAACGGCAAGGGCGCCACCGAACTGGCCGCCCGCGCCAGTGCGCTCGGTGAGTTTTTCGAACGGCTCGGCACACATTATTTCTGGACCCATTTTTACCTCGGCGAAACACGCGCCAACCGGCCGTTCGTCCACTATCCGCAAGAGCGCTGGTTCGTTCCCGAAGAAAATGGCAGTTGGCCGGAAGAATTGCTGAATCCGGAATTGCACGATTTTTATAATCCCGATAGCGAGATCGACGGCGAAGTCCTGGTCGACCTGAATTCGGGCAATGTCGATCGCGGCATCGTCTCGTTGCCGTACACGCGTTTGCGCGACGGCGCGCAAACCTGGTTCCCGGTCAATATCATCGGCAATCTGTACGTCAGCAACGGCATGGCGGCAGGCAATACGATGAAGGAAGCGCGCAGCCAGGCCCTATCCGAAATATTCGAACGCCACATCAAATACCGCATCATCAGCGAAGGCCTGTGCCTGCCGGAAGTGCCGGACGATGTGATCGCCCGCTATCCGGGTATCGCCGCCGGCATCAAAGGCCTGCGCGATGCCGGCTTTGGCATTCTGGTGCGGGACGCGTCGCTGGGCGGCCGCTATCCAGTGATGAACGTTACCCTGCTGCATCCCAAAGATCAGGGTTGCTTCGCCAGTTTCGGCGCGCATCCGCGTTTTGAAATTGCGCTGGAACGTGCGTTGACCGAATTATTGCAGGGCCGCGCGCTGGCCTCTCTGGAAGGTTTCCCTGAACCCGGCTTCGATATGGATGAAATAAATGCCGTGGCCAATCTCGAAATTCATTTTGTCGATTCCAGCGGCGTCATCAGTTGGAATTTCCTCGGCGACACGCCGGATTATCCATTCGCCGATTGGAATTTCAGCAATACCACCGAAGAAGATTACGCCTGGCTATGCAATTGCATCGCGGAAGAAGGCAAGGATATTTATGTCGCCGATTTCGAAGAGCAAGGCGCCTACAGCTGCCGCATTCTGGTGCCCGGCATGTCCGAAATCTATCCGGTGGAAGATCTGGAATGGGAAAACAATAGCGTCGGCAACGACATTCGTCCAGCCATGGTGCGCCTGTCCGAGCTGAGCGAAGACGAATGCAGCGATCTGCTGGCCGATCTGCAAACACTGAATCTGAACGATGAGCGCCCTCTATGGGAAATACTCGGCCTGGCGATTCCGCTGGAAACGCCATGGAAGGAATTGCGCATCGGCGAACTGAAAACCCTGCTGGCGCTGGCCGTCGGCGACATCGATTCGATCCGCCAGGGCTGCGACTGGATTCATCAATACCATCAACTCAGCGCACCGCGCCGCAAGGTGTATCGCTGCATCGACAACATGCTGGCGATGGATGACCCGGCCGATTATCGACGCGCGATGGTGTTGATGTACGATGCCGAAACCGTGCGCCAGGCCGAAGCGCTGTTGAACCGCAGCGAACGCTTTTTCGGTTTGCAGGACCTGGGACCGGATATGCAGGGCAGCGCGATGCACCAGACTTTGCTCGCAGCCTACGACAAGCTGTTCGCTTAAAACTAAAGCTTCTGCGCTCGCAGCATCTGGCCCGCGATCGGCGTTCCGGCTTCCATCCGGATCGTCATATCGCGCAGATGCGGCGGCGCAAAGCCATTGATGCGAAGCAGTTCGCGCAAGTACGATTCGGGATGGCTGTAGCGTCCGCTGATGTTCAAACGAAAATTCGGACGAGAATTCAGATGAAGCCCGGCTGGCCCGGTCTCATCCGAGGTCAATGTTTCGGTAGTGAAGATGATCCAGCCGCCTGCTTTCGCATTGCGCGCCATCAGCATCATGATTTCTTCCAGCGCGCCGAAATAGATCAGCGTATCCATGCAGGCAATCAGATCGTATTGCTGCGTCGAATCGGCCAGGAAGGCGCAGATCTCGGACTTCACCAGATGATCGTATACCGCTTTCTGCTGCGCCTGATCCAGCATGCGCCGGCTGAGATCCACGCCTGTCAGCATCGCCGATACCGCCTTCAAATGCGCGCCGTTAAAACCGGTGCCGCACCCCAGATCCAAGGTCTGCAGCGCGGGAGCGGTATCCTTCAATCCCACCAATCCCATCGACGACAGCTCTTCCGCCAGTGCCCGCGGCCCCGCATATTTCAATTTGGATAAGGTCGTCTCGAAACTGGCGGCAAAACCGTCGTAAGTCGATTCCACATAAGCATCCGGGCAACGCGCCGGCGCAGGCAATCCCTTATACGCAATCGCCAGATGTTGCGCTTCCGGATGATCGGGCTGCTCTTCCAGCCAGCCGTCGATCAGGGCGATCGCCTTATCGACCTGCCCCAATTCGTAATACGCCAGACTCAATTTGATGCGCGGCTTGTCGGCCACCGGCCCGGCGGTAAAGCCAAGGCAATGAAAATGCTTGGCCTCCTTGAAGTGCGCCTGCTCCACATACAAGGCAGATAACAGATAGTAGGCATCCGGGCAGTCCGGATCGAGTTTGGCCGCAAGCAGATACGATTGTTCCGCCTTGACTTGATCACCGGATTTTTCGTACAACGCACCAAGATTGGTCCAACTGAAATAGTGTCGCGGCTCCAGCGCGATCGCATTCAAAAATGCTTGCACCGCCTCTTCCGTTCTATCCAGCCGCGCCAGCAAAATGGCAAAGTTGTAATGCCAGCCCGCCTGTGTGTCGTCCAGCCGCAGCGATTCGCTCATCAGTGCGTAGGCTTCCTCCAGACGATCGGTCTGCTGCAGCATGAAACCCAGCCAATGCCAAGGTGCCGCCGATGCCGGCTGGCCGGCGATGAGGCGCCGGTATATGACCTCGGCAGCATCATGCCGCCCCGCCAGATGATGCCTGATCGCGGATTCGAGCGAATCCGGCAAGGTCGATGATGGGTCTTCAGACGATGCAATTTCCATGGAATGCATTTCACATTAAAAGCGCGCCGATACGGCAAAACAGGAATGTATCATCATCGTCCGGTCCGGCTCGACAAAATTCAATTATCATGATGCCCTCGTTTCCGAACACCTAACTCTTAGTCCCATGACCGATCATTCAACGCCTGACTCGAACACCCCTGCCGAACGCACAATCCGGCGCGATCCAAAAACCCAGGACCCACGCCTGTGGCGCGACGATGGCTGGACGGCAAAAGTGATCGAGAATGAAGATGATGAGGGCTGGGCGGTTGCGATGATCAAGGACGGTGAAGCGGAACCCGCATTAGTCGGTCCCTGGACCATGGGGCGCGATAAGAAAAATCCGAAACCGCTGGATGCCAACGCCTTCGGCACACTGGTCAAAACCGCGAGCGAAGTGTTGCGCCGGCATGAACAGCAGTTGCATGCAATGCTGCATAAAAGCGTCAGCGTGATCACGGCATCCGGCACCATCGAGATTGCAATGGATATCGTGCCGGATGAGGATGAACCTTACGCCATGTTAAGCGCGCGGGACGATAGCGGCGAACAGTTGGCGGAGATTCGAATCGCGCCCGATTTCAAGCTGGATAGAAATAGTGCTGCCGCGTGGATCGAAGGCGGCTACAAAAAGCCGCGCTGAGCCTGACGTAAAAAAGCCCTCAACCTTGCGGTATGAGGGCCAGTAGAATGCATTGCAATGTGAATCTCTGTTAGAAAATCAAGGCTGCTGTCAGCGATTTAATTTCTTCGGCATTTTCTTCGAGGATGTCACCCAGCGTCTCGCCATCGACCACCATTTCAAGCGGCGATGAAGCCTCCACAATGGCCTGATCGGTTTCCGGATGCAGTGGCGACGGTACCGGCGACAACATATTGGCAAGGAACAGAATATCGCCCAATGTCGCAGGCGGCTGTACGCCGACGCCGGTCCATAACAACTCGACGGCAGACATGACCGTTTCGGGCACGGCCAGTTTTTTCAGCACGCCGCGGCCGATCACTTTTTCGCCGTATTCCGCCCAATCTTCGGAATCGCCTTCCAGCAGGCCAGGAAATTCTTCTGCGCGCGACAACAAATAAAAACCGCCGACTTCATGCACTATGCCGGCGAACATGGCGGTTTCGGGATCGATACGCGTCAAGCGCTTGGCCAGTACCTGGGACAATGCCGCGACATGCGCAGTGTGCTCCCATAATCGGGCCGATTTGGCTTTCAAGGCAGGATTGGTAATTTTCCCGGTCATTTGCCGCACCATCACGGCAGCGATCAATGAATGCAGCGTCCGGAAACCAAGCCGCATGACCGCTGCGCGTACGCTGGCGATTTCAGCGCCGGAACGATTGTAGGCAACCGAGTTGGCAATCGCCACAGCCCGCGCCGCAACCAGCGGTTCCAGCAATACCATCTTGGCTGCTGCCTCAAGATGGCAATCCGGATCTTCCAGCGCTTGCTGTAGCTTGATGGACGCATCGACGTTAGTCGGAAAGACCAGCTCTCCGCGGCCGGCTTGTGTGGCAATGTTTCTGAAGGCGTCTAATTTATCCATGAAACTTTATACGCTGGCCCCGACAAGGTTGTCAACGAGCATCGCAGCAACAGCAATATAGCAGATTCAATCCGGCATGTCGGCATTGCCGTTCTTTGTTGTAATTAGCATTGTGCTTAACGGCAAAGCATCGGTTTTGCAGTCCATTGCAAAGCGCCGCCGGACGCGCCGTTCCCAGGCATATACCGCCAGTTGCTCACCGGTGGCGACGCGGGTAATGGCGCCGACAATCAAATTCATGCGGAATGCGACGGTGGTGGCGGTGGCCCCATAAGTGCTGGCTGCCTCGGATACGCCGAACACATCTTTCAGCGCTTCAACCTGGATGCCGGGATTGACATCGGCGTCACTTTCCGTTTTGACAACACCGGTCAAAAAGCAAATGCCATGCGCATTTTCACCGAGCACGCAGGCATCGATCTCCTGCACGCTGGTCTGTGCGCTCGGCTGGCCGTTATGATCGAAATAAGAGGGATAAGAAAACCGGATACGGTCCGGCAGGAGGATGTTGATTTGCGACACTGACGCTTGCAATATCAGCGACGGGCGCTCGTGACATAACTGCTCTCCAAGTTGCGGTAGCGGAGATGGCTCGGCTATTCGATGCATGGTGAATTGCCTCCTAAGCAAATGCAATGACATTTACGCAGAAAAAAGGCCGGCTATCTTCTCTTTTTATTTGAATAATGAGCGGCGCCATGTGAACGCCGCGTTTCGATAAAACCGGTTTCTAGCTGCACCCACGTGAAGTTCAGAGTCGATACCCGTACCGACACCGATACGGATACAGCGACCGATATCGCGATCGATTCCGATCACGATCTGTGAACCACTGCGTCAAATAGTGCACCAGTCTCTTCAACCCAACAAGGCCATATTGGGTCGGAAATCATAGATTCAGAGTCCTCTTAAGCACCCTCCTAGGGATTATCTTATTTCGCCCGCAGCAGGGCTTAAAGTGCCCGGGATGGGACCATCCGGCTTTTGTACCAGATCAATCCAAACCATTCATATAACGCGTAATGCGAGCGGCGCAGGCCTTCCGTGCTTGGCAGAAAAGATTGCAGTCTAATTTTTTTCAGGCCAAAAAACATCGTCGGCGCGGCGACCGTTTCCACGCCGGCTTGCGTGAATGCCAGTTGTGCACGCGGCATGTGCATCGCATCGGTGACCAGCAGAATCCGCTGCACGCCATCCAGCTTCAGTATCTTTGCCGAATACAGGGCATTTTCGGCGGTGTTTTCGGATCGGCCTTCAATCCATTTAACGGGCGTGCGGAAATCTTCGCGCAATGCACTCGCCATCGCCGCCCCGAATGAATCGGCAACACTGCTGCCAGTGAGCGTTCCACCGGAAACCAATATGGGCAAACCGGTTTCATGCTGCAGTCTGGCGGCATAACGCAGTCGCGCCAGTCCTATGTAATCGGGAATATCGGCGCCGCCGTATTCCGGCGCGTGCGGCATCTGATCCGCAGACAGGACCACGATAGCCTGGGCTCGCGCATTTTCAGGCGACACGAGCGGCGCAGTCAGATTTTCCAGTGGCTGCACCAGTAAATTGGACACCAGGGGAATGCACAGCAGGATCAGCAACAAGAGCGCGCCGGCCGCCAGTAATCGTCCCGCGCGCGGTTTCCATCCGGACCACAACAGGCCCATGCCGATCAGCACGAGAAGATTGAACGGCGGCAGCGCGAGCGTGCGCACCACGGTCGATATCAACAAATGCGTGCTCACGATGGCTAGTGCACTCTCAGCCGCATGCTGCTGGCGATCACGCCGCCGACCGCAATGATCGCACCCGCAGTCAAGGCCATGGCCGTGCCGTGCGCCGGACTGATTTCAAACAGCACGGCAGCGAAAGCCGCGCCCAGCGTCATGCCGATCAGGCGTGCCATCGTCATCATGCCGCTGGCCGAAGCGCCCCGCTCACGCGGTCCTGAAGTCAGTATTACGCGATTGTTCGGCGTCTGGAAGAAACCGAAGCCGATGCCGCAAAGGCCCATCAGCAACGCAATCTGAAGATTGTCCGGATCGGCCGGCAACAGCGCCAGCAATGCCAATCCGATCGCCAGCACGGCCAAGCCGATCGAACACAAAACTCCGGCCGGATAACGATCCGATAAACGGCCCGACAACGGCGCCACGAATATGATGACGAACGGCCACGGCGTAATCAGCAGGCCGGTAATTGCCGGACTGCGCCCAAGTTGATGCTCCAGCAGGAAAGGCAGAGAAATGAAGGCCAGCGATTGCGCCGCATAAGAACAGATCGAAGTCATCACCGACATCGAAAATACCGGTATGCGCAGCAGATCCAGCGGCACCATCGGCGCGGGGCTGCGGCGTTGATGGAAAAACAGAATAATCCCGGCGGCTACCGCTGCCGTAATTTCGATCAACGCCAGTGTATCGATATGGCCCAGACCTTCGCCGAGACTGCCCACGCCGAGAATCAGCAAGCCCAGCGTTGCAGCGCTGAAGATCGCGCCGCCCATATCGAAGCGTCTCGCAATGCCCTCGTTGCTCGGCACAGCGATGATGGCGACGATCAGCACGCCCAGGCCGATCGGCAGATTAATACCGAACAGCCAGCGCCAATCGCTCAGATGCAGGATCGCGGCGGCAACCGTCGGTCCCAGCGTCGACGACACTGCAACAGTCAGCGCCAGCCAGGCGATGCCGCGTCCGGCCATTTTGAGCGGGAAGGCGCTGCGTATCAGCGCCGGCGCCATCGTGGCGAGGCAAGCCCCGCCCAAGCCTTGCAAGGCGCGCGAGGCGATCAGCTCGGCGATCGTCGACGACATCACGCAGGTCGCCGATCCCACAATGAAAATCACCACGCCGGTCAGGTAAATCCGCTTGTAACCGAACAGCTCGCCCAACGCCGCCAAAGGCAAAACGGCAATGCCCACCGCCAGTTGATAGGCGTTGACAACCCACACTGTGGTTGCCGCGGAACTGAGCAGGTCGTGTGAAATGACCGGCATCGCGATATTGGCGATGGCCGAATCCAGGTTCGCCATGAATGTCCCCAGCAGAATCGCCAGGACCGCCCAATACCGTTGCGGCGTGTCCAGTCCATCTGCCGGCAGGTGTTTCTTGGCAGTGCCGGATTGATTATTGAGATCGTTTGCCGCTTGGGCAGGATTGTCCGGATTGTTTATTGCAGCGCTCACCAAATACCCCTATAAATTTCGTGGTGAGATTATATTTCATTTTCTTAATATATGGGATTTATGCACAAAAATGCAAACGCAGACGCCAAGCAAATCGGCCCGGCTCGCTGGGAAGCGGGTCGGGCCGATCGGATCGAACTATTGAATTTCAGGTAATGCTTATTGGTGAAGCTTATTACTAACGCTTATTACTGCGTTGCCAGCTTGGCTTTGAGATTCCAGTCTTTCGGCACCAAGCCCATATCCAAAGCGCGGCCTGCATAATATGTCCACAGCTTGTTGATGTGTTTATCGCGCTTGATATCTTTGCCGAACGAAGCCAGTTCTTCCGCCGTCAACGGCAGCACACGGCCCAGCAAGCAGGCGTCGTACATCGCTTCGGCGTTTTCAACGAAATGCACGGAATCGATCAGCACGCCGGGCACGCTTTCAGCCACAACCACTTGGCCATGGGCGCGGATCAATGCAGCATGCGCCTGGCCCAAGGTCTCAGCCAGAGCACGGCCGCGTTCAGGCGAATTCACGTGATTAGGATTTGGATGCACAGGAATGCCGTTAGCCCAGCGCACGGCATGGTTCTTGACCGGCGCCAGTTTAGGGCCGTCAGCCAGTGTAAATACGGCAGTGCGGTCGTGATGGAAATGGGCAATCGAATTGACGTCCGGACGTGCACGGAAAATTTCCGAATGCAGGAAAACCTCCGATGGCGGGCGCAGGCCTTCAGGGCCCGATGTCAGATGACCATCCATATTGCAGATCAACAGCAATTCAGGGCGCAACTGTGCGCGGCTTTGATCGACCGATTGAATCAGGAAACCGCGTCCATCGGGCAGACGGGCGCTGACGTGGCCGCTGTAACCCATGATCTTCAATTCGTTGAGCATCAAAGTGCATGCAGCAACTTGATCGCGCAAGTGTTGTTCGATGTCCTGGCCTTGCACCGGATCGGTTTTAGTAGCTTGCGCCGCATTACTCATTTGTCTGCTCCCTTGATATTTCAGTAAGAATCGATAATCGCAAAAATCTTGAATAGCGAGAATATTAAACTTAAACGCCGTATTTATCCAATTCGTAACGCTTCGGTTTCAGACTGCGGCAGATCTCCCGAACCATGCCGGTCTGCGGCAAGGCGATACCGCAATCGCGCGCCATTTCCGAGACGATTTCCATATCGTCGTCGGCCCACGCCATCGACTGCTTGCCCCAGTTGCCCAGC
>DASYCG010000056.1:0-24163 GCA_036500325.1 Herbaspirillum sp. | reverse complement strand
GTACGACGGCGCCTTGCCGCCGGCAGCCGATGTCGAAAAGAACAGCGGCTCGATTTCATTGAAATCGCCCTCTTCCTGCATGCGCTGCATCAGGACCGAACCCACCATGCCGCGCCAACCAACCAGGCCAACCAGTTTCATTTTGATTCCACCGCTATCGTTAAAGATTAAAGATTGAAGACTAAAAAATATTCCTGCGCCAAGTTCGGCAGATTATCCCAGCGCCTTGACCACCGCATCGCCCATTTCGGCGGTGCCGACCTTGGTGGTGCCGGCTTCGTAGATGTCGACAGTGCGGAAACCCTGCGCCAACACCTTCTTGACCGCGTTCTCGATGCGATCCGCCTGCTCTGCCTTGTTCAGCGAATAGCGCAGCATCATGGCCGCCGACAGGATGGTCGCCAGCGGATTGGCGATGCCCTTGCCCGCGATGTCCGGCGCCGAGCCGTGCGAAGGTTCGTACAGACCCTTGTTGTTGGCGTCCAGCGAGGCCGACGGCAGCATGCCGATCGAACCGGTCAGCATGGCCGCCGCATCCGAAAGAATATCGCCGAACATGTTGCCGGTCACGATCACGTCGAATTTCTTCGGCGCGCGCACCAGTTGCATGGCGGCGTTGTCGACATACATGTGATCCAACGCGACGTCCGGATAATCGGCATGCACTTCGGTGACGATATCTTTCCAGAACTGGAAGGTTTCCAGCACATTGGCCTTGTCGACGCTGGTCAGGCGCTTGTCGCGTTTTCGCGCGGCCTGGAACGCAACGTGGGCAATGCGGCGGATTTCCGATTCGGCATAGCGCATGGTGTCGAAGCCTTCGCGTTCGCCCTTGAAGGCGCCGTCCGGCGCGGTGCGCACGCCGCGCGGCGTGCCGAAATAGATGTCGCCGGTCAGTTCGCGCACGATCAGGATATCGAGGCCGGAAACCACTTCCGGCTTCAGCGTGGAAGCGCCGGCCAGTTCCGGATACAGGATCGCGGGACGCAGATTGCCGAACAGGCCCAGATGCTTGCGCAATCCCAGGATCGCCTGTTCCGGACGCAGCGGACGATCCAGCTTGTCGTACTTCCAGTCGCCGACCGCGCCGAACAGGATCGCATCGGCGGCCTTGGCCAGCGCCAGCGTGGCGTCCGGCAGCGGATGGCCCGCGGCTTCATAGCCCGCGCCGCCGACCGGCGCCGTTTCCATCTCGAACGATTCGCCCAGCGCATTCAGGACGCGCACGGCCTGATCGACGATTTCCGGACCGATGCCATCACCTGGCAGGATTGCAATTTTCATGTTTTTCAATAATCAAGGTAAAGCGACCGCACCGACGCGGCGGCCAGCCCCCGACTGCCTATGCAATCGAGAGCGCGGCACGCATCAAATGGTGTTGGCCAGCCAGGGCTGCTGTTGCAGGTGACGCTCTTCGAATTCGTGGATCTTGTCGGCCTGGCGCAAGGTCAGGCCGATATCGTCGAGTCCGTTGAGCAGACAGTATTTGCGGAACTGGCCGATCTCGAACGGGAAGGTAAAGCTGCCGTTGGTGGCGCTGACGACCTGTTTTTCAAGATCGACCGCCAGGCGGAACCCCGGGAAGGCCTTCACTTCATCGAACAGGCGATCGACGGTCTGCTCCGGCAGCACGATCGGCAACAGGCCGTTCTTGTAGCAATTGTTGAAGAAAATGTCGGCGAAGCTCGGCGCGATCACGACGCGGAAGCCGAACTGGTCGAGCGCCCACGGCGCATGTTCGCGCGAGGAGCCGCAGCCGAAATTCTTGCGGGCCAGCAGGATCGAGGCGCCCAGATAGCGCGGCTGGTTCAGCACGAAATCCGGATTTTTCGGACGCGCGTCATTGTCCATGCCGGGTTCGCCATGGTCCAGGTAGCGCCATTCGTCGAACAGGTTCGGGCCGAAACCGGAACGCTTGATCGACTTCAGGAATTGTTTCGGGATGATGGCGTCGGTATCCACGTTGGCCCGATCGAGCGGGGCAACCAAGCCTTCATGCACTGTAAATTTGTTCATGTCTGATGTTCTTTATGCTGCTGCCGCGGCGGCCGTGGAATGGAACATCCCACCGCCGCATCCGAGGCTGACGAAATAATTATTCAGCCGCTTTTTTGCTGCTTTCCTGCATCTTGTCGCCGACTTTCGCCACATCCTGGCCGAAGCCGTGAACCGTATTGCAACCGGCCAGAATCACGACAAACGCGGCCAACAATGTCAGAGCGATACCTTTTTTCATACGACCCTCCTTTTATAAAGAACGAATGTCAACAAAATGCCCCGCGATGCCGGCAGCAGCCGCCATTGCAGGGCTCACCAGATGCGTACGGCCGCCGGCGCCCTGGCGGCCTTCGAAATTTCGGTTCGAGGTCGAGGCGCAACGCTCGCCCGGCTCCAGCCGGTCGGCATTCATGGCCAGGCACATCGAGCAGCCCGGTTCGCGCCACTCGAAGCCGGCGTCGCGGAAAATCCGGTCCAGGCCTTCGCGTTCGGCCTGTTCCTTGACCAGTCCGGAACCCGGCACCACCAGCGCCAGCTTGACGTTGGAGGCGCGGAACTTGCCGCGCACCACTGCCGCCGCAGCGCGCAGGTCCTCGATGCGGGAATTGGTGCAGGAGCCGATAAAGACCTTGTCGATGCGGATGTCGGCCATTGCCGTATTCGGCTTCAGCCCCATGTAGACCAGCGCCTTTTCCATGCCGTCGCGCTTGGTCGGATCTTTTTCCAGATCGGGATCCGGCACGCGGCTGTTGACCGAAGTCACCATTTCCGGCGAGGTGCCCCAGGTCACCTGCGGCGCCACATCGGCTGCATTCATGGTCACGACCAGGTCGAACTTCGCGCCCGGATCGGAATGCAGGGTGCGCCAGTAAGCCACGGCGCGGTCCCAATGCGGACCCGACGGCGAATACGGCCGGCCCTTCAGGTAATTGATGGTGGTGTCGTCGACGGCGATCATGCCCGACAGCGCGCCGGCTTCGATCGCCATGTTGCACACCGTCATGCGGCCTTCCATCGACAGCGAACGGATGGTGGAGCCGGCGAACTCGATGGCGTAGCCGGTGCCGCCGGCGGTGCCGATGCGGCCGATCACGGCCAGCACGATGTCCTTGGCGGTCACGCCCTCGGGCAAGGCGCCGTCGACCTGCACCAGCATCGACTTGGATTTCCTGGTCAGCAGCGTTTGCGTGGCCAGCACATGTTCGACCTCGGAAGTGCCGATGCCGTGCGCCAGCGCGCCGAATGCGCCGTGGGTGGAAGTATGCGAATCGCCGCAGACCACGGTCATGCCGGGCAGCGTCGCGCCCTGCTCAGGGCCGATCACGTGCACGATGCCCTGGCGCAGATCGTTCATGCTGAAATAGGTCAGGCCGAATTCCTTGGCATTGGCATCCAGCGTTTCGACTTGCAGGCGCGAAATCGGGTCGGCGATGCCGTTGGCGCGATCGGTGGTCGGCACATTATGGTCGGCCACGACCAGATTGGCGGCGTTGCGCCACGGTTGGCGCCCTGCCAGCTTCAAACCTTCAAACGCTTGCGGGCTCGTGACCTCGTGTAACAAATGCCGATCGATATACAAAATCGCAGTGCCGTCTTCTTCTGCGTGCACTACATGCGATTCCCAAAGTTTGTCGTAAAGCGTTTTAAGCATGATCTGTTTGTCGGTCTGAAAATGAGGCTAAATCGGTCTTAGATTATGCCATAGAAGCATGGCGGAAGCAGCGCACTGCCGCGTGGTCCCATAGGGGGCAATCGGCCCGTTGCGAAAAAACCACTTCGTACGGAGGGCCTATCGCGGGCGCCGGTATTAATTATGGGCGGCAATAATGGGCGTATCGACTTTGACATCGGCGCATTGCGCGCGATGCCGCATGGCGTGATCCATCAATACCAGCGCCAGCATCGCCTCGGCGATCGGCGTGGCGCGAATACCGACGCAAGGGTCATGGCGGCCATGCGTTTCGACCATCACCGGATTGCCGGCCTTGTCGATCGAATGGCGCGGCGTGCGAATGCTGGAAGTCGGTTTGATCGCTATCGATACGGTGATGTCCTGGCCGGTTGAAATACCGCCCAGCACGCCGCCGGCGTTATTACTGGCGAAGCCTTGCGGCGTCAGCTCGTCGCCGTGTTCGGTGCCGCGCTGCACGACCGATTTAAAGCCGGCGCCGATTTCCACGCCCTTGACCGCATTGATCCCCATCATGGCGTAAGCGATATCTGCATCCAGCTTGTCGTACAGGGGTTCGCCCAGGCCGACCGGCACGTTGCGCGCCACGACATCGATGCGCGCGCCGCAGGAATCGCCATCTTTGCGCAACTGATCCATATACGCTTCCATTTGCGCGATCACGCTGACATTGGCCGCAAAAAACGGATTATTGCGCACATGGTCCCAGGACTCGAACGGCACTACCAGATCGCCCATTTGACTCATGCAGCCGGCAAAAGTGGTGCCGTACTGTTCAAACAGCCATTTCTTGGCAATCGCCGCTGCGCCCACCGCAGGCGCTGTCAGGCGCGCCGACGAACGGCCGCCGCCGCGCGGATCGCGCACGCCGTATTTATGCCAATAGGTGTAATCGGCATGGCCGGGCCGGAAGGTTTCGACGATATTGCTGTAATCCTTGCTGCGTTGATCCTCATTACGGATCAGCAGCATGATCGGGGTGCCGGTGGTCACGCCCTGATATACCCCGGACAGAATTTCTACCGAATCCGGTTCTTGCCGTTGGGTCACATGGCGCGACGTGCCCGGCTTGCGGCGATCCAGTTCCGGCTGGATATCGGCCTCCGATAAAACCAGCCCTGGAGGACAGCCGTCGACCACGCAGCCGATGGCCGGACCGTGGGATTCGCCGAAATTGGTCACCGCGAACATCGAACCGAAAGTATTGCCGGACATAATATATTTCTAAAATAACAAAGATTCGATTTTACCAGCGCAGCACCAAATGCAGGTAAAACCGGGGCAGAAAGCTTATTTCCCTCATTTCCAACTGCCGCGCAGCTCGGCAACCCTTTGTTGCAACAGCGCCGGCGTCACCGCATCCGGCGCCAGCGGCACGCCGACCATCAGTTCCAGCCGGGAAAACGGGCCGTGCCGGAATGTGCGCTCAAACGGGTTTAGCTTCCTGTGCGAGAGCAGGCTGCCCCACAGGCCGCGCAGCGCCAGCGGAATCACCGGCACCGGCGATTGTTCGACGATTTTGGCGATACCCTGCTTGAAGTCGTTGATATCGCCGTCGCGAGTCAGCTTGCCCTCCGGAAAAATACAGACCAGATCCCCTTCATGCAAGGCTTGTGCAATCTCGACATAGGCACGCGAATTAACCGCCATGTTTTCGCGGGCGGATGCGATCGGAATCGCGCGTGCGGTGCGGAACAGCCACGACAGCACCGGGATGCGGAAAATGTTGTGATCCATCACGAAACGGATCGGCCGCGGGCTGACCGCCATGATCACGACCGCATCCAGATAACTGACGTGATTGCAAACCAATATCGCCGCGCCGCGCTTCGGCAGATACTCCGCATTCACGCTGCGCACGCGGTGAATGGTATGGATCAGCAGCCACGCCAGAAAGCGCACCAGGAATTCAGGCACCAGCGAAAATATGTAGGCGGCAACCAGTGCATTGAGGATGGCGGTGACCAGAAAAATCTCCGGAATCGTCAGGCCGGCGCGCAGCAAAACCATCGCCAGCAAAGCAGCCGCCACCATGAACAGCGCGTTCAGAATATTCATCCCCGCAATCGTGCGCGACAAATGCTGCTGATCGCAACGAACCTGAATCAACGCAAACAGGGGCACGATATAAAAACCGCCGAACACGCCGATCATGAGGCAATCGAACAGGATGCGCAGGCTGCCGTGCTGGGCGACGAAACCGCTCAATCCTACCGTGGCGGTATTGCTGTAGCCGTTGCTTGCGGCAAACAGGTCGATCGCAAAAATCGACAAGCCGATCGCGCCGAACGGCACCAGGCCGATTTCTATCCGATGGCCGGACAGGCGCTCGCACAACAGCGAACCGGCGCCGATGCCGAGCGAAAACACGGTCAGCAACAGGACGAATACATTGTGATCCCCATGCAGATAATCTTTGGCGAACAAGGGGAATTGCGCGAGCATGATCGCGCCGTAAAACCAGAACCAGGAATTACCCAGCATGGCCAGGAATACCGGCCGGTTTTGCCGCGAGAAACGCAGATTGCGGACCATTTCGGTGAACGGATTCCAGTTGATCTTCAATTCCGGCGCCGGCGCCGGCGTGATCGGGATTCCCAGGCTGGCCAGCCAGCCGAGCAGCGCAACGCCGACAGTGGCTCCCGCCACCAGCATCAATCCCCATGGCCGCTGTACTACCAGCACCGCACCCAGCACCTCGCCCAGCAAAATACCGACAAAGGTTCCCATCTCGATCACGCCGTTGCCGCCGATCAGCTCGGACGGTTTCAACTGCTGCGGCAGATAGGCGTATTTGACGGGACCGAACAGCGTCGAATGCAGGCCCATGCCGGCGATGGCCGCGACCAGAATCCATAAATTGTGCGTCATCCAGCCCCAGGCGGCGATGCCCATGATGCCGATTTCCAGCACTTTTACGTAACGCGACAGGCGCGATTTTTCGAATTTTTCGGCGAACTGGCCGGCTGTCGCGGAAAACAGGACGAACGGCAAAATGAACAAACCCGGAATCAGGTTATTGAGCAGGCCGACATCCATCGCGGTCCAGTTGAGCGCATCGTAGGTCAGGATCGTCAGCAGCGCTGTTTTAAAGACATTGTCGTTAAAGGCGCCGAGGAATTGCGTCCAGAAAAACGGCGCGAAACGACGCTGGGACAACAGGGAAAACTGATTTGAAGCCGGATTTGAAGCCATAAATTAATCGATGTCCGCTAAATTAAACGCCGTTAAAAAACGGAAGCGCTCATAAAAAAACCGTTCATCGCACGATGAACGGTTTGTGCATGTCTGTAAATTCTACGGCGGCGGCAAGCGCAGTAATTGTAAAAACCGCGGCAAAAACCGCGGAATTTGCCGTAATTGCCGCCTTTTTACTCCCGGCTTCACTCCCGGCTTTCTTCCTCTTCCGGCCAGTCGCGGATATACGCCTTGAGCATCTTGTTTTCAAAGCCCTGCGCATCCAGCACTGCCTTGGCGACGTCGTAAAACGACATGATGCCCAGGATGGTCTTGGCGTCCATCACCGGCACGTAGCGCGCATGCTGTTCCAGCATCAAACGGCGCACTTCGTTCAGATCGGTATCCGGCGTCACCGTCAACGGGTGATCGTCCATATGCTTGCGCACGGTGTCGGTGCCGACCGAGCCGCCGTTCTTATAGACTGTTTTGATGACTTCGCGGAAGGTCAGCATGCCGGCCAGTTCGCCGAACTCCATTACCACCAGCGACCCGATATCCTTTTCCGCCATCGCATTCACAGCCTCGATCAGCAGCGTATCAGGTGTCACTGTGTAAAGAATGTTGCCTTTGACTTTTAAGACTTCTGAGACTTTCATATGCGTATCTACCTGTCAGGGTTAAGTCGGGACTATGCCGGGACGCCAAGGCGTTTAAGGTATTTGATACACATACTACGAGGCTGTTCCCAGTTCGGCAACCATTAGTTGCGTTTGCAGTGCAGCATCGGTTTGCGCGGCGGATTTTGCGTCGTCGTCGAAGTACGCAGCCAGCGAACGATGCAGCGCGGTGTCGATCGCTGCACCGATTTGTTGCACTACCGCCGACTCCTGTTCGCGTTGCGTTTGCGCATCGAATACAAAGTGACGATACACATCGGCCAGCGTCAGCATGGACGGGTTGGCCAGCAATACCCAGCGGTCATGGCTGTCGTCCGGGCCGCGCCGCCAGCGAAACCGCTTTGGCGCTTCGGTCGCCTCGATCAGTCCGAGCCAGCCTTCGGCCTGCATCCGCTCCATCAGCGATTGCGATTCCTCGTAGCCGATATGCGTCAGCCTGCGGACCTGGTCGACATCGACCAGGATCGACTCCCGGTCGCGTGCCTGATACAACACCCGCAGCACCGCCAGCGCATCGGCGAATGTGCCGCACGGCGTAGATTTGTGCGCCCAGCGCTCATAACGCATCACCGGCAGCACCGCCGTCAGCAAGGCGCCCACCAGCGTGATCATCCACAACATGTAGACCCACAGCAAGAAAATCGGCAACGCCGCCACTGTGCCGTAAATCACGGTGTAGGTCGGGAATTTGATCACATAGGCAGTGAACAGGCGCTTGGCGATTTCGAAGGCGACCCCGGCCAGCAGGCCGCCCCAGATCGCATCATGCCAGTCGACGGTCTGATTCGGCACCGCGATATAGAGCAGTGTGAAGGCGCAGGTAGTCAATACGATCGAGCACAGGGTATAAAAGCCCGAGCCCACCAAATGGAAACCGCCGACCGCGCCGGTGGTGGCGCCGCCTACATACGAAGTAGCGGAAATCGATATGCCGATCAGCAGCGGCCCCAAGGTGATGATGGCCCAGTAGACCAGAATACGTTGCAGCAAAGGCCGCGAGGTCTGCACGCGCCAGATGCGGTTGAAAGTATGGTCGATGGTGGACATCGTCATGCCGGAGGTGACAATCAGCGCCACCCCGCCGACCGCGGACAAGCGCGCCGACTTGGAGGCGAACTGGTTGATATAGCCCAGGATGGTATTGGCCATATTGGCCGGCATCAGATTCTGGATGAAATAGGCTTCCAGCGCGGCGCGAAAAGTGCTGAACAGCGGAAAGGCGGTAAATAGCGCGAAGGCAATGGTCACCATCGGCACCAGCGCCAGGATCGACGTGAATGTCAACGCGCCGGCGACCTGCGGCAAGCGCTCCTCATCCAGCCGGCGCACGGCAAAACGAAACAATTCGCGAAGATCATGCCAGGACAAAGTGCGCAGCTTGGAAACCATAAGGAACATTCAAAATAAAACAGTAAATCATCGAAAAAAACCGACGAACAATCGGGAAAACCGCATCATACAGAGTGATAATACCCAACTATGATGAAAACACCGAAAACACCCCCCTTCACGCTGTTGATTCTCTATTATTCGCGGCATGGCGCCACGCGCAAATTGGCCGAAGCCATTGCGCAAGGCGTCGAAAGCGTAGCCGGTTGCGATGCCCGCCTGCGTACTGTGCCGGCGGTATCCACGGTCTGCGAAGCGACCGCGCCGGACATTCCGGCCGAAGGCGCACCCTATGTCGAAGCGATCGATCTGGCGCAATGCGACGGCCTGGCGCTGGGCTCCCCTACCCGCTTCGGCAATATGGCTTCGGCCATGAAATATTTTTGGGACGGCACCGCAACGCAGTGGCTGTCGGGCGAACTGGCCGGTAAGCCGGCGTGCGTATTCACGTCGACCGGCAGCTTGCACGGCGGCCAGGAAACGACCTTATTGAGCATGATGCTGCCGTTGATGCATCATGGCATGCTGTTGCTGGGATTGCCCTATACCGAAGCCGCATTGATGACCACCTCCAGCGGCGGCACACCCTATGGCGCCAGTCATTGGGCCGGCGTCAACGGCGATCGCGCCTTTACCGATGAATCGCGCATACTGGCGGTCGCGCTGGGCCGCCGTCTGGCGCAAACCGCTGTCAAATTACAGGAACGATCATGATCTCGCCACGCGCAAAACTTTATCATTGGGGCACAATCGCCAGTCTGGTTGCGCTGATTGCGCTGTGCGTGGCCTGGGAACTGAGGCTGGCGCCGTTGCGTCCGGGCGGCTCCTGGCTGGTACTGAAGGTTATCCCGCTGCTGCTGCCTTTGCGCGGCGTCCTCAAACGCGATGTCTACACCATGCAATGGTCTTCCATGCTGATCCTGGTGTATTTCACCGAAGGCATTGTGCGCGCCACCAGCGACCGCGTGCCGCTGTCGGCCGCGCTGGGCTGGACCGAGACGGCGCTGTGCTGTTCGTTTTTCCTGTGCACGATTCTGTATTTGCGCCCGTATAAGCAAGCCGCCAAAAAACTGGCCAAGCAAGCGATCGGCAAAGCGGCCGAATGAATGCGCTGCCGCTGCTTGCCGCCTGCCGCGATCTGATCGGCGCGGCGCATGTCCTGACAGCGGCCGCCGACACCGCCCCCTATCTGATCGATCAGCGCCGGCGTTTTACCGGCAATGCGCTGGCGGTATTGCGTCCGGCCGATACCGCGGAAGTCGCCGCGCTGGTGCGCCTGTGCGTGCAGCATCGCGTGGCGATCGTGCCGCAAGGTGGCAATACCGGCCTGGTGCTGGGCAGCGTACCGGACAGCAGCGGCCATGCAGTACTGTTGTCGCTTGGACGTCTCGATAAAATTCGCGCGGTCGACCCCGTCAACAATACGATGACCGTCGAAGCCGGCTGCATTCTGCAAACCATTCAGGAAAGCGCCGCTGCTCACGGCCGCCTGTTTCCATTGTCGCTGGCCGCGGAAGGCAGTTGCACCATCGGCGGCAATCTCTCGACCAATGCCGGCGGCACCGGCGTGCTGCGTTACGGGAATACGCGCGATTTATGCCTGGGCCTGGAAGTCGTCACGGCGCAGGGCGAGGTATTCGGCGGCCTGCGCGGACTGCGCAAAGACAATACCGGCTACGATTTGCGCGGCCTGTTCATCGGCGCCGAAGGCACGCTGGGCATCATTACTGCCGCCGTATTGAAATTATTCCCGCAACCGAAAGCCAGGATGACCGCGCTGGCGGCCTTGAAGACGCCGCAACAGGCGCTGGTTTTATTGAATATGGCGCAGGAGCGCTGCGGCGCCGCGCTGACGGCATTCGAACTGATGTCGAATGCCTGCCTGCAACTGGTGCATCGGCATTTTCCGGATTCCCAACTGCCTTTCGCCGAGCCGCATCCCCAATATGTATTGCTGGAATTGTCCGATAGCGAATCGGAAGCGCACGCCGAAGCGCAATTGCAGCAAGTGCTGGGCGATGCCATGCAAGCGGGCCTGCTCGATGACGCGGTAGTGGCGTCATCGTTGGCGCAATCCTTGTCGTTGTGGTCGTTGCGCGAACGGATCTCCGACACACAGGCGCGCGAAGGCAAGAATATCAAGCATGATGTCTCGCTGCCGATTTCACGCATCGCCGATTTCATCGACGCCACCGACGCTTTGCTGCAACAACATTTTCCGGGCTGCCGCATGGTCACGTTCGGGCATTTGGGCGACGGCAATCTGCATTACAACGTTGCCGCGCCGATCGGTGTCGACGATAACGAATTCATTGCTTCGCAGTCTGCCGTCAACCTGATCGTGCACGACAGCGTCGATCGCCACGGCGGTTCGATTTCGGCGGAACATGGGATCGGTGTCTTGAAACGGGAAGAATTGCAGCGCTACAAATCGCCGCTTGAATTGCAATTGATGCGCAATATCAAGCAAGCCCTGGACCCGTTGAATCTGATGAATCCCGGCAAGATTTTATAAACAAGGCTACTGCCAAACTGTAGCCCGTTTTAAACCTGCTGGACCAATTTCAGTATCTCGGACTTCTTGGTTATTTTGATTGCTTCGATGAATTGCTCCGGCAGCATCGGACGCCCCAGAAGAAATCCCTGCAGTGCATCGCAACCGGCCTCATCCAGGAATAACTGCTGCGCCTCGGTTTCCACCCCCTCGGCCACGATCCTCAGATTCAACGCGCGGCCCAACGCCACTACCGCCGCCACAATCGCCTCGTCGTCAGAACCTAATGCCAGATTGCGCACAAAGCCTCGATCGATTTTCAATTCGTTGGCCGGCAAGCGTTTCAGGTAAAGCAGGCTGGAATAGCCGGTACCGAAATCGTCGATCGATATGTCGACACCCAGCGCGGCAATCTTCTCCAGGGTAATCATGCTGGCGTCGACATTCTCCATCGCGGTGGTCTCCGTGACTTCCAGCGTAAGGTATTGAGGCGGCAAGTTGTAGCGCTCCAGCGTACTCTTGACCATCTCCAGCAGACCTTCGTGCGCAAACTGCACGGCCGAAAAATTCACTGCCATCTTCCAGTCGCGATACCCCATCTCGATCCATCGTTTCATTTGCGCGCAGGCTTGATCCAGCACCCATTCGCCGATCGGGACGATTAGCCCGGATTTCTCCGCCAGCGGAATAAATTCGTCCGGCGGCATCAGGCCGCGTACCGGATGCTGCCAACGCACCAGCGCTTCGGCGCCAAGCACACGCTCATCCCGTGTTGCGAATTTGGGTTGATAATGCACCACGAATTCCTGATTTTCGATCGCATGCCGCATATCGTGCAGCAATTGCAATTGATGATGCGCGTTGGCGTTCATGGATGGCGCAAAAAAGTGGTATCCGTTGCGGCCGCTGCGCTTGGTGTGATACATCGCCGCATCGGCGTTGACCAGCATCTCATGGCGGGTGGTGCCGTCCTCCGGATAAATCGCGATGCCGATGCTGGCCGAAACCTGCAGCTCATGCGATTCGACGGTGAACGGCTGCCCGATCAGCGTCACCAGCCTGTCGGCCACTTGCGCGGCATCTTCCGGTTGCGCCACATCGATCAACACAACGAATTCATCGCCGCCCAGACGCGCCACGGTATCGCCGCCGACCATCACGCCTTGTACCGTGCGCGCCACTTCAATCAGCAACAGATCGCCGACATGATGGCCCAACTCGTCATTGATTGCCTTGAAACCGTCCAGATCGATAAACATCAACGCGAAATGCCGGCGTTCCCGCGCCGCATTCTGCAGCTCCTGATCCAGACGATCTTCGAACAGCACGCGGTTAGGCAGCTTGGTCAGCCCATCATGCAAGGCCTGTTGCGTCAGTTCCTGATTGGCGCGCGCCAATGAGTGCGCCAGCTTCGCGGTGCGCGTCTCCAAACGGGCGTCGAGCACGGAAGTCAGCAACGCTATCGTCAACACAGCGAGTGTGCCGATAACCACCACCACGGCCACCCAGCTAGGTGAAAAACCATCCACCAATGCGGTACAAATACTGCCCGGCGGGAAGTGCGCGGCAGCCATGCCCGAATAATGCATGCCTGCAATCGCCAGCCCCATCACCACGGCGGCGGCGGCGCGCGCGAGCCGGCCCTGCTTCATGTTTTGGCGCAGCTTAAATGCGATCCACAATGCCGCGCCGGCCGCGCTCACAGCAATCAGCAGCGACAGCGCAAACCAGCGAGGATCATAAATCACGCCCGGCGACATACGCATCGACGCCATGCCGGTGTAATGCATCGCAGCGATGCCGATGCCCATTGCCAGCGCTCCCAGCAACAGCCGCCGCAGCGATAATTCCGGCAAGCTGACTTGCCATAGCGCGAACGCGGAGACCAGCATCGCAACCAGCAGCGACAACAAGGAAAGCCAGACATCGTAGCCGAGCGCAATCGGCAGACGAAACGCCAGCATGCCGATGAAATGCATGGACCAGATGCCGATGCCCATCGCCAGCGAGCCGCCGGCCAGCCACCAGCGTGCGGCCGTATTGCGATTGATCGCAATGCGGTTCGCCATATCCAGTGCGGTATAAGACGCCAGCATCGCCACCAGTATCGAGACGACAACGATACGATGATCATAGCTGCGCAACATCATCGGTTCGGAACCGGAAAACAATTCAAACATTGGTTGATGCATAGATAAAAAATGACACTATGGAAATGCAATAAACTAAACTGCGCCGGACGACGCTGGAGGCTGAGAATTGGGGTATAAACTACGGGGCTTGACTGCGGGATATAAACTCAGCCCTGCCAATGCGAATGAAACCCTGATATTTACTCGGTCACATTGCCTGATTGCAAAATAATACTCCCGAGAAATTTGTAAGAATGTAGCATTAACGCTACGTCAACGGTGAGTATGACGGCGACATGTCAGAACTTTTCAGGAAAAAGTAAGCGCATGGAAGCGCAACCTTTAGAACCAAAGCTTGTCCTACTGCGGATTCATTCCGCATGCCGTATGTTTTTTAGACACGCCTGTTCCGATCAATCGTTTTGCAAAGCATTCATGAAAATACGATCGACTGTATCGCCGCAACAACCCGGCAGTCCGAGTACACCTCCATTACGCGTCTTACGCACCCTCGCACTGGCGCATGCCCCCACCTTAGGTACATTACGTACATTATTCTCGCGCAGCATGCTCGGCGCTGCCGCTGTCTTATTCGCACATCAGGCCTGCGCCGGTGTGGCGGTATTGCAACCGGCCAAGCGCTACGACGCCAGTAAGCCGCTGGTATTGACACTGTTATTCGGCGACGATGACAACGGCGACCAATATCAAATCCCGGATACCGTGAAAGTATCGGCGTCGGCAGATATGACTGCGCCGGTGCAATTGATGTTGAAGCGCACCGATAGCGGTCCATCCGCCATCAAGCTGGCAAAAGGCGAATATCGCAAAGTGGCGTATGCGGGCACGCTGCCGCCATCGTTGCGCGGCATTGTCCGCATCGAACCGGTCGATTACGACGCCTCGGCGATATTGGTCACGCTGGTGCGTCCGAACCCAGCACTGGGCGCGTTGCCGGAAGCCGGCGCCGCCGACAATGCCGGTTCCGCCTCGACCATCACCGCCGGCGCCAATGCCCCGCCGGTCGACGCGCCGCCGGTTGCGGTGGATCTGCTCAACGCCTCGCGCATTTCGTTCAAAGACCCGACCTATTTCATCATCGGCAACAGCGGCCACGATGTCAGCGCCAAATTTCAGCTCAGCTTCAAATACCGGATATTCCAGCCGGACGACCCGCGTTCGCGCGGCCTGATCGACAATTTGTATTTCGGCTACACGCAATTTTCGATATGGGATTTACAAGCGCCGTCGTCGCCGTTCCGCGATACCAATTATCGTCCGAGCCTGTTTTATTTCCTGCCCGATCTGGGCGTTGCCAACCGCTTTATCAGCCGCATGTCGCTGGCGACCGGGCTTGAGCATGAATCGAATGGGCAGGACGGCGCCAAATCGCGCAGCCTGAATATCGCCTTCGTGGAACCAAGCGTTTCTTTCGGCAACCTCAACGATTATCACCTGACGGTGGCGCCCAAGATTTATGCCTATCTGGGCCCGATGACCGACAACCCGGACATCGCCGATTATCGCGGCAACGTCGATCTGAAGATCAGTTTCGGCAAACCCGACGGCATCGGATTTTCAACGCAACTGCGCAAGGGCAGGCACGGCAACGCCGGCAGCGCCGATAATCAGCTCAGCTATCCGCTGTCGCGCCTGATTCCGGGCACTGCCGGTTATTTGTTTGCGAATTATTTTTACGGTTACGGCGAAAGCCTGCTGAACTACAACGAGAAAGTGACGCCGCAATTTAGAATGGGTTTCAGTCTTTCCCGCTAACTTATTTGCTGAGTTATTTAGCCTGCGTGCGGCGTGCGCATCGTCACGAATTCTTCTGCGATCGTCGGATGTATGCCGATGGTCGAATCGAATTGCGCCTTGGTCACGCCGCATTGCATCGCCACCGCGAAGCCTTGCATGATTTCGCCGGCATCCGCGCCGACCATATGCACGCCGAGGACTTTATCGGTTTTGGCGTCGACCACCAATTTCATTAACGCCCGTTCGCTGGAGCCGCTCAGCGTATGCTTGAGTGCCTTGAACTCGGTCTTGAAAATTTTGATTTCATCGAATTTGGCGCGTGCTTCGGCTTCCGTCAAACCGACCGTGCCGACATTCGGATGGCTGAATACCGCCGTCGGAATGTTTTCATACGATATCTTGCGCCCGCCGTCCTGAAACAGGGCCGATGCAACCACCATGCCTTCGGCCAGTGCAACCGGTGTCAGCGCGACCCGATCGATGACATCGCCGACGGCATAAATCGACGGCGCATCGGTGCAGAAATGCTGATCGACCACGATCGCGCCGTTATCCGTCATTTGGACGCCTACATTTTCCAGCCCCAGCTTTTCGGTATTGGCATGGCGGCCGGTGGCGAACAATACGCAGTCCGCGTCGATTTCATCGCCGTCCTTCAAGCGCAATTGCTTGCTGCCGCCATCGGCGGTCAATCCTTCGATCAGGGTATTGCAACGTACCGCAATTCCCTTCTTTTCCATTTCATGCGCCAGGAAGCGCCCCAGATCGGCATCCATAGAACGCAGCAATTGCGGCCCGCGATGCACCAGCGTCACCTTGCTGCCGAGACCGTTGAGAATAGCGGCCATTTCGACTGCAATATAACCGCCGCCGACCACGATCGCGCGCGGCGGCAATGACGGCAGATAGAAAAAGTCATTGGAGGTGATGCCATGCTGTTTGCCGGGCATATCCGGCAGCGTCGGATGGCCGCCGGTGGCAATCAGGATGTAACGGCTGGTGATCCGCTTGCCGTTGACAACCACGGTATGCGCATCTTCTATGCATGCGTGGCCTTCGAACAAGGTAACGCCCGAGCCGTTCAGCAAATTGCGATAGATGTCGTTGAGGCGTCCGATTTCCTTGTCTTTATTGGCAATCAGCGTGGCCCAATCGTGATGCGTCTCGCCAATCTGCCAACCGAACCCTTTGGCATCTTCCACATCGTCGCGAAAGTGCGCCGCATAGGACATCAGTTTTTTGGGAATGCAACCGACGTTGACGCAGGTACCGCCCAGGTATTGCTTTTCGGCCAGCGCTACCCGCGCGCCGTAGCCCGCTGCAAAACGGCTGGCGCGCACGCCGCCGGAACCGCCGCCTATCGTAAACAAGTCGTAGTCGTAATCGCTCATTACCGTTGCCATCCCCAAGTAAATTTAAATATCTATAGCACCGCCAGACGCCACAGCGATGTTACTTCAGCCGCGCGCGCCTTGTGCAACACATCTTCCGTATCGCTGACGCGGGGATGTTGCGGGCGAATATCGTGCCGGTCGATCACACGCAATCCGGCATCGGCAAACATCGCCATCAAACTCTCGCGGGAACGCAATTCCAGATGCTCCGCCAAATCCGACAAAATCAGCCAGCCTTCGCCGCCCGGCGCCAAATGCGCAGGCAAGCCCTGCAAAAAGCCGCGCAGCATGCAGCTGTCGGGGTCGTAGACCGCGTGTTCGATCGGCGAACTCGGCCGTGCCGGCAGCCATGGCGGATTACAGACAATCAAGCCGGCCCTGGCTGGGCCGGATTCTGAGTCCCGACCCGGCGGAAACAGATCCGCCTGCAACAGCTCGACTTGCGTCAGCCCAAGCCGCTCCAGGTTTTCGCGTGCGCATGCCAACGCGCGCGGGTCCTGATCGGTGGCAATGATTTTATCGACACCGCGGCGTGCCAGCACGGCCGCCAGCACGCCGGTGCCGGTGCCGATATCGAAGGCCAGCGCACTGGCGCCCGCCGGTAACGGCGCGCGCGCGATCAAGTCCACGTATTCGGCGCGTATCGGCGCAAATACGCCGTAATGCGGATGAATTTTTTCGCCCAGAGCAGCCACCGGCACACCGTTCTTGCGCCATTCAAACGCGCCGATCAATCCCAGCAATTCGCGCATCGACGCCACGTACGGCTCGCTCGCCGCGCCATAGGCATCGCTGCAAGCCTGCCGGACATCCGGCGCGCGCCGCAACGGCACGCCGTGATCGCTATCGTGCGGCAACAACAGCATGCCAAGGGTGCGTGCCCGTTGCGACTGTGCCTGGCGATGCAAATGAAAGGGTTGCGCAGCAATGGCGATGACCGGCGCCGCGTCTTTTTTAAGGCGCGACCGCTTGGCCGGCGCCGGCCGATCGATACGGCGCGCCAGGGCTTGCAGTAATTGCCGCGCATTCTGAAAATCGCCGCGCCACAATAAGCCGACGCCTTCGCAGGCCAAGCGATAGGCGCTATCGGCATCCATGCGATCGTCGGCGACCTGCACCCGCTTGGGCGCCGGCACGCCGCTTTCGGAACGCCAACGCGCGGAACACGGCTGTCCGTCTTCGATCCAGTGAATCAACGCATTATCGGCAGCGACCATCATTTACTGCGCTTTGGTGCTGTTTTGGAAGCCGGTTTTGAAGCCGCGGGTTTGGAAGCGGACTTATGAAACGCTTCGGGCCGCGACTTATTTTTCTGCGCAAAAATGGTTTTTGCGTCCAGTTCGGCGCGTTCTTGCGTGCGCATGGCCGGATCGTCGTCGTGCAGGGTGAAGAAATCCTCCGCCTGTGCGCGCATCACATGCTTGATGGCGGCTGCATCGCTCAATTTATAGAGCTCGGTCAATAATGTAGTGACCTCGTCCAGATATTCTTCATATGTCATGTTTTGCCCCGATCGACTGCTATGCAGCAAAGGCGCAGAGCTTACCCGAACTAGGCGGTTTTTGCCCTGAATTCGCAAAATGGAAGGTAAACCGCCACTGAGCCCTACGGGCAAATGAGGCATTTTCCTACAGTACGCCCTTCGCATTTGATGGAACATTAGCGGCATAGCGCCATCCTAACGGATGTAAGAATATTGTTAACTACAAAAGGAGTACCTATGATAATCCGCAAAACGGTATTTGCTACGGCTGTCGTATTGGCCGCCCTGGGCGGTTGTAAAAAACCCGACCAGACACCCACCCCAGCCACTTCCACCGCGCCTAGCGACTCGGCGCCAGTAAGCACACCGGCACCTGCATCGCCATCGTCGGCCATGACACCGTCTACACCTGCAACACCTGCACCTTCGGACTCGTCGACCGGCTCTACCGGCGGCAGCATGGGTAGCGGCAGCACAGGCAGCAGCTCCTCCAGCGACAGTACCAGCGGCGGCACCGGCAAGTAATGCTTGCCCACCAGTAAAAGGATCGTTTCGGCGAGCGTCCTATCAAAAATGCGACCGCAGAAATAAAAAGCCCGAAAGTACGCTTTCGGGCTTTTGCATTGTGAAGAAGGATTTAAGCCTTGTCGATGCCTGCCAGCGGATCTTCAGTGCCGTCCGGCTCGACGAATGGCGGCGCCGGCTTTTTAGCTCTAATTTTTCTGAAATCATCGATCTCGGTACCCATGTCGCGCTCCAACTGCGTATCCATTCCGGCGCTGTCCGCGTCATCGATGAAATTATCGTCGCGCGTGTCCGGCTCCCGGCAGCTCAAATCGCCGCCGGCCTGCTGATCGCACACACTGCCGCTGTTGAATTCGATCGGCTTGCCGGCAGGATCGTAATGCACCTCTTTCGGCCTGTGGACGGCGCCGGTTTTAACGCCGCCGCCATGTGTCGGCAGAACCGGCATTTGCTGTGGATCGCGCGTGCCGGGCACGGTTTTGGGATAGGAAGGATGCGAAGGATAGATCATGCTCTGCTCCTGTATTGAATGAACAAACGCACGTTTATTTATCGAGACGAAAACCTATTTTCAACGTCGCCTGATATTGGCCGATTTTGCCGTCGACCACATGGCCCGACTGCCGTACCATCTCGTACCAATCGATGTGGCGCAACGATTTTCCTGCTTCGACAATCGCATTTCGGATGGCATCGTCGGAGCCGGTTTCGGAAGTGCCCACGATCTCAATTACTTTATAAGTATGGTTGTTCATAGCTGCCAATCGATAGGGAATAAGGTTCCACTATAGGCAGCGCCGACGAAGCACTCCATCGGACAATCACGTATTGAAAGGTAGGATTTAGCGAAGAGCCTGGGAGCGTTATTTTTCGCCGGTATTAATAGCGCGACGCGCACTCGCATCTTTTTCGGCTTGACGCTCAAAGCTTGTTTTTTGGTCGCATGCGGACAAAATGAAAATACACAATAAAGACAATACGGCGGTAATGGTACGCATGAAGGGGCTCCCCTGAACCGATGAAGTGTTAGATGAAAGTGTCATTCAAATGCTGCTTATCCGGCCTTCGAGCATCGCCAAAATTCGCAGGATTTGGCGGCGTCTGCCGACGCCGGATATTACACCTGTTCTTAGATTCCGGTGCCCTGCCCACCCGCAAAATAACGGCAATTTCAGGAGCCGAAACGCCGCATAAAGCCAAAAGTTATAAGATCGACATCATTCTTGTCCGTAAAGGTAATGACACGGCCAAAATTCGTGAATATCTTCCAATTCTTGCCGATACTCCGATCCAGTTGCACCGAAAAGAGGCCATTCAAAGAGGTGCCGCTCGATGCCAGTCTATTCTTCGCAATGTAGGGGCCGGCACCGGCGCTGATGGACCAATTCTGGCTGAATGGCTGCACATACCAGGCTTGCGCCGCGACGCCACGCCGATCGACCCGGACATGGTCGTTACCCTCGTCGACACCGGACAGAGAAATCGCAAATTGCCCGTAATACTGTTTTGCTTCCAATGAATAGCTTGGCCGATAACCCGGTCCCGAGTGATTGGTCTGCGCGAAACCGTAGGAAGCCCCTAACCAGATCGGATGTCCGTCGCCGCCCGGCGTGCTGGAACGCACCGCGCCGATTTCCTTGCCTATCCCGATCATCACAACATCCGAGCTGGGTGCGCCGGTAATCGCCACGTGGTTATAGCCCACCCGCCATTGCAAGCCGGGAGAATAGGCGTCGAGACGACCGATGAAGGCCAGAGAAATCAGTGCGCCGACCCGCGCATCATCCGATTCGATTTGATTGATCGTGGTTCTGTTCATGCTGAAATAGGGGCCGATGCCGAACTCGACACCCCAGGTCGGCTGTACGTTTTTA
Source organism: Herbaspirillum sp. (assembly GCA_036500325.1). Classification (GTDB taxonomy): domain Bacteria; phylum Pseudomonadota; class Gammaproteobacteria; order Burkholderiales; family Burkholderiaceae_D; genus Herbaspirillum. The sequence goes on along the minus strand of DASYCG010000056.1, from coordinate 3,569 downwards.
CGGAACACCAGTTGCGCGGCATAGCCGTCGCGATGGTTGTTGTCGGGATGCCCTTCATTGTAATAAATGATATCGAGCCGTGGCGCCTCCGGCGCGGCCACATAGCCGTTATCGACCAGGCCGAATGGATCGAAGGTATGGCCGATCCGGATTTCCCCGGCTCTGCCCCGCATGGTCCGATTGCCGCTGGCGCCTTCGCCGCGAATCACGCCGTCGCCCCAGGAGGCAGCCGCATAGCCGGTATAGGGCATTGCGCCGATCAGATTTGCGGAACCGGCCGCTGTGCCGATATCGGCATCGGCCGCATATCCCAACGGCAACAATGCCATCAACGCGCAGCCGAGAAGCAGCCCGCGATATTTATTATTATTTGACATACACGCTTTCTCTTTCTTGGAATAGTGTAATGGACAGCTCCTTCCATACTTAGGTTCTGCTGCCGCATAAAAAAGCCTCAACCCTATATATGGGGTTGAGGCTTATTCGAGGCTTGCGCGATGCTTGCTGTGCATCCGCTTAATTCGCGGGGGTGTTGCTCATATCGCCGGATTTATCCTTGGCCTTGGCTTTGGCCTTTTGAGATTTCTTCATTTTGTTGGAAGTGGTCTTTGACATCTTGCTGTTCGCAGTATCTTTCTGCGCGGCGTCGGCAGGACTTTGGGCAGTCACCTTATCCGATTTGGCGTTGGCGCCGCCATTCGACTCCGGAGCCGATTGCGCCATGGCGCCGGCGCTGAAAAGAAGGGCAAGCAATACTGCAGAAATTTTAGTAGCTCGAATCATATTAATCTCCTGGATTCATGGGCGAAATTGCGCGTCGAACAGTGTTGTCTGACGGAAGCTTGACTGTGCCCGTTCGGGCGCGCTTTGGCAGTAGGCGATTTTCGCAACCTCACGTAAGCATTTGTGAAGCGCACATGCGGATTACATCCCTTTATCCGCCATAAACGGCGCGGGTTTTAAATGGTTGGTATTGGTACAACCAGGTTTCCGACAAGGTTTTGTCCTTGCTCCGCAAATACAGGCGCATATCGACCGGCGCGGTGCCGTCGACGGTCAGATCGAACTGTGCGCGCCAGTGACCGGCGACATCGTTCGGCACGGCCTCGGTGAACACATAAGAAAAGCTGCCGCGCGACGTGGACAAAACCGCTTCCGGCTTCTCGCCGAACGCCAGCTTTTCCAGCGGCGCGCCCTTGAACTCGACCATGAATTTACGCACATTGGCCGGCCGCGGCTGACCCGGCACGCCGCCATTGCCCAGCCTGGTCGCCACACAGCGTGCGAGCGGACTGGGAAAGGGCTCGTCCTTTTCCCAATGCAGGCGATAACGCAGGCGATAACTGCTGCCGGCCACGGCTTTGGCGCGCGGCACCCACATCGCGACGATATTGTCGTGGATCTCGTCATCGGTCGGAATTTCCACCAGTTGCACAGCGCCCTCGCCCCAGCCTTCCAGAGGCTCGACCCACAGGCTCGGACGACGCTCGTAATGCACGCCATCCTGGTAGTCGTTGAATTCGCGATCGCGTTGCAGCAGTCCGAAACCGCGCGGATTGTTGTCGCCGAAGGCCGAAGCGGTCGCTTGCGCCGGATTATTCAACGGACGCCAGATGTGTTCGCCGGCGCCGTTCCAGATCGCCAGGCCATCGGAATCGTGCACCTCCGGCCGCCAATCGGCGCCGGTGCCTTTCACCGTTTCGGAGAACCAGTACATCGACGTCAGCGGCGCGATGCCGAATCGTTCGATATCGCGCCGCAGAAACAACGCCGTATCGATATCCATGATGACGGCGGCGCTGCGGCGCATGGTGAATTTATAGGCGCCGCAAATACCGGGGCCATCGAGCAGCGCATAAACCACCACCGTGTCGCTCTTGTCTTCCGGGGCTGCAAAATAGAAATGGGTGAAATTGGGAAATTCCTCGGCTTTGCCGGCCTGCGCCACATCCAGCGCAATGCCGCGGGCCGATAAACCATATTGATAGAGATCGCCGATCGCACGAAAATACGATGCGCCGAGAAAAGCCACCCAATCGTTCTTGCGCCAATCGAGCTTGCCTTGATTGCCGCGCCGGCTTTCCTGAAAACGAAACCCGGCAAAACCGCTGCCGGCCGGCAATTTACGGGCCGGGCTATCGGCCGGCATATCGAAATAAGATGCGTCGTAAATGATTTCGCGCGCCTTGGCATTGGCGCCGCTGCCTTCGATCAGATGCATCTGTACCGGCGACTGAAAGAAGCGTCCCAAAGAGAAAAAGGTAACCGGGAACTGCCCCGGCCCATCGGCGAACAAGGCATAGTCGGTATTGAATTTAATTTTACCGAGTGCTTGGTAATCGATTTTTTCAAGTATGTCGCGTGGCGGCGCCGGCTGCGGCTTGTACGGCGTTTTGGCTTGTTCGCGTGCGTGCGCAATCAGTGCGTCGAAGGAAAAATCGGAGGCCGCGCCGAGTTTGACGCGATTGGCAGCGAGCGCTTCCGGTGCAATACCCAGAGCAGCCAAGGTGGCGGTTGCGGCGGCAGAATGCAAAAACGTACGGCGATTTATCGTCATGAGCAGCGATCTCAATAAAATGGAAGGGGATAGCAGAGCGGCAAAACAAGAATAACAAAAACGGCGGCACGTCGGCGACACAGCGGCGCGGCTTTACGGGTCAGCAGTTGGAGGCGAGATGGCGCGGCTAGTTCCCAAGGAAATGCAGCAGAGATCCAGGAGCAATCGGCAAAGATGATAAATCCGCTTTTTCTATCGTACTGTAAAAATATTTCCCGTATTCATTGTGACGATCATGAACCGGGAATATTCCGGGAATTCAAATAGAAAAATTCGACCGCCCTTCCGGCTCGGAGGACAACGCAACGTTAAGCTCAAATAAGGCCCTCTTTCTTCATTCTTGCGGCAACCGCACCCAAAATATCATTCGCAAATTTCTGATCGAAATCCCCTGACATAGCTTTCCCCACGATGCTCTTGCCGGCAATTGTCCTGGTGTCGATCGAAGCCGTCCAAATAATTTTTTTAGTTCGGCTATCGACCAGCTTAGCCGTAAAAAGGAAGCGAACTATCGAGCCATTTATATCGCTCATAACCCGACCGTTCTGCGCATAGATCAGCAGCAAAGGCTTACCCTCCGCTCCGGAACCCAAGGTCTCCTCCGAGAAGACGGCATCAGTGCTTTCAATGCTGCTGGCCTTAATGATCTTTACGCCATATGAGGACAGAATGTGTGGCGCCTGGGCTGCAATGATTGGGCCAAATTCATAAAAGCCCGTCTCTCCCCTCCAAGTACCACCGCCACCGGAAGTGGTAATGGCCATCACGAGCCCCCACGCGATTATTTATTTTGCTTAATTTTTGTTTTGCGCAACGTCTTCGCCGGTGACGAAAAGTTATATAAATTTAACATGTAAATCCGGCCTATATCGCTAACCAGGGCGGTTGCAGCGTGAAATTATTTTGGGAAAATAGGCGCACTGGATTTGTGGCGCAGAGGGGGTAATGAACCAAGACCTCCGGCGTAAAGGCGCCAGAAAGCAAAAATGGAAGCCGCAACTGCGCTTCCATT
>DASYCG010000055.1:0-24136 GCA_036500325.1 Herbaspirillum sp. | reverse complement strand
TCGCGCGCCAGGAAGATATTTTCTGCAACCGACAGATGCGGAATCAGATTCAATTCCTGATGGATGATCGCAATGCCGGCGTCCTGCGCCGCCGTGCATGAAGCAAAACGGCAAACTTGCTCCTTGTAGATGATCTCGCCTTCATCCGGCGGCCAAACGCCGCTGATGATTTTCATGAGCGTCGACTTGCCTGCGCCATTCTCCCCGCAGACCGCGTGCACCTCACCCTTGTTCAGGCTGAAACTGACGCGATCCAGCGCCAGCACGCCGGGGAAGCGCTTGGTCACCTCGCTCAAGGAAAGGATCGCTTGCGATGGGATAGCATGTGCCGATTCCGCAGATACGGAAGGGACTTCGGCAGGTATTTCGGCAATCCTGTCTGGCAACATATCTCCGTCTTTCTGTTTTATATGTTTAATGTACCGAACGAGATAAAAATAATGCGGATCGAAAAATTCCGCATCCGCTTACTTGTATTCCTTGCTTTGCCGCTATTCGTCATTACACATTTTTGGTTTTATAAATATAGAGAACCAACCTATCGAAGTCAACAACTATCCTTGATGCGAGCAAGAAAATGACGACAGGCGGAACGCTTCCGGCGCATTCATCGCACCCGCCGGTATCTGGCCGGCCAGCAATGCCCTTACCTGATTGACCGTATCCATGGCTTGGTGCCAGGCCGCTTGCGGCGTCAGCCCGGCAATATGGGGAGTAGCCGATATCAACGGATGCATGGCCAGCTTCGGAGAAGGCATTTGGTCCGCAGCACGTCCGACGTCGATTGCCGCGCCGGCAATCTCACCTGTATCGAGCGCCAGCAACAAATCCGGTTCAGCCAGCAATTCGCCGCGTGAAGCATTAATGAAGAACGCCGTTTTCTTCATTTTCGTAAATACATCACGGTGGAAAAGGTTTTCGTTGGCTGTGTTCGCAACAGCAAGACAGACGACATAATCCGATTCGGCAAGCAGCGCATCGAATGACACTTGTCGGTAATTGACGGCGTCGATGGCATCGATCCCGTCAGCTTCGTCAAGCTGCACATACGGGTCATTGATCAGTATCCGCATGCCAAATGCATTGGCGATCTTGCAAAGATAACGGGCGATCGTGCCATACCCGACCACACCCAGCGTAGCTCCGCGCAATTCGCATCCCATCCGGATTGCCGGGGCAAGTCCGTTTTTATAGGCGTTGCTTGAGCGCGAAATATCGCGGCTCAAATCGATCATGGCGCCTATGATCCACTCCGAGACCGAGCCGGCAAATCCGGGCGTTGCCTGCGTAACCAGAACCCCGTTGCGACTGGCCGCACCGACGTCGATATTGCGGATATCGACTGCGCCGCGGCAATACGCAATAAGTTCCGGCAATTGCGCGAATACTTCTGCAGGAACTTCGGGAACCCGCGACGCGATGATGATCCGGCAATCCTTTGCCAGCGCAATCAGATCGTCGGATGTTATTGGCGATTCGCCGTGATAAAGGCGTACGTCGCCTAATGTCTTTAATTGCGCCAGCGCGTGCGCGCCATAATAATGAATGCGCGCCTGAGGAGAATAAGCGAGAAAAATACTTACCATTTTTGCATCCGCATCATCTAAAAAAAGAGGCAACAAGTCCCTCGACTGTTGCCTCCAAGCTCAGGGGAGTCAAAACATCACTGCACTTGCTACTGCTTTACTACCAAACACCTGCTATACAACGCTATTAGAAACTATGGCTGATACCGGCATAACCGGCATTTTGTGAATGACCAGGTAATGGGTTGCTGAATTCAGCAGCGAAATTGGCATTGCCGCTATTACGCACGGTACCGATATCCGCGTACAACAAGGTCCGTTTCGACAGATTGTAATTGGCGCCTACCAAAAACAGATTGGCGCCGCCGCCGTTGTTATTCAGATTTGCGTGGTAGACCGCACCAATCAAAGTCAATGCCGGCGTTATGTTGTAGTTGGCGCCGATCCAGTAATGATTGAGCTTGGTCGCGTCGGTAGCGACCGGATCGTCGGTAGCGGACAGATGCTCATAGCCGACAAACAGCTTCATTTTGTCGATGGTATAGGTGCCGCCCAAAGTCAATTCCTTGGAAGCGGTATAAAGATTGCTATAACCGCCATTGTTGTCGCGAATGACATCATAGATACCGCGTAATTCGAGACCGCCGATTGTGTAGACCAGAGATGCACCGTCTTTGCGGCCGGACGTAGTAGAGCCCGGCACCTCGCCCAGACTGGTTTGCAAGGTAGCGCCAAAGCCGCCCATGGTCGGCGTCTGATATTCGATCACGTTATCGGCGCCTGGCCAGTTGCGCCCATTGACCAGACTTTGCGTACTCATGAATTGCTGGCCGGTAGGATCGAGAAACCAGACGTCGTTGGAAATAAACAAGTTCTTGCCGAACTTGACGGAACCTGCCGAACCGTTCAAGCCGACATAAGCGCGCCGATTGAACAATGCCGTGCCGTTGGTCGCGCCGTTGGTCGCATCGAAGCCGGATTCAAGCAGGAAAAACGAGTTCAGTCCGCCGCCCAGATCTTCGACGCCTTTAAAGCCGATCATGCTGGTGCCCCACTGATTCCCGGACGCCCCGATGATATTGCCGGTTTCGCCCGTCGTCGCACCGCTGGTATTTTTCAGCGCAACACCGGTTTGAAAGTCGACACCCGCATCGACGCGGCCGTAGATCGTGACATTGACCTGGGCCTGTGCCTGGGCGCAAGCGGCACCGATCATCAGCGTGACAGCCGCCGTCAAAATACGTTGCAATTGGTTTTTTTTATGGTCCATATTAAATCTCCTTTTTTTAGTTTAATTTTTGTCTAAAGTCTTCTCTCTTTCGAGATAGAAATCAAACCTTCTTGCGAAGCCTACTGCACGGATGCCCAACCGATACTGCTCACTACGAGTCTCATTACGAACCTCATTACGAATTTTTGGATGCAAAAATCCCTGGCGCGATGCCGCCATTTTTAAACTGTTACCGCTTCTGAAAATGCTAGCCAAACGCTAGCGTTGGATTGTCAACACCAACCGGCGTCGACGATAAACTCCTGTGCTGAACACATTGCGCTGTCGTCCGATGCCAGGAACATCACCATCGAAGCGATGTGCTCAGGCATCAACTTCCCGGGAAGACACTGATTTTTCTTTATCTCGATTTCACCTTCGGCATCCAGCCAAAGCGCTACCTGACGCTCCGTCATCACCCATCCGGGCGTCACGGTATTGACACGAATACCGTAGGCGCCCACGTCCCGCGCCAAGCTGCGCGTGAGGCCGATTACAGCCGCCTTGGCCGTCGCATAAACCGGAAAACCGGCGCCTTTGATGTGCCACGAAATTGAACTGACGTTGATAATCGAACCGCCACCCTTGCGCTTCATGCCAGGCACTACCGATTGGCAAGTGAAGAACATGGGGCGCTGATTAATCGCGATGCGCTCGTTCCAGTATTCGAGCGTCACGTCTTCCATCTGATGGCGTTCATCGTTGGCGGCGTTGTTGACCAACACGTCGAAATCGCCGATCGATGCGGCCAGGTCCGCCATCACCCGCTGCAAGGCAACGATGTCGGTAATATCGCAATGCCTGAAAATCGGCGCCGGCAAACCGGCCTCGGCCAAGCGCCTGCACAAGGCCTCGCTGGCCTCGGTGGCGATGTCGACAAATGCCACCTGTGCGCCTTGCGCGGCAAACGCGGCCACGATGGACTCGCCAATGCCACTGCCGCCGCCGGTCACAAAGACCCGCTTGCCCTTCAAACTGCGGTAGTCGGCCAACTGTGGTGCATGATTCATAGTGTCTCCGTAATATTATCGTTGTCGCGCAATACCGCCGGCAGCAATGGCTGCATCAGATTCTGGTACGACACCGGGCGCAGGAAGCGATTGATCGCCAAGGTGCCGACCGAACTGCTGCGACTGTCCGAGGTCGCGGGAAACGGCCCGCCATGCACCATTGCCGAAACGACTTCCACCCCTGTCGGAAAACCGTTGGCCAGGATTCGGCCGACCTTGCGTTCCAAAATAGGCAGCAATGTAGAGGCCGCCTCGAAATCGCCTTCGTCCATTTGCAAAGTGGCCGTCAATTGCCCATCCAGGCTCTCGGCGATCCATCGCATCTGCGCCATATTCTCGCATGCGATCAATAGCGCAGCCGGTCCGAAAATCTCATCCGACAATACGCGATCGGCCAAAAAGGCTACGCCGGTGGTGACGAATAAGGCCGGGCCGCCCTTGCCTTCGTCTTGTGCGCCGCCTGCCAAGCGGCTTACCTCCGCATGATTTTCCAGCGCATGCACGCCACGCCGATAATTCCCGGCAATCGCAGGCGTCAGCATGGCGCTCGCCTGAGCGCCGGCCAAGGCCTGCGCGGCGCTATCGCAAAAGCGTTCGAAATCCGTGCCCCGAAGTCCCAGCACCAGACCTGGGTTGGTGCAGAACTGGCCAACGCCCATGGTCAGCGCGGCGGCGAAACCGCCGGCAATCTCCGCAGCGCGGCCGGCTAAAGCCCGGGGCAACAAAAACATCGGATTGATACTGCTCATTTCCGCATATACCGGAATCGGTTGCTGCCGCGCGGCAGCGATGGCCATCAGCGCCAAACCGCCCTGGCGCGATCCGGTAAAGCCCACAGCCTGAATGGCAGGATGGCGCACCAACGCTTCGCCGATGCCGTTGCCGACACCTGTCAGCAAACTGAATACACCGGCCGGAATCTGGCATATTTGCGCGGCCTGCCGGATCGCACGGCCGACCAGCTCCGACGTACCGGGATGGGCCGGATGCGCCTTGAACACAACCGGGCAACCCGCCGCCAATGCAGATGCGGTATCGCCGCCGGCAACCGAAAACGCCAACGGAAAATTGCTGGCGCCGAACACCGCGACCGGCCCCAAGCCGATAAGACGCATGCGCAGATCGGGCCGCGGCGGCTGCCGTTCGGGCAGCGCGCTATCGATGCGCACATCTTGCCAGGAACCTCCGCGCAGCAGATCGGCGAACAATTTCAATTGGCCGATGGTACGGCCGCGCTCGCCTTCCAGCCGCACTCTCGGCAGGCCGCTCTCGGCCATGGCGCGCACAATCAAGCTGTCGCCCAACGCCAGAATCTGTTGCGCAATGGTTTCCAGAAAAGCCGCACGTTGCTGGTCGCCGGTGGCGCGATAAGGATCGAAAGCAGCCTGCGCCGACTGACATGCATCGGCAATTTGCTGCGTATCGACGGTATAAAACGGTGGCTCTATCGATACCCCCTTGACCGGATCGAACGCCAGGAAGCTGTCCGCATTGCCTCTGACGCCGACGCCCCCGATCAATGCTTCGCCGGTAATGTTCATAGTGTTATTCATAGGGTAGTCACCTGCGCCGCCGCCGTTTCATACACCGCCAGTGAATTACGCAAGGCAGGGCCGAATACCGGCACGTCGATTTCGAATACTTCGCCGGCCCCGACCTTCACGCCGTCGGCAAAACTGAGCGTGGCCGTCCCGAAAAAATGGATATGCACATCACCCGGCCGATTGAATAATGGATATTTGAAATGGTGATGTTCCAGATTGGCGATGCTGTGCGACATATTTTGTTCGCCGCTGAGAAACGGTTTTTCCCAACGCACCCGCGCTTGCTGATCGACAATCCGGGAAGTACCCACGATATGCTCCGGCAATTCGCCGACCAGCAAGGCCGGCCCGACGGCACAGGCGCGCAGTTTGGAATGCGCCAGATAAAGATAATTCTGACGCTCGGAGATATGATCCGAAAATTCATTGCCGATGGCGTAACCGACGCGGTACGGACGGCCGTCGCCTCCGATCACGTATAAGCCGGCGATCTCCGGCTCTTCACCGCCATCCAGCGAAAAATCAGGCATGTCGAGCGGCTGTTCGCTGGCGCGCACAATCGAACCATCGCCTTTGTAAAACCATTCTGGTTGCACGCCGGTCTTGCCTTGATCCGGTTTGCCGCCCTCGACACCGAGGCGGAACATTTTCATACTGTCGCTCAGCGCCTCGAGCGCACCATCAATTTTTTTATGCATCACGTCGCGTGTATCGGCACTTCCCAAGTGGGTCAGGCCGGTGCCGGTAACAAAGCAGTGCGCATCATCGGGATGATCCAATGGCGGCAACAGGCGGCCGCTTTTTGCCACCGCGTCAAATGCAAACAGCGTGGAACCTGCTGCCGATGCGGCGAGTTTTTCCAGTCCGATTTTCTGCTCGATCGCAGCCTGAGCCAGCATATAAGTCGACGCATAACCTTCGATCACACGAAGTGTTTCCTGCTCCAGAAGGCCGACATGGCGCTGGCCTTTTTCACTTGTAAATTGTACGAGCAGCATGCTGTTTCCTGATCTTATCGTGTGCTTTGTTAATGTAAGTTAATGCGAATAGATGTGAATTAATGTGAATGCTTCGGCACATCCGATCCACGGCTGCCGACCAGAAAATCGAAATCGCAACCCTCATCGGCTTGCAGCACATGATTGATATACAGTTGCTGATATCCACCCTTCATCGGCACGCCCGGCGTCACCGCGCCGGCTGCCAGACGCTGCTCCATTTCCGCATCGCTGATTTCCAGATGCAGGCGGCCCTGATCGCAATCGAGCGAAATCCAGTCGCCGTCGCGTACAACACCCAGCGGCCCGCCGGCGGCGGCTTCCGGCGCAACGTGCAATACCACCGTGCCGTAGGCCGTGCCGCTCATGCGCGCATCTGAAATGCGCACCATGTCTGTCACGCCCTGGGCCAGCAGCTTCGGCGGCAAGCCCATATTGCCAACCTCCGCCATGCCGGGATAGCCCTTCGGTCCGCAATTTTTCATCACCAGCACCGAATCGGCATCGACCTCCAGATCCGGATCCATAATGCGCTGCTTGTAATGGGCGAAGTCTTCGAACACCACCGCCTTGCCGCGATGCTGCATCAGTTGCGGCGACGCGGCGGAGGGTTTCAGCACCGCACCGCGCGGCGCAAGATTGCCGCGCAATATGCACATGCCGCCATCGTCGACTAATGCATTGCCGAGTAGACGAATCACCTCATCGTTATAGACCGGCGCCTCGCGGCAGTTTTCCCACAAGCTCTTGCCGTTGACGGTGAGTGCATCCCGGTGCGGCAACAGGCCGCCTTCACCCAAACGCCGCACCACGCCGGGCAGGCCGCCGGCGTAATAAAATTCTTCCATCAGGTAGCGGCCCGACGGCATCAAATCGACGATAGTCGGCGTACCGCGCCCGATACTGGTCCAATCTTCCAGTTCAAGCGGAACGCCGATACGGCCGGCGATCGCTTTCAAATGGATGACGGCATTGGTGGAACCGCCGATGGCCGCATTGACCCGGATCGCATTCTCGAAGGCCGCGCGCGTCAGCACTTTGGACAGGCGCAGATCTTCCCATACCATTTCGACGATGCGAATGCCCGACATATGCGCCAGCACATAGCGGCGCGAATCGACCGCCGGAATGGCAGCGTTATGCGGCAGCGAAGTCCCCAGCGCCTCGGCCATGCAGGCCATGGTCGAGGCCGTTCCCATCGTGTTGCAGGTACCGGCCGAACGCGACATGCCGGATTCCGCCGACATGAACTGGTGCATCGTGATCGAACCAGACTTGACCGCTTCATGCAATTGCCACACCGCGGTGCCGGAGCCGATATCTTTTCCTTCGAGCTTGCCGTTCAACATCGGCCCGCCGCTGACGACGATGGTCGGAATGTCGCAACTGGCGGCGCCCATCAGCAGCGCCGGCGTGGTCTTGTCGCAGCCTACCAGCAGAACCACCGCATCCATCGGATTGCCGCGAATCGACTCTTCCACATCCATGCTGGCCAGGTTGCGGGTCAGCATGGCGGTCGGGCGCAGATTCGATTCGCCGTTGGAAAACACCGGGAATTCGACCGGAAAACCGCCCGCTTCCAGAATGCCGCGTTTAACATGCTCCGCCAGTTGACGAAAATGGGCATTGCACGGCGTCAGCTCCGACCAGGTATTACAGATGCCGATGATCGGTTTGCCCTGGAATTCGTGATCCGGGATCCCCTGGTTCTTCATCCAGCTGCGATACATAAAGCCGTTTTTGTCCTGGCTGCCGAACCATTCGGCCGAACGCAGAGCGATCTTCTTTGTTTCCGACATGCTTATTTCCTATTTTTCCATTGCTGGACCGCACACATATCGGGCGGCCAAATCACCATGGAGCGGATATTAGATTGTCCATCGATATCTTTCCAATCAGTTTTTATTTGACATCGATATGAAATTCGGTATCGATAAATAAATCCGTTTTCATCTATTCAATACTGGCTGATCCAGCGGTCCGCCAGCATAATTGCTGCCGGCCGTTCCTGTACCTTGCATATCTCGCACTAGACCAATATCGCCTACGCATGCGATATTGATTTGGATATCAAATTACGCTTTAAAGTGATTTGAAAGATATCAAAGGAGAATTTAATATCCTTCGATCGCATCGGATGCCCATGGCCAGCACACAAGCGCTGGACTGGGCGGCGGATGCGAGCCGCGTCGAACGCGGCATAACTCGTCCAAATCAACAAATAATCTGGAGACAAAGAATGAAAACGATTAAATCCGTCATTGCCGGTCTGGTGCTGGGCAGCATGGCACTCGGCGTGGCGCCATTCGCCGCTGCCCAAAGCAAAGGGCCGATCGGTATCTCGATGCCGACCAAATCGTCGGCGCGCTGGATTTCGGATGGCGAAAGCATGTCCAAGATGTTCACCCAGGAAGGCTATAAAACCGACCTCCAGTTCGCCGACGACGACATCCCGAATCAATTGGCGCAGTTGGAAAACATGATTACCAAGGGCGCCAAGGTATTGGTGATCGCCGCCATCGACGGCACCACCTTGTCCGATGTGCTGCAAAAAGCGGCCGACAAGGGCATCAAGGTCATCGCCTACGATCGCCTGATCCGCAATTCGAAAAACGTCGACGATTACGCGACCTTCGATAACTTCCAGGTTGGCGTGCTGCAAGCGCAGTACATCGAAACCGCACTCGGCCTGAAGAGCGGCAAAGGCCCGTTCAATATCGAATTGTTCGGCGGTTCGGCAGACGACAACAATGCCCACTTCTTCTATAACGGCTCAATGTCGGTGCTGAAGCCTTATATCGATAAAGGCAAGCTGGTGGTGCGTAGTAAACAAATGGGTATGGAAAAAGTGGCGACGCTGCGTTGGGATGGCGCCGTTGCACAAGCGCGCATGGACAATCTGCTGAGCGCGTACTACACCAAAGACCGCGTCGATGCCGTGCTGTCGCCGTATGACGGCCTGAGCATCGGTATCCTGTCGTCGCTCAAAGGCGTCGGTTACGGCACACCGCAAATGCCGATGCCGATCGTGACCGGCCAGGATGCGGAAATCCCATCGGTTAAATCGATTCTGCGCGGCGAACAAAGCTCCACCATCTTCAAAGACACACGCCAACTGGCCAAAGTGACCGTCGGCATGGTGGACGCGATGCTGAACGGCAAAGCACCTACCGTCAACGACACCAAAACCTATAACAACGGCATCAAAGTGGTACCTGCCTACCTGCTGAAACCAGTTATTGTCGATAAGACGAACTGGAAAGAAGTCCTGGTAACAGGCAGCGGCTATTACACCGAAGCGCAAATCAAATAAGGCAAGATCGGCCTGGCCGCCCTGTATAGTGCGGCCAGGCCCGGCGCCTCACAAAGATAGCGAATCAATCGCGAATTAATCGTTAGATTGCGTGCCGGGGCCGGGCCGAGCTGAAGAGGTTATATGACGAATACAATTCTGGAAATGCGCGGGATAAGAAAGACTTTCCCGGGCGTAATGGCTCTCGACAATGTCAATCTGCGCGTACGCAGCGGCGAAATTCACGCCATCGTAGGTGAAAACGGGGCCGGCAAATCAACCCTGATGAAAGTGCTCAGCGGCGTCTATCCGCACGGATCTTATTCCGGAGAAATTGAATACGAAGGTGAAATTCGCAGCTTCAAAGATATCAACGATAGCGAAAAAATCGGCATCATCATCATCCATCAAGAGCTGGCGCTGGTCCCTCTGCTATCGATCGCCGCCAATATATTCCTGGGCAACGAACCATCCAGATACGGTGTCATCGACTGGGAAACGGCGCAAAGAAAAACCCGTGAACTGTTAAAAAAAGTCGGCCTGAAAGAATCGCCCGAGACGCTCATCACGCATTTGGGCGTCGGCAAGCAACAACTGATCGAGATCGCCAAGGCGCTGTGCAAGGACGTCAAGCTGCTGATCCTGGACGAGCCCACCGCCAGCCTGAACGAGAGCGACAGCGAGGCCTTGCTCATGCTGCTGCTGGAATTGAAGGAGCAAGGCATTTCCTCGATCCTGATTTCGCACAAGCTTAACGAGATTTCCCGGGTAGCCGACTCGATTACCGTTCTGCGCGACGGCAATACCGTCGACAGCTTCGACTGCCGCACCGACAGCGTCAGCGAAGACCGCATCATCGAACGCATGGTGGGCCGCGAAATGGCCGACCGCTATCCGCAGCGCACGCCGAATATCGGCGAGACCATTTTTGAAGTACAGGATTGGCGTGTATTTCATCCGCAACATGCCGACCGGGCCGTCATCAAAGGCGTCGGCCTGCATGTTAAAAAGGGCGAAATTATCGGCATTGCCGGTTTGATGGGCGCCGGCCGCACCGAGCTGGCGATGAGCATTTTCGGCCGTTCCTACGGTCAGCGCATCAGCGGGCGCGTATTGAAAAACGGCAAGGAAATCGATGTCGGCACCATCGGCAAAGCGATCGCCCATGGCATCGCGTATGTCACCGAAGACCGCAAGGGGCTGGGGCTGCTGCTGGACGAAGACATCAAGAAAAATATCAGCCTGGCCAATTTGACCAGCGTATCGAACAAACTGGTGATCGACGAAGTGCGTGAATTCAAGGTCGCCGAAGATTACCGCAGCAAGCTCAAGATCCGTTGTTCCAGCGTGGTGCAAAAGGTGTTGAATCTGTCCGGCGGCAATCAGCAAAAAGTGGTGCTGGCCAAATGGCTGTTTTCCAAACCCGATGTGCTGATTCTGGACGAACCCACCCGCGGCATCGACGTCGGCGCCAAATACGAGATTTACAGCATCATCAGCGCGCTGGCCAATGAAGGCAAATGCATCATCATCATTTCGTCGGAAATGCCGGAATTGCTAGGCATGTGCGACCGGATTTACGTGATGAATGAAGGCAGTTTCGCAGCAGAATTCACAGCAGCAGAAGCATCGCAGGAAAAGATCATGCGAGCTATCGTAAAACATGGAGACAAGAATGGGAAATAAACTCGCTCGCGATGGGGCCGCCGAACTGGCCGCCGCCGCGCTGGAAAAAATGGCGCTGGCACCGGACCAGGCAGTCAGAAATTATGCCGGCTTCCTGAAAAACAATATCCGCGATTACGGCATGATGCTGTCGCTGATCGCCATCATGGGTTTCTTCCAGTTCATGACCGACGGCACCCTGCTGCAGCCATTGAACCTGACCAATCTGGTATTGCAAAACAGCTACGTCGTCATCATGGCGCTGGGCATGCTGTTGGTCATCGTGTGCGGTCATATCGATTTGTCGGTGGGATCGGTCGTTGGCTTTATCGGCGCGCTGGCGGCGGTATTGATCGTCGATGTCCACATGAATTTTGTGTTGGCCAGCGTGATCTGCCTGATCACCGGCGCCGTCATCGGCGGCATGCAAGGCTACTTCATCGCGTATTTTAAAATCCCTTCCTTCATCGTCACGCTGGCCGGCATGCTGGTGTTCAAAGGCCTGTCGCTGGCCTTGCTGGACGGCCAGTCGGTCGGCCCTTTTCCGCGAGGCTTCCAGATGTTGAGTTCGGGCTTCCTGCCCGATCCATTTGCCTACGCCGACTTGCGCGCCCTGTCGCTGCTGCTGGGCATCGTCATGGCCTTCATTCTGATTTACGTCGAGCTGCGCGCCCGCGCCAAGCACACCGCGCACGGTATGGAAAATGAGCCCTATTATTTCTTCCTCGGGAAAAATGCGGTATTTGCCGCGCTGATTATTTATTTCAGCTATCTGCTGGCGACGTACCGCGGGTTTCCGACTGTGCTGGCGGTGATGGCAATACTGATTCTGGTCTACACCTTCATCACCAACCGCACCGTGCTCGGCCGCCGCGTGTATGCCGTGGGCGGCAACGAAAAGGCCGCGCGATTGTCCGGGATCAAAACCGAACGGGTCAGCCTGGCCGCGTTTATCAACATGGGCATGCTGGCCGCGCTGGCCGGCCTGATCTTCGCGGCCCGCCTCAATACCGCCACGCCGAAAGCCGGCACCGGCTTCGAACTGGATGTGATTGCGGCTTGCTTCATCGGCGGCGCCTCGGCCTCGGGCGGCGTCGGCAAAGTAATGGGCGCGGTAATCGGCGCTTTCGTGATGGGTGTGATGAACAACGGCATGTCCATCATGGGAATCGGCATCGATTATCAACAGGTCATCAAAGGACTGGTATTGCTGGCTGCCGTGTTTGTGGATGTGATTAATAAGAATAAATAATCGAAGAACAAATAAGCAAGAAATCACCCAAGAAAGTACGAGATATGCAACGACGTTTAAGGCTCGGCATGGTGGGCGGCGGCCAAGGCGCGTTTATCGGTTCGGTACATAGGATCGCGGCGCGGCTGGACGATTATTACGAATTGGTGGCAGGCGCGCTGTCGAGCGACCCCGCCCGCGCTGCCGCCAGCGCCGAAGAAATACGTCTCGATCCTACCCGCAGCTATGCCGATTATCGCGAAATGGCGCGGCAGGAAGCGGCCCGGCCGGATGGCATCGATGTGGTTGCCATCGTTACGCCGAACTATTTGCATGCCCCGGTTGCCACGGCATTTCTGGAAGCCGGCATTCACGTCATTTGCGATAAGCCCCTGGCCATTTCATTAGCCGAAGGCAAAGCACTGGCCGCGCTGGCACGGCAAAAAAATCGCGTATTTGCGCTGACCCACACTTATACCGGCTACCCGATGGTGCGTCACGCCAAAGCCTTGGTCGAAGCGGGAGACTTGGGAGATTTGCGTTTGCTGCAGGTGGAGTATTCGCAGGATTGGCTGGCAGCTTCGATCGGCAGCGCCAACACCGGCGCCGCCGACAACTGGCACAACGATCCGCTGCGTTCGGGACCGGGCGGCACGCTAGCCGATGTCGGCACCCACGCTTACCAACTGGCGCAATTCATCAGCGGCCAGACGCCAACCCAATTACTGGCCGAATTGAATACCTTCGTGCCCGGCCGTCCCATCGACGATCACGCGCAAGTCATGCTGCGCTACGCCAATGGCGCGCGCGGCACCTTGTGGGCCAGCCAGGTCGCCACCGGCAGCGAAAATGCCTTGCGTTTGCGCCTGTACGGCAGCAAGGCCCAACTCGCTTTCAATCAGGAAAATCCGAACGAATTATGGATTACGCCGCAAGGCGGCAACGCGCAGCGCCTGACGCCGGGACGGGTTTCCAGCGCCGCCGCAGCGCATGCCACCCGCGTGCCTGCCGGCCACCCGGAAGGCTACATGGAAGCCTTCGCGCAATTGTATGTGGATGCCGCGCTGCAGATCGCCGCAATCGATGCCGGCCAGCCGGTTCCCCAAGCCGCGCGCTGGCTGACCAATGTCGACGATGGCGTGGCCGGCATGGCCTTCATCGAGGCAGTGATTCGAAGTCATGAAAACGATGCGCAGTGGACCGATGTGGAGCGATAACAATAACCGGAAATTTAGAAAAACCCCGTTCGCCCTGAGCCTGTCGAAGGGAGGGTCACCTCAACAGGTAATAAGAGGCTGTTGCGAAATTAAGGCCGTCAGGCGGGGTGTTGTGCGCAGTGAGGTAAAGGAGGAGGAGGCCGCAGGCCGCCGGGGGACACGAACGGAGTACAACAGCCCGCCTGACGGCCTTAATTTCGCAACAGTCTCTAAAGAAATCAGGAACGTTTTATCTCAATAAATTTCCCGCGCCACCTCGCGGATTGCCGTCAACAACACAGTCGCGCTCGGCGAGAGCAGATGTTCGCGTAGCGTGATGATGCCGAACGCGTCCATCTTGCAGGGCAATTCGATCGGCAGAATGCTCAATATATTGAGCGACTCGTAAAAGCGCGCCACTTCGACCGGCATCACGTGCAGCGAATCTGTTTGCTGCAGCAATACCACGATCAGCAGAATGGCTGTGGTGTCGATCACATTGATGGGAGGTTCCAGTCCGGCCGAGCGAAACATCATGTCGCAGCGATGGCGCAAGACGCTTCCCTGCGGCGACAAGATCCAGGCAGAGGTAACGATATCCTTGAGTTCCAATCCCTGCGCACTCAGCAATGGATGGCCCATGCGTACCACGGCGCAGACCGGCTCTTCGGACAATTCTTCATATTGCAAACCAGACTTTTGTTCCTTTTCCAGGATGCGTCCGATCATGAAATCCAGTGTGCCGCGCTGCAGCCGTTCCAGCAAAATATTACTGGTTTCCATCTGCACCCCGATGCGCAAGAGCGGCGCTTGCTGTTTGACGCGGGAGATCGCGCGCGGCAGCAGCGACATGCCGGGTGTCATGATGGTGCCGATCTCGACCTGGCCGGCCAGGCCGGATTTGAGCGCGACAATATCGTCATGCGCCAGCGACAGGCTGAGCAGCGCCATGCGCGCGTGGCGGATCATGGTTTCGCCATAGATGGTCGGCTCCATGCCGCGCGGCAAGCGATCGAACAACTGTACTTCCAGCATATCTTCCAGATCTTTCAATTGCTTGGAAGCCGCCGGCTGGGTCATGTGCAATTCTTCGGCGGCCCGATGAATATTGCGCTGCTCGTCGAGCGCGATCAACAACAGCAATTGGCGCGGCTTCAGACGGGCCCGCAAAAACCAGTTGGGATTGAGATTGGCGTTGATGCCGGCGTTGTAATTAGGATTATTCATTCGAATAATCATATCCGAATCAATATCAGAAATGAAGAATAATTGATTAGTGTGATATTGGAGCGCACTTTATGATGAGATGTCTCGCTGCTTTGATACCCATAAAACATGAATATCGTCACCATTG
Source organism: Herbaspirillum sp. (assembly GCA_036500325.1). Classification (GTDB taxonomy): domain Bacteria; phylum Pseudomonadota; class Gammaproteobacteria; order Burkholderiales; family Burkholderiaceae_D; genus Herbaspirillum. Next base: position 9,050 of record DASYCG010000055.1, on the reverse strand, counting down.
ATGCCGGCACCACCAATACCAGGAGCTCGCTGTGGCAGCACGGAAAGCTGATCGCACAGTCTCAAATTGAAGTCGGCGTGCGCGATACCGCCATCAACGGCAACAACCACGCACTCAAGCAGGCGGTGCGCGATACGATCCTGGGGGCGCTGACCAAGGCCGGCGTCAATGCCGCCGATGTCGGATTGGCATTGGCCAGCGGCATGATCTCCTCGTCCATGGGACTGATCGAAGTGCCGCATCTGACGGCGCCGGCCGGACTGGCGCAACTGGCGCAAGGAATGCTGCCCATCGATATGCCCGAAGTCTTTTCCCAGCCGCTGTGGATCATCCCCGGCGTGCGTAATCCGGCCGAACCGGTCGGCATGCACAATCACGAAGCCATGGACATGATGCGTGGCGAGGAAACCGAAGCGATGGGGCTGCTGGCCCGGCTCGATCTGGCTCAGGCCGGACGCACCATGTTGATCATGCCCGGCTCGCATACCAAAATGGTCAGCATCAATGAACAGAGCCGGATTGCCGGCTGCGCCACCACGCTGGCCGGCGAACTCTTGCAGGTCATCACTCAGGGCACGCTGATCAGCCAATCGCTGGGGGCCGACTTCGCGCACGTTTTTTCCCCGGAAATGGTACTTGCAGGCGCACAGGCCGCGCAACGGACCGGGCTGGCAAGGGCCTGTTTCAGCGTCCGCACCCTGGCGCAGTTTACCGACGTGCAGCGAGATGAACGCGCCAATTTTTTACTCGGTGCGGTACTCAGCGGGGATGTGCTGACACTAAAAAACAGTACGGCGATCCAGATGCGGCCCGACACGCCGATCGTCATCGCCGGCAAGCCGATGCTGCGCCAATCGCTGGCCTTGCTGATTCAGGAAAACGGCTTGTTCTATGGCAACTGCATCATCGTCAACGACGCGCAACAAGCCGATCTGGCAGGTTTCGGCGCCATCGCCATCGCCCAAGCCCGCGGCCTGATTCCCATGACAACGACAACAAAAATTAATTCAAAGACACTATGACAGAACCAAAACACCCAAACCGCCGCTTACGTTCGCAGGCCTGGTTCGGCAGCGACGACAAAGACGGTTTCATTCACCGCAGCTGGATGAAAAATCAAGGCTATCCGAGCGATGCCTTCGATGGCCGTCCGGTGATCGGCATCTGCAATACCTGGTCCGAACTGACGCCATGCAATGGCCATTTCCGCGATCTGGCCGAAGCCGTCAAACGCGGTGTACTGGAAGCCGGCGGCTTTCCCGTCGAGTTTCCCGCGATGTCGCTGGGCGAATCGAATCTGCGTCCGACGGCCATGCTGTTTCGCAATTTGGCCAGCATGGATGTGGAAGAATCGATCCGCGCCAATCCGATCGATGGCGTGGTATTGCTGACCGGCTGCGACAAAACCACGCCGGCGTTGTTGATGGGTGCGGCCAGCGTCGATCTGCCGACCATCGTGCTGTCGGGCGGCCCCATGCTCAACGGCAACTATCGCGGCAAGCCGATCGGCTCCGGCACCGATGTCTGGAAATTTTCGGAAGACTTGCGCGCCGGCCGCATGACCCTGGTCGATTTCAAACAGGCGGAATCGTGCATGTCGCGCTCGACCGGACACTGCATGACCATGGGCACGGCCTCGACCATGGCCAGCATGGTCGAAGCACTCGGCGTGGCCTTGCCGGGCAATGCGGCCATTCCCGCTGTCGATTCGCGCCGCAAACTGCAGGCGCAAATGACGGGACGCCGTATCGTCGATATGGTGCACGAAGATTTGAAGCTGTCGCAAATATTGACCAGGCAGGCATTTGAAAATGCCGTCATGGTCAACGGCGCAATCGGCGGCTCGACCAATGCGGTAGTGCATTTGCTGGCCATCGCCGGGCGCATCGGCGTCGACTTGACGCTGGCCGATTGGGATCGGCTCGGGCGCGATATCCCCTGCCTTTTGAACCTGATGCCGTCGGGACAATATCTGATGGAAGATTTTTATTACGCCGGCGGCTTGCCGGTCGTGATCCGCGAACTGCTGGGCAGCTTGCATGGCGCGGCCCTGACGGTTACCGGCAGCAGCCTGGCGGCCAATGTCGAACATGCGGAAAATTTCAATCCCGACGTGATCCACCCGCTGGCCGAGCCATTCAAGGAAGAAGGCGGCATCGCAGTATTAAAGGGCAATCTGTCGCCGCGCGGCGCGATCATCAAACCGTCGGCCGCATCGCCGGCGCTGATGCGGCACCGCGGCCGCGCCGTGGTGTTCAACAGCATCGAACACTACAAGGAACGCATCGACGATCCCGATCTCGACATTGACGCCAGTTGCATCATGGTGCTGCAGAATTGCGGGCCGAAAGGTTATCCCGGCATGGCCGAAGTGGGCAATATGGGCTTGCCGAAAAAACTGCTGGAACAAGGCGTTCGGGACATGGTGCGCATCTCGGACGCGCGCATGAGCGGCACCGCATTCGGCACGGTGGTGTTGCATGTGGCGCCGGAAGCGGCAATGGGCGGGCCGCTGGCATTGGTGCGGGACGGCGATATGATCGATCTGGATGTCGCCGAACGGCGCCTGCATCTCGACGTCGGCGACGAAGAATTGGCGCGGCGGCAGGCACAATGGCAGGCGCCGAAACCGAGCATGCGCGGCGGTTACCAATCCATGTATATCGACCATGTACTACAGGCCGATCAAGGTGTGGATCTGGATTTCCTGGTCGGCTGCCGCGGCTCGGCCGTGCCGCGCGAGTCGCATTGAAGCAGCATTTAAAATGGGAGTCGACATGAAACTTGGAAGCCTGCATGCGTGAGATAGCTGAAATAGCTGAGATAGCGCCATCCGAAACGCCGCTCGAATTACTGGTCGACGCCGGCAATTTTCTGGGCGAATGCGTGCTGTGGTGCGAACGCAGCAAGCGGGTTTACTGGACCGATATCGGCGCGCAGCGGCTGCATTGTTATGCGCCGGACAGCGGCGTGCGCGGCGAATGGATCATGCCGGAACGATTGTGCTGTTTTGCATTCACCGAGGATGAAAATATTCTGCTGCTCGGCCTCGCATCGCGGCTGGCTTTTTTCGATCTGCGGACCTCGGCCGTAAGCCCCATCTGCGCGGTGGAAGCCGAGCTGCCGATGACCCGTACCAATGACGGCCGTTGCGACCGTCAGGGCCGCCTGGTGTTCGGCACCATGGACGAACGCAGCGGCAAAGAAGCCATCGGCAGTTTCTACCGGCTCAATCATGATCTGACGCTGGAACGCCTGCCTTTGCCGAAGATCGGCATCGCCAACAGCATCTGCTTCAGTCCCGACGGCAGCGCCATGTACTTTTGCGACTCGCTCACCACCATCATTTACCGCTGGGACGGCTACGCATCCGGCGACGCATCGCAAATAAGCGCATTCGCCGAACTCGATGACGCTGCGGCGTCGCCCGACGGCGCGATCGTCGACGCGGATGGATGCCTGTGGAGCGCGCAGTGGGGCGGCGCCCGCGTGGTGCGTTATGCGCCGGACGGCAGCGTCCAGCGCATCCTGCGGTTACCGGTTTCGCAGCCCAGCTGCGTCTGCCTTGGCGGTGCACTGCTCAACAGGCTGTTTGTCACCACGGCGCGGGAATCGCTGTCGGCATCGATGCTGGCCGCCCAGCCGCTGGCCGGCGCGCTGTTCGATACCACATTCGATACCACCGTCGACGATGTGCGCGGCCTGCCTGAAGCGCGCTTCGGCGGATGCATTAAATAACCGAAACGAACAGGATTCCTCATGTTGAAACACGCCATTTTCCAAGCCATCCTGAAACGACGCATGGTGGCAATCGTGCGCTCCGATACGGCCGATGCGGCGTTGCAGATGGCCGAAGCTTGCATTGCCGGCGGCGTCACCGCGCTGGAGATTGCATTCACGACACCGGATACGCCGGAGCTGATCAAAACGCTGCGCCGGCGCCACGGCCCCGAAGTGTTGCTCGGCGCCGGCACCGTGCTCGATCCGGAAACGGCGCGCACGGCGATCTTGGCCGGCGCCCAATTCATTATTTCGCCCAGCGTCGATACGGAAACCATCCGGCTATGCCAGCGTTATCAGGTGTTATCGATGCCCGGCGCCATGACACCGACCGAGATCGTCACGGCACTTGAAGCGGGCGCCGACATCATCAAAATCTTCCCGGCGGAAGTATTCGGGCCGCTCTATATCAAAGCCTTGCGCGCACCGCTGCCGCAGGCGCCGTTGATGCCTACCGGTGGCGTCAACGTCGATAATCTCGCCGACTGGTTCGACAATGGCGCGCTGGCGGTCGGCATCGGCAGCAGCCTGACCGGCCCTGCGGCAAACGGCGATTACGAAGCGGTGACGACACGCGCACAAGCGTTCGTCGCACGCATGGCGCAAATCAGACACACCTGGTCAGCGAGTAAGTAAAAAGCCATGGAAATCAGGCGTGAATCACTGGATGCGATCGCACCGGGTCTGTTCCGCATGCATTTGCGCGGCGCGCGGGTCTGGCTGACATTCCTGAATGCCGGTGCGCGCATCGAACGCTGGCGCCGCCTCAACGACGCCGGCGAATGGATCGATCTGTGTCTTTTCTATCCGAATCCTGCGCACGCCTTGTCGGATCGGGTATCGATGGGCGTGACCGTGGGGCGATTTGCAAATCGTATCGCCAACGGCGAATTCGCCATGAACGGCAAAGCAATCCGCCTGGAACGCAATGAATCCGGCAGGCATCATCTTCACGGCGGCACACTGGGATTCGGCCAACGCTTGTGGCGATTGAAAAATATGAGCCTGCGCGATGTGACGTTCGCCCTGCACTCCCCGCATGGCGATGAGGGCTACCCCGGATCTGTCGACATGGAAGTCCGTTATGGTTTGGATACCGAAGATCAATTGCGCATCGTGCATACCGCCATTTGCGACCGGGAAACGATCGTCAACACCACCAGCCATGCCTATTTCAATCTGCACGGCGTATCCCTGAAGCCGGAAGCGTCATCCGTGCCGTGCATCATGGATCATCAGTTGCAAATTGCCGCAGACCGATACCTGCACGATGGCGGCGATTTCATTCCATCAGGCGCAGTGCTGGAAGTCGAAAACACCCCTTTCGATTTCCGAACTGCGGGTACTTTATCCAGCCAGGTGCCGCGCCTGCCCAACGGCCTGCTCAACACCACCTACGTCAATGACCGGCGCGACCCCGCCCGGATGTTTGCCCGCCTCAGTGCACCCGGATCGCTCTGGACGCTCAGCGTGGGAAGCGATGCGCCCGGCGCCATTTTCTATAACGGGTTTTCACTTTCCAGAGAACAGACTTTCGGCCTGTATGACGCGATGAGCGGCTTTTGCATCGAACCTCAAAACTATCCGGACTGCGTCAATCATCCAGAGTGGCCCTCCTCTATCGCAAGCCCTTCGAAACCGTATTCGCGGACCATCATTTACCGATTGCAAGAGCGCGATTAACGGTAATGCCGTTCAGTGAAGGCGCCGGGCGGGTATAGCCGGCGCCTTTACTGAACGGCATTCATCAGCGATTTGCAGGCAATCGGGAACGATTGCCTGCAAGCGTCATCTATGCAGAATACCCGGTCAATCATGGCCAAGGAGTTCCAAATGCCAATCGCTTACCAGAACGATTTATACGTACTGCCTTTCGATCATCGCGCCTCCTACATCAAAGGCATGTTCAATTTCACGCATCCGCTGGACGCAAAGCAGCAAGCGATCGTGGAAGACAGCAAGCAGCTAATCTATGAAGGTTTCCTGAAAGGCGTGACCCAAGGTGCGCCCAAAGCGGCGGCGGCGATTCTGGTAGACGAAGAATTCGGCGCGCAAATCCTGCATTCCGCGCACGAAAAAAATTACTTGATTGCGCTGTCGGTCGAGAAAAGCGGCTCCGACGAATTTCAATTCGAATACGGTGAGCGGTTTGCCGAGCACATCGAAACATTCGATCCGACCTTTGCCAAAGTCCTGGTGCGCTTCAATCCTGAAGATGACGCGGAAATGAATCGCCGTCAGTGCGAACGCCTGAAAAAACTGTCTGATTATTGCATCCGCACCAATCGCCTGTTCATGTTCGAATTGCTGATGCCGGCCACCGAAGCGCAGTTGAAAAGCGTGCAGGGCGACAAGGATGCCTACGATCTGGAACGCCGTCCGCAGTTGATGCTGGACGCCATCGCAGCGCTGCAGGACGCCGGTGTGGAACCATCGATCTGGAAGATCGAGGGACTGGACCGGCGTGAGGATTGCGTGCGTATCGTCGCTGCGGTGCGCCGCGACGGCCGCGACCACGTCAATTGCATCGTGCTGGGCCGCGGCGCCGACGAAAAGAAAGTAATCGCCTGGCTGGAAACCGCGGCGTCTGTCGAAGGCTTCACCGGCTTCGCGGTCGGCCGCACCACTTTTTACGATGCAGTCGCAGACTACGAAGCAAAAAAGGCAACGCGCGAACAAGCTGTGCAGCGGATCGCCGAACGTTATGTCGGTTGGGTCAAGGCCTTTGAAGCCGCGCGGCAAGCAGCCTGAGATTTACGCCGATTTACGTCCGCTAACAAGCTCGGCGCCCAACGCTGGACAGAATGCAAAGTTAGATCAATCAAATAGGCAACGCCACGATTTTCTGACAGACTCAAATCGGCCCGTCGTGACATCATCCCTATTGCATTGCATCCATGCCCATCAAGGTTTTTTCCTGCAGCAAACCGCAAGCGAATGCCCAACATGCCGAAGCACTGGCGGCAGGTATGGCGGCAACGGCGCTGGCAGAAAATCCGGCGATAGCGTTATCCGATATCGGCACCGCCCACTTCGAGAATCGTCAATTTGAAGCGGCAGGCAAATGGTATCGGCTGGCATTGATGCTCGATCCGGATCTGGCGGTGGCGAATCAAAATCTGGCATCGATTCTGAGGCAGGACGGATTCTGGCGCGAAGCCGATTATCACTATGAGCGTTCCTATCGCCGCCAATCGCTGTTCATCGATCAGGCCGAAGTGCCGCTGCGCAATGTATTGATTTTATGTTCGGCCCGGCCCGGCAGCGTGCCCTTCGACCATCTGATTCCGCAAACCAGCAACACACGTCTCAAATGGGTGATCGCGTATTCGCCGGAACGGGAATTGCCGCATTACGATATCGTCTTCAACGCCATCGGCGACGCCGACATTGCCAGGCACAGCCGCACGGAAGTCGACAATTTTCTGGCCCTCGCCGACAAGCCATTACTCAACCGGCCGGAACGCGTCGCCCTGACCGGCCGCGATCATATCGGCGCTTTGTTCAACGGTATCGAGGGCATTTACGTGCCGGCCGTAGCGCGCTGGGATCGGCTGAAAGACAGCATCATAACGAATGTCCCGAATGTCCATAAGCTGATCGCCGACCAGGCGATGACCTACCCCGTCATCGTGCGGCCGGTCGGCGGGCATGGCGGCGAAGGCGTCGTCCTGCTGGCATCGCCGCAGGATACCGCCGCAGTCACCACGGCCGATGAAGCGTATCTGATCAGCTATTGCGAGTACCGCTCGGACGACGGCTACTACCGTAAATATCGCGTCATCTTTGTCGACCGGAAACCCTATCCTTATCACTTGGCCATCAGCAGCCAGTGGCTGGCGCATTACGACACCGCCGACATGTTGCATCCGGGCTGGAAAACGCTCGAAGAAGCCTGGTTCCTGAGCGACCCGGTCGCCGCGCTCGGCCAAGCCGGATGGAGCGCATTGGAAGCAATGGCGCAGCGTATGGATCTCGACTATTGCGGCGTCGATTTCTCTATCCTGCCGGATGGGAAATTACTGATTTTCGAAGCCAACGCCACCATGCTGGTGCATCCGGAAGAGCGCCAGGAAGCGCTGAAATTCAAGAATTGGCATGTGCAGAACATTCTCGATGCTTTCGACCAATTGCTCGATCGGCGTATAGAAAACAACAGAGGGCCCGTTATATCGCCCGCCCATCTCGAATCCACTCCTCTGTCCTGCCGATCGACAAACGATAACGCGCACAATTGAATGGCGCCAGATGCGGCAACTCTCGCCCCATTGACCGCACCATTCCAATTCGTGTAAATTCTCCATATATTTGCAGTGCATATAAATAATTCGCACTGCAAATACATAAAAATTCTAATCACGCATAAGGCATTCATTCGAATTCGCCTAAAACACAAGGTGCGCAGCAATGAATGGATATCGGCAAGCAGGCCACGGCCCCATCAAGGTGATCGTACTCAGCGGCTGGTTCGGCAGCAGCGACGACTGGACCGCGCTCGAACCCAGCCTCGACTTCGATCGGTTCACCTACGTTTTTTTCGACTACCGAGGCTACGGCCGCTCGCAGCAGATCGAAGGCCGTTACGATTTTTCCGAAACTGCCGAGGACGTTCTGCGTCTGGCCGATCATTTGCAATGGCATCGATTCAGCCTGATCGGCCACTCCATGGGCGGCATGGCCATGCAAAGAGTGATGCTCGCGGACCCGGGGCGCATCGAAAGCATGATTGCGATAACCGCCGTTTCGGCAGCGGGCTCAGGGATGCCGGACGAACGGCTCGCGCTGTTCAGGCGCGCCGTCGATGACCCGGCGACGCGCGAATCCATCCTCGACGCATCGACCGGCAAGCGCCTCACTAAGCAATGGGTCAGGCATATGTCGCAGCAATCGCTGGCCAACGCCTTGCCGATTGCATTCGGGCGCTATCTGAGCGAATGGTCGCGGGGGGATTTCTCGATACTGGTCAAAGGCTGTCCGATCCCGCTCAAAGTGATCGTCGGCGAACACGATCCATCCCTATCGGCAAATGCGATGCAACAAACCTGGCTGGCCTGGTATCCAAATTCGGAGCTGGAAATAATGACCAATGCCGGCCACTATCCGATGCATGAAGCGCCGCCGGCACTGGCCGCATCGATCCAGAATTTCCTGCTGAAAACTGCGGACCCCATATCTTGATGCCGTTCAGTTAAGGCACCGTCAGGCGGGCGTGTGGCAGACTGTTGTGCGCAGTGAGGTAAAGGAGGAAGTGGCCGCAGGCCGCTGGAGGA
>DASYCG010000054.1:0-25294 GCA_036500325.1 Herbaspirillum sp. | reverse complement strand
CCAGTATTTTGCCGATATCAAGAACATCGAGAATACTGGTAGGCACGATTGGGCTCGAACCAACGACCTCTACCATGTCAAGGTAGCGCTCTAACCAGCTGAGCTACGCGCCTAAAGAAGCGAGATTATACGAGGCATTTTCAAGGCTGGCAAGCGTTGATTCCAAAAACCCCTACTGCCGTTTTGCATCGATGACGCCGCCGACTTCACGAATCACCGTCAATGCCTTTTGCAATTGGGCCGTAGCGCCGATCTCCACCACGAACGTCATCCGGGCCTGGCCCTTGGCGCTCTGCGTGCTGACGCCGATCACGTTGATTTTTTCACGCAGGAATACCTCAGAAATATCCCGCAGCAATCCCTGCCTGTCGCCGGCCATCACAAAAATATCGACCGGATACACCGTATCGCCAGCTGCGCCCCACGTGGTCTGAATCACGCGCTCGGGCGCTTTGGCGCTCATCGCCGCGAAATTCTTGCAATTGCCGCGGTGAATCGAGACCCCTTTGCCGCGCGTGATAAAACCGACGATCTCGTCCGGTGGCGCCGGTTTGCAGCAACGCGCCAATTGCGTCAAAAGGCCATCCGTGCCGACCACCAGCACACCCGATTTGGCGCCCTGCACCACGCTCGATGCGCGACTTTTGCGCGTGATCGCGGCCTCATCGACTACCGGGGTTTTCTCCGCTTCGTCGCCGTGCAACATCTGTTCCACCAGGCGCAAGCTGAATTCATCCTTGCCTACCGCAAGGAATAAATCATCCAGCCGCTGAAAGCCCAGTTTATGCGCCAACTCTTCCAGATTAACGGCGGTCTTGCCTTCGCGTTGCAAGGTTTTTTCAATCAGGCCGCGGCCGCTGCCCAAAGTCTCTTGCTGTTCGATCGCATTGAACCAGGCCCGCACCTTCGAACGCGTCCGGGGACTGGCGGCATAACCCGCGCTCAGCCAATCGCGCGACGGTCCGACGGAAGGCCCGCTTTTGGCGGTAATGATCTCGACCGTCTGACCGTTCTTGAGCGCCGTATTGAGCGGCACCATCACACCGTCCACGCGCGCGCCGCGGCAGCGATGCCCGACATCGCTGTGCAAGTGGTATGCAAAATCGATCGGCGTTGCGCCGCTGGGCAATTCGATGACGCGCGCTTGCGGCGTCAGCACATAAATACGGTCGTCCAGCGTGGTGGTCTTGAGCTTTTCGGCCCAGTCGCGCCGCACTTCTTCGCGTTCGACAACGGCGTCCGAGACTTCGCTTTTCCAGGCCAGCAATTGCCGCAGCCAGGCAATTTTCTCATCGTATTTCTGCGCCGCGGAATTCGATCCGCCCAGTTCCTTGTAGCGCCAATGCGCCGCCACGCCGTACTCGGCAAAATTGTGCATGTCGTGCGTGCGTATCTGCACTTCGAGCGGACGATCGTCATCGCCCACCACCACGGTATGCAGCGACTGATAGCCGTTCTGCTTGGGACGCGAAATATAGTCGTCGAACTCTTTGAGCAGCGGCGTCCAGGTGTTATGCACCATCGCCAGCACGGCATAGCAGGTCTTGATGTCGTCCACGATCACGCGGAAAGCGCGCACGTCGTACAGATCGGCGAAATCCAGCGACTTGCCCCGCATCTTGTTCCAGATACTGTAGATATGCTTGGGTCGCCCCGATACTTCGGCCTTGATGCCGGCCGCAGCCAGCTCGGCGCGCAAACGGATGATGGCGGCTTCGACAAAACTTTCGCGCTCTATCCGCTTTTCTTCGAGCATCTTGGCGATGCGCTTGTAGGCCGCCGGCTCCAGAAAGCGGAATGACAGATCCTCCAGCTCCCACTTCAATTGCCAGATACCCAGTCGATTGGCCAGCGGCGTGTAAAGGTCGAGTGTATCGCGCGCGTATTTTTCGGACAGCGGGCTTTCCAGCTTGATTTCGGCAAAGTAACGCAAAGTGGCAACCCGGGACGCCAGCCGCACCAGCACGACGCGCATATCGGACGCCATCGCCAGTAGCATTTTACGCAGCGTTTCAACCTGCGCCGCAGCCTGTTGCGAGGCATTCTTGCCACGTAAAATTTCCTGCCGCGGATGTTGCGCAATGCTGTTGAAGCGGATCAGTTGCCGGATGCCGGCCATCAGTTCGGCGGTCTCCTTGCCGAAGCGCTCGTGGATGGTTTCCGCCGCCATGGGATCGAGCACCGGCATGCTGATCAGCAAACCCGCCATGCGTGTTTCGACATCGGCATTGAGCGATGCCAGCAGCCGCCCGACGCTGAGCGCATGCGCCAGGGCATCCTGTCCGGAAGGCACCGTGCGGCCGGGGTAGACCAACTCGATCATGGCTAGTACATCCAAGACCCGCGCGCTTTCCTCTGCGTGCAAATCCTTGGTCAGATAACCCTGAGCATCGGTATGTGTTGATGCAATCGAAACCATCAAATCCCTGAACGTAATCTACTTCTGTGCTGCAACGATAATAATTTCCACCAATAACTCAGGACGCGCCAGCAAGGCTTCAACCGTGGCGCGCGGCGGTGCATTACCGTCGGCGACCCAGGCATCCCATGCCGCATTCATGGCCGCGAAATCTTTGACATCGGATAAATAGATTTGGCATGACAAAATGTGCGATTTATCGCTGCCGGCTTCAGCCAGCAAGCGATCGATATGCCCCAGTACTTCGCGCGTCTGGCCGCCGATGTCCTGCGATGTATCTTCGGCGATCTGACCGGCCAGATACACCGTGCCGTTGTGAATCGCAACTTCCGAGAGCCGTTTCCCGACATGCAAGCGCTGAACCGCCATTCCAGACTCCTTGTTTATTGTGAATTGTGTGTGAATTGCTGCATATCAAAGGCCGGCCTTGACAGCGGGCATCCCCTGCAGCCAATTTTTTACCAGCGCTATCTGCGCCGCATTCACCAGTGTCGGCGCGTGTCCTACGCCGGGCAGCTCAACCAGTTCCGGCCGCGGTCCGCGCTGCGTCATGGTTTGTGCCACGGCTGCGGTCAACAGGTCGGAATCTGCGCCACGGATCAGCAAGGTCGGGCAGGCGATCGCATCATAAGCCGCCCACAACATGGCTTCGGCCGCTTTGCCGCTGGCTTCGGTAGTGGCTTTAAACGGTACGGCGAGGCCGAGATCGTAGTGCCGGACCCACATCCCATCGGCATCCTGACGCAGCACATCGCTCGCCAATTTATGCCATTCCTGTTCGGCATGCTCGCCAAAGGACACTGAAATCGAACGGATATAAGCGGATGCTTCGTCGAAGCCGGCGAATTTCATCGGCTCGCCGACGTACGCGCCTATTCGCACCAATGCTTCCGGATTGATCGCCGGCCCGATATCGTTGAGGATCAGTTTTTTGATCGGACTTTGCGGCAGCGACGCCAGCGCGAGGCCGATCAGACCGCCCATCGACGTGCCGAGCCAATGCACCGCCTGCACATCGACGCGCGCCAGCAAGGTCACCATATCGCTGGCATATTGCGGAATCGCATAATACTGTGGATCTTTAAGCCATTCAGAGCGGCCGCGGCCGACCACATCCGGGCAGATGACGCGATATTGCGGCGATAAGGCCTGCGCCAGCGCATCGAAGTCGTCGGACACACGGGTCAGGCCGTGCACGCAGACCAGCACATTCGGATTAGCCGGGTCGCCCCATTCCTTGTAAGCCATGCGATGCAAACCGGCCGGGGAGATGCACTGCACTGATTTAAGCGATGGCATGATGAAAGTCACGGGGCGGCCTCGATGAATAAACGAAGGCTCCATTTTACTATCCGAACGCCGATCGCCAAGGGAACGATGCGCTATTGATGCGCATGGATGCACATCAACGGGAATTTGCGATCCGAATCTGCCGATAACGGCATGCGGTGTTGCGGGCAGCAGCTAAATCAGGTATCGTGCGAACCCTGCGATGTGGTCACAACGTGAGCATATTCAAATCGCAGCGTCGTTCCGCAGCGACTGCCCCGATGGTGAAATTGGTATACACAAGGGACTTAAAATCCCTCGCTCTAATAGGCTTGCCGGTTCAAGTCCGGCTCGGGGCACCAGGGGACACTTCCATATCAGGCAAGAAAAAGGCCGCGCTCGGCGGCCCTATTGGATGACGGCGCGATGCTGCTCCGCAGCGGCAAAAACCACCAAAATGTTGCCCCAGACCAAATCCGCAAATACCGCCATTCCCTATTAAATAGTCCATTACGACCCTGATTTATTATGGAATGCCCATTAAAATACAGTTCGGCGCAGAATATAATGCACAACTGACGCCCTGCGATTAGAATATTGCAAATTTACCAATTCGCGAATCCGCTTGAGCGCCATTGAGCCGTCGTGACCCGCCTGTAAAACAGCATTCGGAAGTGACACAATGACAGAAGGCATCAGGATAGAAACGGTGTTGAAGCACGTTGTAGACATTTCTTGTCATCGCGATCAGAGCCTGCTCGACATTTCCCTGCTGACTGCTATTCAAGGCTTGACCGGAACCAAGTGGGCCCGGATGCTGGAAATCACCACCACGCAACAAGACATGCTGGTGCATGCACGCGCCTGGATCGAACAGGATCGCGTCATTATTCTCAACGAATATTCCCCGACCAAACAAGTGCAGCGGCCGCTGTCGCACTTCGCCATTCTCGCCGCCGCGATCGAACAGAACCTGCCCAGCGTCAAGGACAGTGCACCGGATGGCCAGCAAACACTCTGGATTCCGATCTGGAACAATAAAACCGCCGTAGCCTGCCTTGAATTCTCGCAACACGGTCCGATCTCGAAGCAGATCGTCGCCGTGCTGGACGGCTTGCTGCAGGTATATCGGAATTTTCAGAACATTCTGGATTACAGCGAACGCGACACCCTGACCGGCCTGCTCAATCGCAAAACCTTCGACTCGAATCTCTCCAAGGTTCTCAATTTTCGCGATGTCGATTCGATCAGCAAGCCGCCCGCCGATCGCCGCCATCCGGACACGGAAAAACAGCATTGGCTGGCAGTCATCGATATCGACCATTTCAAACGCATCAACGACAAGTTCGGCCATTTATACGGTGATGAGGTATTGATCCTGATCGCCAATCTGATGCTGTCGTCGTTCCGCACAGTCGATCGGGTTTTTCGTTTCGGCGGTGAGGAATTCGTGGTTTTGCTGCGCTCGACCACGCTGGAAGAAGCGCATATGGTGGCCGAACGTTTCCGCGCCGCGGTCGAAGGCCATACCTTTCCGCAAGTGGGCAATGTTACGGTGAGCATCGGCTTTGCCGGCATTCACGCCAGCGATTCGCCGGTCGACATTCTCGGGCACGCCGATCAAGCCTTGTACTACGCCAAAAACAATGGCCGCAATCTGGTAGTGCATTACGAAGCACTACTTGAAAGCGGCGTATTGCAAAAAGAAATCGCCATCAATTCGGTCGAATTCTTCTAAGCCACTTTTCTAAAGCGCCCTTCAATTCATTCGCCTTGCTTGTTCGAGCGTTTTTTGTCGAACATGCGATGATCCGACACCCGCAATAGCGTCTCGACATCCAATCCGTCATCCGGATAAAGCGCAAACCCGATCGATGCGTCGATCTGATACATCACATTGTTGCGGCCGACAATCGGCTTGCGCAGGCAGAGCCTGATCTTGTCGGCGATCGCTGCTGCTGCCGCCACGGTCGACACGCCATGCAGATAAATCATGAACTCATCGCCGCCAAAACGCGATACCGCATCGTCGTGGCGCATGGCATCGCGCAGTTGCGCAGCGGCTTCGATCAGTACCCTGTCGCCTTCGTCATGGCCGTATTGATCGTTGATCGTTTTGAATTTATCGAGATCGATAAACATCAGCGCAAAATGCAAGGGACTCGATTCCGATGCCATCCGCAAACGGAATTCGATCTGCGCAATCAGGGATTCGCGATTAAGCACGCCGGTCAAACGGTCGGTGTGCAAATTGCGCTCCATCTCCTGGAATGAATTCGCCAACTGACCAATCTCGTCGTTACGCGAGATATGCAACGGCGCAAACGGTTCGCCATTACCGATGCGCGTTGCCGCCAGCGTCAATGTGCGCAAGTCGCGCAGCACGCGGCGCAAAATGAAAAAGCCCAACAGGAATGTGATTGCCACCGCCACCAGGCCGAACAACAAGGTCTGATAAACACTGCCGGTGAATGACCCGTAATAGTCATTGGTCGGCACCGCCGCCGCGACAATCCAATTGAGCCCGGCCTTGTCGTGCTGCATATTGGCCGATATGACGATCTTGCCCGATGTGCCCGGGATGCCGGTGATTTTCGAATAGCGCGCGGCAGGTTCATGCTCCCGGAAAAAATCCAAAATATCCGCGTTGATGCCGCGTATCAGTTCCGATGCACTGTCGCTTGCTTTCAAACGCACCAGTTTTTCCTGGTCATACCAGAAAATACGTTCCTTGCTGGAACTGGCAATCAACGAACCGTCTGTTTCCATGATGAAGGAGACGCCGTGCTGGCCGATGGCCAGCGAGCGCAGGAATTCGCTCAGCTTGCTCAAGAAGATACTGCTGGTGGCAACCCCGATCAAATCGCCCTTGGCGCGATAAATCGGCTTGGACAATGCAATCGCCAATGCCTTCGAACGGGAATCGGAAAACACCGGCGACCAGTTTTCGTGATTGCGGCTGACGGCGCTTATATACCAGGCGCGGCCGCGCGGCTCATATGCCTGCGTGGCGTGTAGCAAGGGCGCGGCACCGGGGCCGCTCATATCGTAAATGTTGGTGACTCCGCCGAGAGAATCCCGCACCTTCAATTGAAAAGCATCCCGGCTCAATTGCTGAATGGCCAGGTAACTGCCGTCCGTGCCGCCGAAATAAACGAAGCTGCGGTCATCCGGAAACAGGCTGGCCGCAATCCATAAGCGTTCTTCCCGGCCTTCCATGGTTTCGGGAAAGGGAATATTCGGGCGGCGGCTGCCATCCTCGGCGAGAATTTTTTTGGGCGCGATGACATTGAGTGTCGCATGCGCGGCGAAAAGCTGCCTTTCGGTGGTTTGATTGACCCGGTTCATCACATCGATCAATGCGTTCTGCGACAGCAACGACGTCGCATCTTCCCCTGCTCGGTATAGCAGCCACCCGATCGTCGCGATCAAACAACACAGCAGGAAAACAAATGGGAGGATAAACACCCGTTGCAGTGAAGACGGCTTCAAACTACCCCCCCAAAAGCGCATATGACGCCACCCGCGCGTCATTGACCCAAGCTGATTTTTATAAAAGAGGAGGCCGCCAAATGCACTCATCGCGCCGGTTCGGTGCGAGAAGCGACTCGCGGCCTCTTCTACTTGCTTTACTTTTTTCTTTTGAGCAAATTTTACAGTGCATCCATGCTTACGATACAAGCTGCGGCACCGCCTTGCGTTGATCAGGTTACATCAATTGCGTCGCATTCTATCAAGTTTTATCGAATGTCAGTACCCCATCAACAACATCCACGTGAACCACATCTTTGGGACCGAATTTTCCGGCGAGAATCAGCTTCGAGAGCGGATTTTCGATCTGTTGCTGGATAGCACGTTTCAATGGACGCGCGCCATACACAGGATCGAAACCGGCCTCAGCCACCTTCTGCAAGGCTGCTTCGGTGATGACAAAACCCATCTCCATTTTTGCCAGGCGGTCGCGCATGATCTGTAATTGCACTTTCGCAATTGCACCGATATTCTTCTCGTCGAGCGCATGGAACACCACGATTTCATCGACCCGGTTAATAAATTCCGGACGGAAATGCGCGCGTACTTCAGCCATGACCGCCAGCTTGACGATTTCCGGATCGCTGGTTTCCATTGCCTGAATCCTGTGCGAGCCCAGATTCGAGGTCATCACAATGATCGTATTCTTGAAATCCACCGTGCGGCCCTGGCCATCGGTCATGCGGCCGTCGTCCAGCACTTGCAGCAAGACATTGAACACATCGGGATGCGCCTTTTCGATTTCGTCGAGCAGGATCACGCTATACGGTTTGCGCCGCACCGCCTCGGTCAGATAACCGCCCTCTTCATAGCCGACATAACCCGGCGGCGCGCCGATCAGACGCGCCACCGAATGCTTCTCCATGAATTCGCTCATATCGATGCGGATCATCGCGTCTTCGGTATCGAACATATAAGCCGCCAGCGTTTTGCACAGCTCGGTTTTGCCGACGCCGGTAGGGCCGAGGAACATGAATGAACCATATGGGCGCCCCGGATCGCCAAGCCCGGCGCGCGAGCGCCGGATTGCATCCGATACGGCGACAATCGCTTCGTTCTGTCCGATCACGCGCTGATGCAGCACGTCTTCCATGTGCAGCAGCTTTTCGCGCTCACCCTGCATCATGCGCGATACCGGAATCCCGGTGGCGCGCGAAACGATTTCGGCGATTTCCTCGGCGCCGACCTGTGTGCGCACCAGGCGCGGCTTGCCGCCCACGACCGCATTGGCCTCAACCGCCTCGTCTTGCCGCGATTGCGCTTCCAGCGCCTTCTCCAGCTCATTGAGCTTGCCGTATTTCAATTCGGACACGGTCTGCCAATCGCTTTTGCGCGTGGCTTCATCCATCTGCAGACGGATTCTTTCGATTTCTTCCTTGATGTGCTGGCTGCCCTGCACCGCGGCTTTTTCGGATTTCCAGATCTCTTCCAGATCGGCGTATTCGCGCTCCAGCCGGACAATCTCTTCTTCGATCAGGGACAGCCGCTTCTGCGAGGCTTCATCGCGTTCGCGCTTGACCGCTTCGCGTTCGATTTTCAATTGGATCAGGCGGCGATCCAGCCTATCCATGACTTCCGGCTTGGAATCGATTTCGATCTTGATCTTGGCCGCGGCCTCGTCGATCAGATCGATCGCCTTGTCCGGCAGGAAACGGTCGGTGATATACCGGTGCGACAATTCGGCCGCAGCCACGATTGCAGGGTCGGTGATTTCAACGCCATGATGGACTTCGTATTTTTCCTGCAGGCCGCGCAAAATCGCAATAGTCGCTTCAACCGTAGGTTCTCCTACCAGAATTTTCTGGAAGCGGCGTTCCAGCGCGGCATCTTTCTCCACGTATTTGCGATATTCATCCAGTGTCGTTGCGCCGACGCAATGCAATTCGCCGCGCGCCAGGGCCGGCTTGAGCATATTGCCCGCATCCATCGCGCCCTCGGCTTTGCCGGCGCCGACCATGGTATGCAATTCATCGATAAAGACGATGGTTTGCCCTTCATCCTGCGCAATTTCCTTCAGGACGGCTTTGAGTCTTTCCTCGAATTCGCCACGATACTTGGCGCCCGCCAGCAAGGCGGCCATATCCAGCGACAGCACGCGTTTCGATTTCAGGCTATCCGGCACTTCGCCGTTGACGATGCGTTGCGCCAGCCCTTCGACGATGGCGGTCTTGCCGACGCCGGGTTCGCCGATCAGCACCGGATTATTCTTGCTGCGGCGTTGCAAGACCTGGATCGCGCGGCGGATTTCATCGTCGCGGCCGATCACCGGATCGAGCTTGCCCATGCGCGCCCGCTCGGTCAGATCCAGTGTGTATTTTTTAAGCGCCTCGCGCTGTCCCTCACCTTCTTGCGAAGAGACATTGGCGCCGCCTCGCACCGCCGTAATCGCTGCTTCCAGCGATTTGCGGCTAAGGCCGTTTTCGCGCGCCAGCTTGCCGGCCTGGGATTTATCGTCCAGTAGGCCCAGCAACACCATCTCGCTGGCGACAAACTGATCGCCGCGTTTTTGCGCTTCTTTGTCGGCCAGATTAAGCAAGGCGCCGAGTTCGCGGCCGCCCTGTACTTCGCCGCCGTGGCCGCTTACCTTGGGCAGATTGCCCAGCGCCGTGTGCAGCGCCGCAGACAGCCCGGGTACGTTCACGCCGGCGCGCTGCAAAAGCGAACGGGTACTGCCGTCGTCCTGATTGAGCATGGCAATCAGCAGATGCAGCGGCTCGATATATTGATTGTCGTTACCGACCGCCTGGCTCTGCGCATCGGCCAGCGCTTCCTGTAATTTCGTCGTTAGTTTGTCGATACGCATGGAACCTCCAAAATTCGTTATAGACGAAAATTGGGGGCATCCGTTGCAATTTCAATTGAGGCGACGTAAAAACAACGTGCCAAGATGCGCAAATCAGGTCAGAAGAGGTTGTTGCGAAATTAAGGGCGCCTGACGCCCGTAATTTCGCAACAGCCACGGACTCTAAACGAACAAGGCCCGATACGTGGCAAAACCGGCGAAGCAAAGGGCCAGCGCACCGATCACGTGCAATACCGTATGGCCGAAGGCCCACAGGTAATCGCCCCGTTGCAGCAGAATCATCGATTCCGCCGAAAAAGTCGAAAAAGTGGTCAAGCCGCCGAGAAAACCGGTGATCAGCAGAAGACGCCATTGAATCGGAAGCGATTGATTATGTTCGAAAAAAGCCACCAGAAAGCCGATCGTATAGCCGCCGCCGAGGTTGGCGATCACGGTGCCGAGCGGCAGTTTGTCATGCCAGGCATTGAGCCAGATACTCAAGCCCCAGCGCAACCATGCTCCCACGGCCGCACCAATGCCTACTGCGCCTAACCCGATCCAATTCATAGCGGCGATTCCTTTTGTTTTTGTTTGCTGTCCGTGGCATCCCGTTTTGCATCCCACTTGCCGAGTGCGGCCGTATCGGTCGAACGTGCATCGACCCAGCGCGCGCCGTCCGGCGTCTGCTCCTTCTTCCAGAACGGCGCCTCCGTCTTCAGATAATCCATGATGAATTCGCAGGCTGCGAAAGCTTCGCCGCGATGCGCCGCGGTGACTGCCACCAGCACGATCTGGTCCAGCGGCTGCAACGGCCCGATCCGATGAATTACCAGCGCATCCAGAAAGCCCCAGCGCGCCTGCGCCTGCTCGACGATCTTCTGCAATGCCTTCTCGGTCATGCCGGGATAGTGCTCCAGCTCCATTTGCGTGACTGCCGCGCCGTCGTTCAGATCGCGCACTGTGCCGACAAAGCTGACCACCGCGCCGACCTGCGGCTGCTGTGCGCGCAGCGCGGCAATCTCAGTGCTCAGATCGAAATCTTCGGTTTGAATCCGGATAGGCATCATGTCCCTTTGCGCCACACGCTGGCCAGCCAGGGCTGCTGCTCGCGCGGCAAGCCTTCCGGCCGATAATAATGTTCGATTTCGCTGAACCCGGCTTGTGTCATCAATGCTTGCCAGGTCTCCAGATCATGATAGGCGCCGTAACGCCCGCGGTTCCAGCCTTCCTCATTCTGCCCGCGCGGATTCGAGCAAAACAGGACGCCGCCGGGCTTCAGTGTTGCATGCAATTCGCCGAGAACCCGCGGC
Organism: Herbaspirillum sp.; assembly: GCA_036500325.1. Taxonomy (GTDB): domain Bacteria; phylum Pseudomonadota; class Gammaproteobacteria; order Burkholderiales; family Burkholderiaceae_D; genus Herbaspirillum. The sequence continues at coordinate 13,983 of DASYCG010000054.1, read as the reverse complement.
AAGGCCTGACGCGGCACGTGAAATAAAGCGGCGTTGGCAAAAATGCCGTCGAAATAAGCATCGGGCAAATCCAATTGCAGAAAGTCCTGGCACCAAACCTCGCAACCGCTGTCCCACCGCGCCATTTCGACGAAATCCGGCGTGCCGTCGAGGCCGATGGCGCGATGCCCGAGCCGGGTAAATGTCTGCAAATCGCGGCCGGGGCCGCAACCGAAATCGAGGATGACGTACGAATGAGGCGGTGAATCGGCAGCAGCGCCGACATTCAGCGCGCGCAACAGCGCCGCGATATTCTGACTGACGTCATGATCGCGCGTGCCTTCGCGAAAATCCGCGGCGCGGGCGCTGTAATGCGCCAGCGTGGCCGCGGTGATCTGTTCCAGATCGGCAGCGTTCAGCACCATGTAATCACCCGCCCGTGACCGGTGGGAAAAAAGCCACTTCGCAACCGTTGCTGAGCGTCTCGTCGATATCGGTCATCACATGGTTGAACGCGATCCTGACGGCGCGCCCTTCTGCCAGGGTAGCGGCCCAGACCTCGCCGCGGGTGCGCAGCAGTGCGCGCAATGCCGTGACGCTGCGCACATCTTCCGGCAGTTCCAGCGTTTCCTGCGAGCAGCCCAGCGCTTCGCGTATGGCGGCAAAATAACGGAGTTCAATTTTCATCGGCATCACAACAATTCCGAAAAGGGGATAAAGCGCACATTGTCGCCGCGTGCAATCGCCTGGCCCGGTGGGTTATCGATCAGGCCATCGCCCCAGACGGCCGAGGTCAGCACGCCCGAACTCTGGTTCGGGAACAGATCCAGGCCGCCCTGCGGATTGACTCTGGCGCGCAGAAACTCATTGCGGCGATCCGGCTTCGGCCAATCGAAATCGGCGCGCATCGAATAGCTTGCCGGGGTCACATCGGCGACACCCTGCAAACGCAAAATGAATGGCCGTACAAATAATAGAAATGTCACCAGGGTCGAAACCGGGTTGCCCGGCAGTCCGATGAAAAAAGCTTCGTCTGCGCTATTGGCGTGATTATCGGCCTGATAACCAGTCTGGCGACGGACCGCGCCGAATGCCAGCGGCTTGCCCGGTTTGAGCGCAATTTGCCACATGGCCAGCCGGCCCTCGGCTTCCACCGCCGGCTTGACGTGATCTTCTTCACCGACCGAAACGCCGCCGGACGTAATCACCAGATCGTTATCTGCCGCCGCCCGGCGCAAGGTACCGCGCGTGGCTGCCAGATTATCCGGGACGATACCGTAGTCGCTCACTTCGCAGCCGAGGTTTTGCAGCAGGCTGCGCAAGGAAAACCGGTTCGAATTGTAGATGGCGCCCGGCTTCAGCACGTCGCCCGGCATGGCCAGTTCGTCGCCGGTAAAAAACACCGCTACCCGCAGGCGCGCCACCACCGGCAAGGCTGCCAGGCCGATCGATGCGGCCAGGCCCAGTTGCGGCGCCTGCAAACACGTGCCGGCCGGTAAAATCACAGCGCCGTTCCGGATGTCTTCGCCCCGCCGGCGAATCCAGGCGCCTGCCTTCGGCGCTTCGGATACCAGCACGTGATCGCCATCCGCAACGCAGGATTCCTGCATCACCACCGCATCCGCGCCCTCGGGAACCAGCGCGCCGGTAAAGATCCGCGCGACGCTGCCGGGTTTTAAAGCGGTGCCGGGCTGACCGGCCGGAATGCGCTGTGAAACAGGTAATCTGACTGCCGAACCCGCGGCCGCACCGGCGCAATCGGCCGCACGTACGGCGTAGCCGTCCATCGCCGAATTATCGCTGCCCGGGACATCCATTTGCGAATACTGATCGGCGGCCAGCACGCGGCCGTTGGCATCGATGGTCGGCACGGTTTCGATACCGGTCAGCGGTCTGGCGGCTGCCAGCAACTGGCTCAATGCCTGTGCGGTGGTCAACATCGGCGGTCTTGCATTCATCGTCATCCTCGTCGATCCTGTTGCAGGTCAAACAATTACAAACCGGTATGCGCAGCAATAAACGCTTTGACCTGGGCGGTATCGGCCGGCATGACTTCAAAGCGTTGCGGCAGCGATTCCAGCGCTTCGAAACCGGCCGGACGTTCGGCATCGGTGCCGAGCGCTTCCAGAATCGTTTCGTTGAATTTGGCCGCCAGCGCGGTTTCCAGCACGATCATCGGCACGCCGGGCGTCAGATTTTCGCGCGCCACTTTGATGCCGTCGGCGGTATGGGTATCGATCGTGATGTCGTATTCATCCTGCACGTCGCGGATGGTGTCGATGCGATCCTGGTGGGTCGATTTCCCCGAGCCGAAACCGTATTGGATCACGCTGGCGAATTCATCGCCGTCGCTGCCGGGCTTGCCGGATAAATCGAAGCCGCCGGCGGTTTCCACTTTATCAAACAATGCGCGCACGCGTTCGCTGTCGCGGCCCAGCAAGTCGAATACAAACCGTTCGAAATTGGACGCCTTGCTGATATCCATGCTCGGGCTGCTGGTGTGATACGTTTCCGCCGATTTGCGCACGCGGTAAACGCCGGTGCGGAAAAATTCGTCGAGCACATCGTTTTCGTTGGTGGCCGCCACCAGCTTGTCGATCGGCAGACCCATCATGCGGGCGATATGCCCCGCGCAGATATTGCCGAAATTGCCCGACGGTACGGTGAACGAGACTTTTTGCCCGGCAATCGCGCTGGTAGTGGCGCTCAAATAACCGTGGAAGTAATACACGACCTGCGCAACCACCCGCGCCCAGTTGATCGAGTTGACCGTGCCGATTTTTTGCGCTGCTTTGTAATCCAGATCGTTCGAGACGGCCTTGACGATATCCTGGCAATCGTCGAACACGCCTTCGACCGCGATATTAAAAATATTCGGGTCCTGCAGGCTGAACATTTGGGCGGTCTGGAATGCGCTCATCTTGCGATGCGGCGAGAGCATGAAAACCCGAATACCCTTTTTGCCGCGCATCGCATATTCCGCCGCGCTGCCGGTGTCGCCCGATGTGGCGCCCAGAATATTCAGTTCGGCGCCGTCTTTGGCAAGCGTGTATTCAAACAGATTGCCCAGCAATTGCATCGCCATGTCCTTGAAGGCCAGCGTCGGCCCGTTCGACAGGCTTTGCAGCAGCAAGGTGCCGGCGGCATTCTTTTCCAGTACCCGCAGCGGTGTGATCGCGGCGGCGTCTTCGCCTTCGCGCGTATTGCAATACACCTTGGCGGTATAGGTTTTGCGCGTCAAGGCATGTAAATCCGCATCGGGAATATCGGTGGCGAATTTCTTCAATACTTCAAAGGCCAGATCGGCATAAGGCAAGGCGCGCCAGCGATCCAGCTCCTCCAGCGTTACCTGCGGATAAACCGCCGGCAGATAAAGGCCGCCATCGGGCGCCAGGCCGCCCAGCAGGATTTCACAAAAAGAGGGGATTGCGACGTGGCCGCGAGTTGAAACATATTGCATATGGATAAGGGCGGAATCTGATTGATTGGATTGAATTCGATTGAATCGGGTTCGTTCTAAGGGAACATTATAACGTCGCGCTTGCCTCTGAGGGGCGCTGCTTGAAAGTCATGGAATTGAACCAAGTTCCGGCGTCGCGCCCCCAGTCCGGCCTTTAATGGCATGTATTTCATCAATACACGCAAGCAGCGAAGCGGGAAATACGTTAGTCTGCTGGCGGCCCGGCAATATGCGCGGCCGCCGGTATATTGTTTTTATGTAGTACGTTCTTTTGCCCAATCCGCCCAATGCCAATGCCAACGCAGTTCTTCTCGTCGCGCCACAACACACGCCGCATCCCAACATTTTTTCGCGTCCCAATAGCGCTGCTCGCAGCCTTGAGCGCCCTGCTGCTGACAGCCTGCAATACCATTCCGGCAGATTTCCGGCCCTTGACGCCGGCCCAGCAGCAAGCTGCCGCGCCGATCCGCTTTCTGCTGACGTTCGACGACGGTCCCAGCGCCGGCACATGGTTCGGCAACCCTACCGCTTCCATCCTCGACTCGCTGGATGACAATCCGGTGCAGCCCGGCATCAAGGCGGTGTTTTTCGTGCAAACCCGCGCTTCCAACGGTGGCGGCACGCCTCTGGGACACCAGTTGCAGGAACGCGAAGAAGCCGAAGGACACTTGATCGGATTGCACACATCCACACCGAGAGGCCATCTGGATCAGGTGGCGATGAAACCGGCCCAACTCGAACAGGCGCTGACAGATGGCGTGGCCGACCTGAATGCCCTTGGCGACACGCCGCCGCTATTTCTGCGGCCGCCCTTCTGGAACTACAACGAACGCACCTTCGAGGCTTACCAGGCGCATGGCCTGCACATGATCCTGACCGATATGAGCGCCAACGACGGCAAGATATACGGCGTCAATTTCAGCCTGACGCGCCGCTCGCACATGCTGCGAGAGCTGGCGGACGTGCGCCAACGGATTGCGCATCAAGCCATGCCGATCGTCGACGGCTGCATTCCGGTCATCGTGACCTTTCACGATATCAACCGCTACACAGCCCGCCATATCCAGGAATACCTGCAAATTCTGCTCGACAGCGCGCATCGGCTCGAATTGCCGACCGCCGCCCATCCGTTTTACGATAACCGCGTTGCCATACAGCAAGCACTGCTGCAGCGTGCCGTAAAGGACGGCCGCGCGCCGGTCGATTTGCCGGGCATCTGGAATTTATTGTCGCATCGCAGCGAATAAGCGCACCCGGTCAGTGGCGCAAAAATACAGACGTCCATCTTCTTCGGTCATTTATATGCGAAGATGCCGGTCGAATTCCAATACCAAGAGCACCCATACGTTTTTAATAATTTAAGAACTCCCCCCGGATGTCACTCAAACGCCTGTTCTGGCTTGTCTCCATTGCGCTCATGTCGCTGTTTTTGATATTGACGTCGGGAATAGTCGCCTCGCAATGGAATGTCTATCGGCACGGCGCCGAAGGCGTGCAGGTTGTTCAGCACATCCAGCTGGCAATGCGTGCGATGGAATTGTTGTCGTTTGAACGCGGGCCTGCCAACGGCGTGCTGGGCGCCAACGAAACCGAGATGCCGGCAGCGCGCGCCAGGCTGACGCAAGCACGTCGGAACAGCGATCAATCGATCACCGATTTACTCGATGCGTTGCAAGGTCATCCAAAACGCAACTACGCAGCAATTGCGGCCGGCATCGTGCAATTGCGCACCGAACTGGCCAAGGCCAGACGCAATATCGACAATCTGTCCAAACGGCCGCTGGCGGCGCGCAAGTCCGAAGACATCTCGGATGCAGTCGGCAAAATGATTGCACTGATCGGCAGACCGCTGCTCGCCACCACCGATCTGGCGGCCATTGCAACCAGAGCCGATCCGGCCTTGCGCGACAGCATTGCCAGCGCCCGCCTGGCCGCCAGTCTGCGCGAATACGCCGGCCAGATCGGTTCCCAGTTCACTGCCGCCATCGCGACCCACCGTCCGCTGCGCTCCGACGAAATCATTGCGATCGCCAAACTGACCGGCCGCGCCGAACAGATGCGCTTCATCCTCGACCTGCAGTTGCGCAGTCATATCAACGATCCGCAAATGCGCGCCGCGCTCGATGAGGTGGATCTCTCGTATTTCAGCGAAGGCATCCCGCTGCTGAATCATCTGCTGCAGATCGGGCTGAAATCCGGCGATTACGGTTTGAGTACCGGCGGGCTCGCAGCACTCTACGTACCGAAAATGAAAAGTATCGTGCTGTTGCGCGATCAGATCATGAACGATGCCTTGAATGGCGCCGTGGAGCGCACCCGCTATACCAAGCTGGTGCTGATCGGCGCGGTCGCGCTGGCGGCGCTGGCGCTGGCGGTTTTCTTTCTGCTGCTGCGCACGATCCACAAGCGCGTGGTCACGCCGGTGCTGGAATCGACCCGCCTCTTTGTGGCGCTGGCCAACGGCGAACTCGATACGCCGATACCTGCGCCGCGCGGCAGCGATGAGATCAGCAATCTGTTTCGCGCGATGGCGGTCTTCAAGGATAGTTGCATCGCGCGCATTTCCCTCGAACGGGAACGCGAAGCATTGATCACGCAATTGCAGACTACTTCCGATACCGATTTCCTGACCGGCCTGATGAACCGCCGCGCCTTTTTCACGCAGGGCGAAGCCGTGTTCGCCGTCGCGCAACGCTATCAGAACAATCTGTCGCTGATCCTGATGGACGTCGATCACTTCAAGCGTGTCAATGACGAGCATGGCCATCAGACCGGCGACACGGCGCTGCAACAAGTGGCGATGGCATGCCGGCTGATACATCGCAAGGGCGACATTCTGGTGCGTTACGGCGGCGAGGAATTTTTAATGCTGTTGCCGCATACCAGCCTGGAACAGGCAGCGATAGTGGCGGAGAAATTACGCGTGGCCATCGCCTCGCAGTCGATCGTCACGGCGAACGGGACCACACTGGAGCTCAGCGCCAGCTTCGGCGTGACGGCATACGATGACGACGACAGCCTGGAAGCCATGATATCGCGCGCGGATCAGGCGCTGTACAACGCCAAAAATAACGGCAGGAATCAAGTCAAATACACTATATAGCAGCAAAAACCCCGTTCATCCTGGGTGGGACGAACGGGGTTTTATTTTACAAACGCTGCTGAAACCCGAAGTTAATTCAGGTATTTAATTCAACTCTTCCAAGCGGATTTTCGTCACGCTGCCCATTACCGTGGCCAGTGCTTCGATTTTCTTCAGAGCAGCTTCGATATTCTTCTCTTGGGTCTGGTGCGTCAGCATGATGATATCGGTCTTGGTTTCGCCCTCGCCCGGTTCTTTTTGCAGCATGGCATCGATTGAAATCGACGAATCGGCCAGAATGCGCGTGACGTCGGCCAGCACGCCAGGCTGATCGGCTACGCGCATGCGCAAATAATAGCTGGTCGTGATTTCAGACATCGGCAGAATCGGCGTGGCGGCCATGGCGTCCGGCTGGAACGCCAGATGCGGCACGCGGTGCTCAGGATCGGCGGTTGCCAGGCGGGTAATATCGACCAGATCGGCAATCACCGCCGAAGCAGTCGGCTCGGCGCCGGCGCCCTTGCCGTAATACAGCGTCTGGCCGACCGCATCGCCATCCACCAGCACTGCGTTCATCGCGCCTTCCACATTGGCGATCAGGCGGCTGGCGGGCACCAGCGTCGGGTGTACGCGCAGTTCGATGCCGTTGGCGGTTTTCCTGGTCACGCCCAGCAACTTGATGCGATAACCCAATTGCTCTGCATAGCGGATATCCGTGGCTTCCAGCTTGGTGATGCCCTCGACGTAGGCCTTGTCGAACTGCACCGGAATACCGAATGCAATCGAGGCCATGATGGTCAGTTTGTGCGCTGCGTCGATGCCTTCGATGTCAAAGGTCGGATCGGCTTCGGCGTAACCCAGCCGCTGCGCTTCTTTCAGCACGTCGGCAAAATCCAGTCCCTTGTCGCGCATCTCGGACAGGATGAAATTGGTGGTGCCGTTGATGATGCCGGCGATCCATTGAATGCGGTTTGCCGTCAGGCCTTCGCGCAACGATTTGATGATCGGGATACCGCCGGCGACCGCCGCTTCGAACGCGACGATGACGCCCTTTTCCTGCGCCGCCTTGAAAATTTCGTTGCCGTGCGTGGCGATCAAGGCCTTATTGGCAGTCACGACATGCTTGCCGTTGGCGATCGCCTTGAGCACCAGTTCCTTGGCGATGCCGTAGCCGCCGATCAGCTCGATGACGATGTCGATATCAGGATTGTCGACTACCAGATTGGCGTCGCCGACCACCGTGCAAGTCCCGCCGGTCAATTCGGTCGCACGGGCGGTATTGAGATCGGCCACCATCGTAATTTCAATCGCGCGCCCGGCGCGACGCGCAATCTCTTCCTGATTGCGCTTCAATACGTTGAATGTGCCGGCGCCAACAGTGCCGATTCCGAGCAGACCTACTTTGATGGGTTTCATAATGTCAGTGGTGAGGAGAAGCTAAAAAAACAAGAAGAAAAATAAGAACAAAACATCAGCGGTATCGGCCGCCGACCGGCATCATACGCTATCCGCCAATAACCTAGCCAGCCGGGATAGCCGATCGGCAGGCTCTCAGAGCGTCAGAACACAGAGCATCAAGCCGCGCCATGACGCCGGCGGTATCTGTCCAGAAAATGCGCAATGCGTCCGATGGATTCGGTCAGATCGTCGGTATTGGGCAAAAACACGACGCGGAAATGATCCGGCGTCGGGCAGTTGAAGCCGGTTCCCTGCACGATCAATACTCTTTCCTCGTCCAGCAACTGATAAGCGAAATCCTGATCGTCGATAATCGGGTACAGCGCCGGGTCCAGCCGCGGAAACATATACAAGGCCGACTTCGGCTTCACGCAGGTCACGCCGGGGATTGCCGTCAACAGATCGTAGGCCAGGTCGCGCTGCCGGCTCAAGCGGCCGTGCGGGCCGACCAGATCCTTGATGCTTTGATAACCCCCAAGCGCAGTCTGGATCGCGTATTGCCCCGGCGCGTTGGCGCACAGACGCATCGACGCCAGCATGTTGAGCCCTTCGATGTAATCGCCGGCGTGCTTCTTCTCGCCCGACACCACCATCCAGCCGGCGCGATAACCGCAAGAGCGGTAATTCTTGGACAGGCCGTTGAAGGTAATGAATAGCACATCCTCGGCCATCGAGGCGATCGAGGTATGGGTGGCGCCGTCGTAGAGCACCTTGTCGTAGATTTCGTCGGCAAACACGATCAATTGATGCTTGCGCGCCAGTTCGACGATTTCCATCAGCACCGCATCCGAATACACCGCACCGGTCGGATTATTCGGATTGATGACCACAATCGCCCTGGTATTGGCAGTGATCTTCTTTTTGATATCGTCGATATCGGGCTGCCAGCCGGCCTGCTCGTCGCACACATAGTGCACCGGTTTGCCGCCGGACAAGCTGACCGCGGCAGTCCACAGCGGATAATCGGGCGACGGCACCAGCACTTCATCGCCGCTGTCGAGCAGCGCATTCATGCTCATGACGATCAGCTCCGAGGCGCCGTTGCCGAGATAGATATCGTCGATGGTCACGCCCTGGACGTTTTTCTGCTGCGTGTAATGCATGACCGACTTGCGCGCGGCAAACAAGCCCTTCGAATCGGTATAGCCGGACGCATTGCCCATATTGCGAATCATGTCCTGCACGATCTCATCGGGCGCGTCGAAGCCGAACGCGGCCAGATTGCCGATATTCAGTTTGATGATCTTGTGGCCTTCTTCTTCCATTTGCCGCGCTTTTTCCAGCACGGGTCCACGGATGTCGTAGCAGACGTCAGCCAGCTTCTTGGATTTCTGAATCGGTCGCACTTGTGTTTCCTTTGTAATTCGAGCCGGGCGGCAAGGCCGCATCGATGCGCCATCGCTATAAGCAGCATGCATGCGTTGCCTAAGTATGTTGCCCGGGTAAGCCGCATATAAGCCATATAAAGGCAATCGGACATTTTGCCGAAAACACCGATGTTTATCAATCAATAACCGTCGATTGCGAAAGGAAAACGCTACAATGCTGCACTTTGAAGCGCGTTTTATGACGATCAGCCCCAGAGCAGGCACAAAACGCTTAGTTATACGCCCAGATATCCCGTCGACATCAATCAAGCGCCATGAAGCTACACAGCACACCAACGCAGCAATACCAGACCGTTACCGCCTACGATGACGAAGGCGTCGAATTCAACGCGATACGCTACACCGACAGCCTGCTGGTCTTGCCCGAGACCGCGCCGGTCGACTGGCCGGTCCACAGCTTCGAGGCATTGAACGAAGCGCATTTCGCCCATATCGCTTCCTGCGAGCCGGATGTGGTCATTCTCGGCACCGGACGGCGCCAGCGTTTCGTCCACCCGAAACTGACCGGCGCACTGACGTCGAAGCACGTCGGCGTCGAATGCATGGACAATCAGGCCGCCTGCCGCACCTATAACATCCTCATGACAGAAGGCCGCAAAGTAGCGCTGGCCCTGATTTTCGACCACGCCCATCCGAAGGACACCGCTTAATGCGTGCACTGCACAAGTCATCGCCATTTCTATGGACACTGTTGATCGTTTTCGCCCTGATCTGGTTTTACATGCTGGGCCTGCGCACGCTGGTGCCGACCGATGAAGGCCGCTACGCCGAAATGGCGCGCGAGATGATCACATCGCACGATTGGATCACCACCCGCCTGAACGCCATTAAATATTTCGAAAAACCGCCGCTGCAAACCTGGATGAACGCCATCACGTTCGAGCTGTTCGGACTGGGCGAATGGCAAGCACGCCTGTGGACCGGCCTGTGCGGTTTTTTCGGTGTGCTGCTGACCGCCTACACCGGCCGCCGCCTGTTCAACGGCCGCGTCGCTTTCTATGCCGGCCTGGTGCTCGGTTCAAGTCTGTTGTGGGGCGGCATGGGCCATGTCAATACGCTCGACATGGGGCTGGCCGGAATGATGACGATATCGCTGTGCGGCCTGCTGATCGCGCAACGCAACCAGGCATCGCCCGAAGAGCAGCGCAACTGGATGCTGATGTGCTGGGCCGGCATGGCGCTGGCGGTCTTGTCCAAAGGCTTGATCGGCATTGTGCTGCCGGGCGCCGTGCTGGTGCTGTACACGCTGTTCGCGGGCGATTGGCGCATCTGGAAGCGGCTGCATCTGGTCAAGGGATTGATATTGTTTCTTGCCATCTGCGCGCCATGGTTCATCGTGGTCTCGATCCGCAATCCCGAATTCGCCCATTTCTTCTTCATTCACGAACATTTCCAGCGCTTTCTGACCAAGGTCCATCATCGCACCGGCGCCTGGTATTACTTTGTGCCGATCCTGGCCGCCGGCATCATTCCGTGGCTGGGCGTCTTGCTGCAAAGCCTGTGGGAAGGCCTGCGCGATCGCCACGAAAGTTCGCTGGCCGGCTCGCTGGAAGGCATCACCGGCCGCGGTTTTCAACCGAAGAAGATGTTGCTGATCTGGGCCGCCTTCATCTTTTTCTTCTTCAGCATTTCCGACTCCAAACTGCCGTCCTACATCCTGCCGATCTTCCCCGCCCTGGCGCTGTTGATTGCCGCCTATCTTGAGCGCGCCGGCAGCGCCACGGTTTACTTCACGGCGGCGCTGTTCGGCTTGCCGGCGGCGATCGGGCTGGCGTTTGTCGATCGCATTCCCGGCACTGCCGGCGATGCTTTTTCGGCGGCGCTGCTGGTGCAGCATTTGCCTTGGATCTATGCCGCGCTGACATTGATCGTGGCCGGCGCCGTGGCGGCTGCCGCGTCGGCGCGCCGTAATAAAGATATGGCAATCGCGCTGCTGGCAATGTCCGCATTTCTGGCCGGACAGTTGGTGATTCTCGGCCATGAACCGCAAGGCCGCTATTCGGCCGGCGTCAATCATTTGCCGGCAATTCGCGCCGAACTGACGCCGGATACGCAACTGTATCTGGTCGGCCGTTACGAACAGGCGCTGCCGTTTTATCTGCAACGCACGATGACCCTGGTCGCGCACAGCGATGAAATGGAATTCGGCCTTGAGCAAGAGCCGCAATTGTGGATACCGACCATCGAGGCATTCGCCGATAAATGGAAGGCCGACAACGCCGCCGGTAAAAAAGAAATGGCGTTCGTGCATCCAGATCTTTATCCGCGTCTGCAGGCATTGGGGCTGACCATGCGCGTGATCGGCAGCGATCCGCGCCGGGTTATTGTCAGTAATCAGATGCAGGCAGCGGCGCCGGCTGCAAATTCGGCGGCAGCCGAAACGGCCGTCAAACCGGGACTCAAATGAACATCGCCACATTCGGATTCCTCTTCCTCGGCATCTGCCTCAACGCGGTAGCGCAGTTGCTGCTCAAGGCCGGCACCAATGCTATCGGCGCCATTCATCTGACCGCCGAGAACTGGTTCCCCACCGGCATCAAACTGGCAACGCAACTACCGATCCTGGGCGGGCTCGGCTGTTACGTCATTTCGGTCCTGGTCTGGATCATCGGACTGTCGCGGGTCGATGTGACGATTGCCTATCCGCTGCTCTCGCTCGGCTATATCATCAACGCCATCGGCGCCTGGTATTTCCTCGGCGAAGTCATGTCGGCGCAACGCATATTGGCGATCGCGGTGATTATCGTCGGCGTGGCGCTGCTCACTCGCAGCTAATCTGCGTAATTCGACAAAAACAAACAACACAATAAGGAAACAGTAAGTGACTACTCAGGCTTCTCTTCCCCCTTATCTTCCCTTTTCCCGCCCTACCATCGACGAAGCCACGATCGCCGATGTCGGTGAAGTGCTGCGTTCCGGCTGGATCACCAGCGGCCCGAAAGTGCAGGCATTCGAAAAAATGCTGTCCGAGTATTTCGGCGGGCGGCCGGTACGCACCTTCAATTCCGGCACTTGCACGCTGGAGATCGCGCTGCGCATCGCCGGCATCGGCGCCGGCGACGAAGTGATCACGACACCGATTTCATGGGTCGCAACCGCCAATGTCATCATCGAAGTCGGCGCTACGCCGGTATTCGCCGATATCGATCCCGTCACGCGCAATCTGGATCTGGCGCAAGTGGAACAAGCCATCACGCCGCGCACCAAGGCGATCATCCCGGTCTATCTGGCCGGCCTGCCGATGGATCTGGACAAGCTGTACGCACTGGCGAAAAAACACAATTTGCGCGTGGTGGAAGATGCGGCGCAGGCCATCGGATCGAGTTGGGGCGGCCGTCGCATCGGCAGCTTCGGCGATCTGGTTTCGTTCAGCTTTCAGGCAAATAAAAACATCACTACCGGCGAAGGCGGCTGCCTGGTGCTCAATAATGCCGCGGAAGCCGTGCTGGCCGAGAAATACCGCCTGCAGGGCGTCACGCGCACGGGCACCGACGGCCTCGATGTCGATGTGCTGGGCGGAAAATTCAATATGACCGACATGATGGCCGTCATCGGCCTGAACCAGTTCGCCAAACTCGATGCCGTCACGGCGCATCGCCGCGCGCTGGCGAAACATTATTTTTCGCTGTTCGGCGCCGATTTCGAAGCGCAAACCGGTGCGCAATTGCCGCCGCAGAATTTCGAACAGACCAACTGGCATCTGTTTCAACTAGTCCTGCCGGAACGCCTGCCGCGCGCGGTCTTCATGGAAAAGATGATGGAATACAACATCGGCATCGGCTATCACTATCCGGCCATTCACCTGTTGAGCCTGTATCGCGCGCGCGGCTTCAAGGACGACATGTTCCCGATAGCGGAACAGGTCGGACGCAGCATCGTATCGCTGCCGATGTTTTACGCCATGAAAATGGAAGATGTCGAACGCACGGTTGCCGCGGTAAAATCCGTGCTGCAATAAGTAGGTGCCTAATTGCCTTTTTTAGTCTCTTTAGTGATCTTTTTACCCGTCGCCTTCCGATGAAACCAGAATTGTCAGTTGTCATTCCCATCTATAACGAGGAATCCGGTCTCGCGCAGCTGTTTGCGCGGCTCTACCCGGCGCTGGATGCGCTCGGCATCCGTTACGAAATCATTTTCGTCAACGACGGCAGCCGCGACGCTTCTGCCGCCATTCTGGCCGAGCAATTTCAATTGCGTCCGGACGTCACCCGCGTGGTGCTGTTCAACGGCAATTACGGCCAGCACATGGCGATTCTGGCCGGCTTTGAGGCGACCCGCGGCAATATCACGGTGACGCTGGACGCCGATCTGCAAAATCCGCCCGAAGAGATCGGCAACCTGGTCGCCAAGATCCGTGAAGGCTACGATTACGTCGGCTCGATCCGCCGCAGCCGGCAGGACGCAGCGTGGCGCGGCATCGCATCGAAAGCGATGAACCGGCTGCGCGAACGCATCACCCGCATCAAGATGACCGATCAGGGCAATATGCTGCGCGCCTACGGCCGCAATGTCATCGATCTGGTCAATCAATGCCGCGAATTCAATACCTTCGTACCGGCGCTGGCGTATACCTTTGCGCGCAATCCGACCGAAATCATCGTGGAACACGAAGAACG
>DASYCG010000053.1:0-6562 GCA_036500325.1 Herbaspirillum sp. | reverse complement strand
CGGCAAGCTTGGCGTTGAGACCGATGTGCTGTCGCTGACACCTCTGCGCGTGGCGCGTACTATTGAAATGAATGGCTATCTTGCGCATCGCGCCAAGCTTGATTTTCAAATAGCATCGACCGGTTTTTCCGCATCCGCATTTTTGCGTTTCGCGCAACTGGCCAAAAAGGCGGATGTCATTCATTATCATTTTCCATGGCCGTTCATGGATATCGTGCATTTTGCATCCAGGGTAAAAAAGCCGACATTGGTGACCTATCATTCGGACATCATCCGCCAAAAATCGATGTTGAAGCTTTATGCACCCATCCAACGAAAATTTCTTGCGAACGTGGATCGTATCGTAGCTACTTCGCCGAATTATCTGGCTACCAGTAACGTACTGGAAAGATTTTCAGAAAAGGTCAATGTGATTCCGATTGGATTGGACAAAGCGACTTATCCCATGCCGGCGCAGGATAGGTTGGAATTCTGGCGCGACCGGCTCGGGCCCAAATTTTTCCTGTTTGTCGGGGTTATTCGTTATTACAAAGGCCTTCACATCCTGATGGAAGCCGCACAGGGAACCGATTATCCAATAGTGATTGTAGGCGCAGGACCGATCGAGGATGCGTTAAAAGCCCAGGCGGCTCAGCTCGGATTACGCAATGTCCATTTTCTGGGACACCTTTTGGAGGCGGATAAAGTAGCGCTTCTGACTTTGTGTTACGGGGTAGTTTTCCCATCGCACCTGCGCTCTGAAGCTTTCGGCATTTCGCTGCTCGAAGGGGCCATGTATGCCAAGCCCATGATTTCCAGCGAGATCGGCACCGGTACGACCTTTGTCAACATTGCTGATCAGACCGGATTGGTCGTGCCTCCCAGTGATCCGGCAGCGTTGCGGCAAGCGATGCGCTATCTTTGGGAGCATCCCGAGCAAGCGGCGGAAATGGGCAAGCGTGCCGAACAACGGTATCTGACGCACTTTACCGCTGAACGCATGGTGAAGTCATATGTCGATTTGTACGGTAAATTGTTGACGCACGATATCGGTGTTTCGGTCGCCGCACAAGATGCAATCTGAAAATTACCGAGGGGCTCACGATATTTTAGTGACAGGCGCGTCCGGCTTTGTCGGCACGTCGCTAATAAGTCGTCTGAAAGCCGACGGCAGGCCTGTGTACGGTGCCAGCCGTAACAATGAAGGCAGCCGACCGGCGCCGGACTTATCGGCCCGCGCAGACTGGAGGCCCGCGCTGCGAGGTATCGGCTTGGTAATTCACACTGCCGCCCGCGTCCATATAATGAATGACAGTGCCACGGATCCCCTGGCCGCGTTCCGTGCAGCCAACGTAGCGGGTACGCTGACGCTGGCTCGTCAGGCCGCTGAATCCGGCATCCGCCGTTTCATTTTCATCAGCTCAATCAAAGTCAACGGCGAAGAAACAAGACCGGGAACGCCATTTTCAGCATCTGATATACCCTCGCCAATCGATCCATATGGCATCTCCAAAGCCGAAGCCGAAACCGGCCTGCAACAAATCGCGCGCGACACCGGCATGGAAGTAGTCATCATCCGTCCCCCGCTGGTATACGGCCCCGGCGTCAAAGCCAATTTCCAAAGCATGATGCGCTGGCTGCAGCGTGGCGTTCCGTTGCCGTTCGGCAGTATTCAAAATAAACGCAGCCTGGTAGCGTTGGACAATCTTGTCGACCTGATCACCGTTTGCATCGATCATCCCGACGCGGCAAATCAAATATTTCTCGCTGCAGATGGGGACGATATGTCGACCCCCGAATTGCTGCGCAGAGTCGCTGCGGCCCTGGGCACAAGAGCAAGGCTCCTTCCGGTGCCGCAAAGTGCATTGATCGGCGCTGCAAGCCTTATCGGCAAACCGGCCGTCGCACAGCGCCTTTGCAGTTCTTTGCAAGTCGATATATCTGCCGCGCGCGACATCTTGGGTTGGCAACCCCCGCTATCAGTCAAAGAAGGCCTGCGCCAAACCGCAGAATGGTTTTTGCGTAGTTAATTTTCATCAGATTGCCAAAAACTAACGCCGAACGTGAAACAATAGCCGGATGAAAAGACTATTCGATCTTGCATTAGCCGTATTCGCCGGAATTGTATTGCTGATACCGATCATCATCGTGTCGCTGCTGGTGCGTTTCACATCAAAAGGACCGATCCTGTATTGGTCCGACCGGGTTGGAAAGCGCAATATCCTCTTCAAAATGCCGAAATTTCGCACAATGCGAGTCGGTACACCGGCCGTAGCTACCCATTTACTACCGGATCCGGACGCCTATCTGACGCCAATCGGCAGTTTTCTACGCAAAAGCAGCCTGGATGAATTACCCCAAATTTGGAGTATCCTCGCGGGCAATATGAGTTTTGTCGGGCCTCGTCCGGCTTTGTACAACCAGGATGACCTGATTGCGTTACGCACCCAATGCGGAGTGGATCAGTTACTGCCCGGCCTGACCGGCTGGGCGCAGGTCAACGGCCGGGACGAATTGCCGATTCCGGACAAAGTCAAACTTGACGCGGAATATTTGCAGAGAGCCAGCATGCTGTTCGATTTGCATATCCTCTGCCTGACTTTTGAAAAAGTCTTAAAGCGCGACGGCGTGCAGCACTGACCACATTTTATTGAAGATATGCAAACATTCATTATCCAACTGTCGAGACGCGTAAAACAATGCATCGTCGGCGGGGTCGACATTTTGATGTCGATAGTGGCAACCTGGACGGCATTTTTCCTGCGATTGGACTACGCCGAAATGCCGCACGGCTATCAATGGCATGCCTATCAACTGGCAATCATCCTCTCGATCCCGATCCTGACCCGGTTCGGTCTTTATCGTGCTGTTTTTCGATACGCGGGCATGTCGGCAATGGCGACGATTGCCAAAGCCATTGCGCTTTATGGCGCAATTTTCTTTGCCATCCTGGTTTGGCTGGCCTTACCCGGAATACCGCGCACGCTGGGCTTGCTGCAGCCCTTGTTGTTTCTGTTCCTGGTTGCAGGCAGTCGCATTGCAGCGCGTATGTGGCTGACACGGGCAACCGGTGATCGTCGCAGCGAAAGAGAATCCCGCCTGTTGATCTACGGCGCGGGTGCAGCCGGTGCGCAGATTGCCGATGTGATACAGCGCAAGCAACAAGTTAACCTGATCGGGTTTCTGGACGACAATACACAATTGATCGGTAAAACGATTAATGCCTATGTCGTGCATCCCTTGCGCGACCTGCCGAAATTGATCGAGTTATACGCTGTCACGGACATTCTTCTCGCAATGCCCGCAATTAGCCGTCTACGCCGAAACGAAATATTGGCCACACTGCGCCAACACCACGTCAGAATCCGTTCATTACCAGATTTATCCGAATTAGCCCAAGGCAAGGCAACCATCGCCGACATCCATGAGCTGGATATTGTCGACTTGCTGGGCCGTGAGCCGGTCGCGCCGAATCCGGCGTTGATCAGCCGGAATATCCGGGGAAAAGTGGTCATGGTCACGGGTGCCGGCGGCAGTATCGGGTCTGAGTTATGCCGTCAGATTATTGCGGTCAAGCCTTCAAAGTTGCTATTGCTGGAACACGGCGAATTCAGTCTGTACCAGATTCATAGTGATTTGATGGCATTGGCGATCGAACTGAATGTAGCAGTGGAATTGATTCCGCTGCTGGGCAGCGTGCGCGATTACGAACGGATCAGGGAAGTATGCGCAGTCTGGAAACCGCAAACCATCTATCACGCTGCTGCCTATAAACACGTCCCGCTGGTTGAACATAATCCCGCCGAAGGTGTGCGCAACAATGTATTCGGTACCTATAACGTAGCCCGCGCAGCGGTTGAAAGCAGTGTTGCCGATTTCGTGTTGATCAGCACCGACAAAGCGGTCCGTCCGACCAATATCATGGGCGCCAGCAAACGTCTGGCGGAAATGATCTTGCAGGCGCTGGCAACAAGTACTGCGCCGGTTTTTGAACACGCACCGGCGAGTGCCGTTCCTGTACTATGCAAAACCCGTTTCGCCATGGTGCGTTTCGGTAATGTGCTTGGTTCCTCCGGTTCGGTAGTGCCGTTGTTCCGGCAGCAGATCAAGGAGGGCGGCCCCATTACCCTGACCGACCTTGAAGTCACCCGTTATTTCATGACCATCCCTGAAGCCGCGCAATTAGTCGTACAGGCCGGCGCAATGACTGAAGGCGGCGATGTCTTTGTGCTCGATATGGGCGAGCCGGTCAAGATCATCGACTTGGCTTATCGCATGGTTGAGTTGTCTGGTTTTGTCGTCAAGGACGACAAAAATCCACACGGCGATATCGAAATCAAGGTAACCGGTTTGCGCCCCGGCGAGAAATTATATGAAGAACTGCTGATAGGCGAAAACCCACAACCGACGGCACATTCCCGCATCATGAAAGCACAGGAAGAATTTCTGCCGTGGGATGAACTCTCCACCGAGTTGCAGTTACTGGCTCTTGCTGTGCAAGATAATAAAGCGGAAGAGATTCGAAGCATTCTGGGGCGTCTGGTAAGCGGTTACACCGCCGCCACAGACCTGGTCGATCTGGTCTATCTGAATGAAAATGCCGCCACGGTCTAATGCCGGCGGCTTCTCATCCACTGTTGCAGGTTTAATTTGAATATTCTGATCGTCCGGGTCTCGTCGCTAGGCGATGTGGTGCACAACATGCCGTTATTGGCCGATGTGCATCGCCATTTCCCCGATGCAAAAATCGATTGGGTCGTCGAAGAAGCCTACACCGATCTGGTCAGCCTCAATCCCCACGTTCGCACTATTATCCCGATCGCTTTGCGTCGTTGGCGCAAGCAATTATCGTCAGCCTCGGTACGTGCGGAAATCGCGGCGTTTTACCGCCATCTGCGCGCGGTACCGTACGATCTCATTCTCGATACACAGGGCTTATTGAAAACCGGCCTGGTCATGCGATTGGCAAAACTGGCGCCGGGCGGCAAGCGGGTCGGCCTGGCAAACGCTACCGAGGATTCTGGTTACGAACCTCTATCCAGGTTATTCCATACCTCCAGCGTGCCAGTCGATCTGCGGGCGCATGCAGTGACGCGCGGCCGCGCCGTAGCAGCAAAGGCACTGGGTTATTCGGTGCCGGATGCGGTCGATTTTTCACTGCAAAGTCCGCCGCCGGCCCAATCGTCACCGTGGCAGGAATTCGATGAATACGCCGTCTTCTTTCACGGCACGGCGGGTGCCGATAAACAATGGCCGGTCGCCTCCTGGCGCGAAATCGCCGCTGCTTTAACCGCACGAAATTTAACGGTGCTGCTGCCGTGGGGCAACGCTGAAGAGTACGCAAGAGCGCAGCAAATCGCAACGCAATTACCGAACGTCAAAGTGTTGCCGCAACTGGGCTTGATGGATGCGGTAGCGTTGGCGCAAAACGCGGCGTTGGCGATCGGCGTCGATACCGGCCTCACGCACGTCGCCGCGGCTTATTGCCGTCCCACAATCGAGCTCTACATCGCGACGCCGCGCTGGAAAACCGAAGGTTACTGGTCGCCGCATATCGTCAATCTGGGCGATACCGGCGTTGAACCGTCGGTAGCCGAAGTCCGCGCAGCCATTGATAGTCTGCTGGGACCGGCAGACCCCGCCGCGGCCTTGCTTTCGGATGATGCAAACCGATGGGCATAAGCGCGATGGGCATAAGCAAATATAAGCAGGCAGAACAGGCATAATACCGGGCATGGAACAGCAAATCATCGAAAACTCCCTGTCTGCATGGCAGGCACTGGCGCCGAATCCGGAATGGATTGCCGCGCTCGAAGCCGGCAAGGTTTTGTATTTCCCCAAGCTGCCTTTCGAGCTGCTGCCGTCGGAACAGGTTTTGCTGACGCCGAAGGTGCGCAACCCGAAAGCGCGCAACATCAGCCTGGATGCCAGCGGCCACCTGAAAGGCGCCGCCGGCGATACCGCTACGCAACTGGCATTGGCGTTGATGATCGGGCGTTTTCGGGAACAGGCGCTGGCCTTGATTCATTCATTGTTGCCCGACTATAAAGAACACCTGCGCCTGGCGCCGACCAGTTACCGGCCGATGCAAGTCGAGTCGCGCACGCAATCCTGGCGTGCCGACGACAAGCGCCTGCATGTGGATGCATTTCCATCGCGCCCAAATCATGGCGAGCGCATCTTGCGGGTGTTTGCCAATGTCAATCCGAACGGCCAGCCGCGCGTGTGGCGGGTCGGCGAACCATTCGAGACGGTCGCAAAACGATTCCTGCCACGCACCAAGCCTTACCGACGCTGGCAAGCCGATCTGCTGCAGGCGTTAAAAATCACCAAATCGCTGCGCAGCGAATACGATCATCTGATGCTGCAATTACATGACGGCATGAAATCCGATGCCGATTATCAAAGTAGTGCACAGCAAGTCACGATGCCGTTTGCGTCCGGTTCGGTCTGGGTCTGTTTTTCGGATCAGGCCTCGCATGCGGTCATGTCGGGGCAATATATGCTGGAGCAGACCTTGCATCTGCCGGCGCAAAAACAATACGATCCCTCCGCCAGCCCATTGGCGATCCTGACGCGCCTT
>DASYCG010000052.1:0-16408 GCA_036500325.1 Herbaspirillum sp. | reverse complement strand
AGTAATTTCTCTTTATTGTCGAATCTATATTTGAAACGCCACCACTTAGATCCGTTTGGATTTAAGAGTAAAAATAGACCATTACCATCAAATTTCTTGATGGGCTTGCTTTCGGCCTTGAGCTTGCGAATGGCGGTGTCTGTAAGAAACATATAGGGGTAGTATTTTTTAGAGTTTGAAGATACCCCTAAAAATTACCCCCAAGTTTCTCGGCTGTCAATGTATCAATTTGGAACAATTTGGATGAAAAAAAAGCCACTTCCCTATGAAGGAGGTAGCTTTTAGGACTTTGTAAGATCTCTTAAAACAAACTTGTGGTGGAGGCGGCGGGAATCGAACCCGCGTCCAAAAGTACTCTACAGGCAGTTCTACATACTTAGTGCTGTCATTTGATTTAGCCCAACCGACGCGGACGCACACGCTGCGGTAAGACGAGTCACCTTAATTTAACTTTGAACCAAGTAACCCGACCCAAAGCGATTCCCTGTAGATGACTCTGCTGCTGTTACCAGCCCACCCCAGGAACAAGATGGTGCAGAGCTAGCCGGTTATTAAGCGGTTAGGGGTATTACGCAGCCAGTGCGAACGACGAATCGTTTGCAGCTGAAGCGTTTTTATTTACGTTTGCAATTAAGCGTTTCCGGCTGTATTTACGAGGTAACCAGTCCTCGGTATGCCCTGTTCTGCTTTGCAACCTCTGTCGAAACCAGGTCGCCCCCGCAGACTTCCGATTATAACGCAATGCCGCCAACGGCATCCCCGTTCATTTCAACGAGAAATCGACCCGCGTCGCAGCGCCCTTGTCCTTGATGCCGTCGGCAGTCAGTTTCGGCGCAACCAGGTAGACCCGATCCAGCGGGATTTTGGCGCTTTCTTCCAGGTATTTACGTACCGAATCGGCCCTGTGCAACGCCAATTCCCGTAGTTCTGTAGGACCGATCGGGGTGTTTTCCAGTATCAGACGCTCCATTTCGTCCGGCGGCAGCGATTTCGAAAAGCCGATCATGTTCTTGGGCTTGTTGAATTTCTCGTTCTTGTAGACGGCTTCCAGGTATTTGGCGCGGTCGGCGTCGCTGAGCGTTACAGCGTCGCCGCCTTGACCTTTCGTATCGCGCCGTTTCAATACCTTTTCCTTGTCGTCCAGCGCGGCGCGGCGCAGGCCGTTGGTGTCCGCGATCGGATCGACGCGGCCGATGATGTCGAGCTTGAGCGCAGGGCGGTCGTTCAGCGCCTTGCTCAATTTTTCGAGTTTCTGTTCGGAATCTTTGGTAAGCGTGTCGCTGCCGGGCGCGAATTCCACATAACCGAGTTCTTCATTGTCGCCGCCGAACATGGAATTGATCAGGGCAAAGGGCGAGGTCACGGCCTTGGCGATCAGATTGACAATGACGCGCACGATAACGCCGCCGATCGAGAATTGCGGGTCCGATAAGGAGCCCGAGATCGGCAGATTCAGATTGATCTGACCGTTGCGGTCCTTCAGCAATGCTACCGCCAGCATGACCGGCAATTTGGTGGCGTCAGGGCTGTCGACGTGATCGCCGAAGGTCAGTTGGTCGATGCGCAGGTCGTTTTGTGCGACCAGTTGCTGGTTTTCGATCTTGTACTGGATGTTCATCGATAGCTTGCCCTTGATGATCGGGTAGCCGGCGTATTTGGCTGCGTACGGTGTCATGCGGGTCAGTTCGACGCCGTTGGCGCTGGCTTTGATGTCGAGGAACATCGGCTTGAAGAGCGGGTTCAGCGTACCGGCGATCGTCAACTGCGCGTCGTTGTCGATCTTGCCTTTCAGATCGATGGCGGCCGGTTGCGGCTTGTCGGAGGCGATGCTGCCGATGCTGCCGTTCATGCCCGTCATGTTGGCGGTGTAATTCGGTTTGACGAAGTTGTCGGTGTAGTTGATGTTGCCGCCCGAAAGAACCGTCTGGCCGATGCGGATGACGGCGGCATTCGGCGCCGGCGCGGCCGGGGTCACCGGTTCGACGGTGGTCGTGGTTTTGGCGACGGTTTTGCTTTCGCCGTCTGTAACGGAGGCGCCGGCGGGCTGGTCTTTCGTGACCATGATGCCTTTTAGATTAAGTTTGCCGTCTGGGGACAGAATCGCGCGGGCGTAGAAGTTGTCCAGCGCGATTTTGGCGATGCTGATCAGTGGCGCGCCTTTGCCGATATTGGCGTCGATACCAGTCAGATTAAGCGCCCGCCAGCGCAGGAATTCGGCATTGCTTTCTTTGTCCTGTATATCGAAATTGCTCAGCTGTGCGGCGCCGATATAGTGGATGCCGAGCGGTTGCTGTTTGAGCGGCGGCACGATGGCAAGCTTGCCCTTGGTGCTGAGAAAGCCGCGCCGCAGCGTGATATTGACGTAGTCGGTGAAGAAGGGTTGCAACGGCGCCAGCGATATGCGGTCGGCATTGACGGTCAGATCGATGGTTTTGAGTTGCGGCGCAGCGCCGCCGCTGATAGTCAATTTACCGTTTTTATTCATCCTGGCTTCCAGGGCGATTTTGAGCGGCTGATCGAGTTTGGTGGACACGTTGTTGACTGTCAATTTCAGTGCGTCCGCCTGCAAGCCGAAGGCGGGGGTGACGCTTTTGTCCTCATAGGAAAGTTTGCTGTCGGCGATGGTGAATTCGCCGATGCCGGCTTGCCATTCCGGCGGCGCTTTGGCGCCGGCGCCGCTACCGTTTGCAGGCTTGGCCGCAGCAGTTTGTGCGGCAGCAGGCGGATGTTTGCCGGGCGCCGCCGGCAGCATGAATTGCTGCAGATTCAACTTGCCTTGCGCGTCGCGTTTGACATCGCCTGCGAGCCCTGTGATATGCAATGCGGCGGCCTGAAATTGACGGGCGCCGGTGTCTACCGTGGCGTCGGATAGGCCTATCGATTTGACTGCAATAGCGCCGCTGCCTTTAGTTTTTCCGGCCAGATTGAGATCGTTGAGATCGACGTTCAGATCGCTCAATTTCAATTGACCGGCCGCCATGCCGAGTTTGGTGTGCAGCGATAATTGCCCGCCGAGATTGGCGGCCAGCACTTTGTTGACATACGGCTGGTAAGCCGCCAGCGGTAATTTCTCCAACTGGATTTCTGCATCGACCAAGGCTGTCGCCGGCGTGATTTGCGCGCCGACTTGCACGTGGCCGCCACCGGCCTGGTCGGCGCTTAGTTTGAGCGTTCCGGGTTTGGCGTTGGCCGCTGTGGAAAGCTGTTGTGCATCGATAGCGATGTTATTTAATTGCACGTTCTGGCGCGGTGCTGCGTTGTAGTCGTCCGACCAATTGAGCTTGCCGTCTTTCACGTTCAGTTGCGTGAGCAATAGTGTCGGTCCCGTGGGAACGGGTGTCGCCAAGGGGGTTGCCGCTGCGCTCGCCTGGGCCAGTGCTTTGCCGCTCGGTTTCGGGTTTTGTTTTTGATTCGACGCCGATGCGCCGGCGGGCGGCGCGCTCAGGCGCAACCAGTTCAACATATTATTTTGATCCAGCGCAGCCCATATTTCAGGCGTGTCGATAGTTAGTGCATCGATTTCGCTATTGCCGTTGAGTAGATTGATCTGCTTGATCTTGGCTTGCACGCTGCGGCTGGTGAAGAGCGGCGCATCGTTCTTTTCAGCTAGGCTCAGATTATCCAGTTTGATATCGCCGGACAGCAGAATTTCGGGTTGTTCCTTGGCGCGCGAAAAGCGCAGATCGAGTTTGGTGCTGAGCTTGGCGCTGCGCAGCTTGAGCGGCAAGGCGACCGGCGAAAACGGTACATAGCTGGGCAGATCGAGTTGGTCGAGATCCAGCGCGAGTGAGGTTTCCAGGCTGTCGGCGAAGGGTTTGCTGCGGCCGTGCAACGCCAGATGCGCACCGTTGATAGCGGCCGAGGCGTAGGGCTGAACAAAGGTGTCGACTCTTGCCGGCAGATTCGATACCACCGGCACGCCCAGGTTCAGCGCGCTGATTTCGACTTGTTTGCCGGTGACTTTGTCATCGAACACGATATCGCCGCCTTGCAATTGCAGATTGGTCAGCAGGAAATGGACGGTTCCTTCGGTCTTCGGTTTTGCCAGAATGCGATCGATGACATCCGAAAAATTGTAGCGTCCGATGCCGTCGGCGCTGGTGCGGATGAGATGCACTTTGGGATCGAACATCAATCCTTCATCCAGTACTACCGCGCGCCGTGCCAGCGAGGTCGAGGAGGCATTGACGATCAAGGTTTTAACGGTGACTGCGGGGGTGGTCTGGTCGGGTTCGTACAAGGTGAAATCCGAGACGGTCAGCTTCAGGATCAGCGGATTGAAACTGACGTTGCCGATATCAGCTTTACGGCCGAGCTGTTCCTGGATTTGCTCGATGGCGATTTTTTTGACGAAGTGCGGAAGCGCCAGCCAACTGATAAACGCCAGCACCAGCAAGAATGCAACGATGGCGACGGCCCAGCGCAATGTTTTGCGTAGCCATGCGTGCTGCGACAGTGTGTTGGAAATCCTGGCTTGGATGGGCACGATGGTCGCTCCTGGCATGCGCTTGCGGTGTTTTATGGACGTGCCGGATAGTGTATTTCCGCTAACATTTCCACGGAACCGGCGCTCGATTTTATAGGCGTTTTCCTAAGGATGCAGTTTAGCGGCTTATTTGTGAATCACAAATAGGATTGAACGAGATCGGGGGACTGCGTTAACGTTAGTTAACGTAAGTCCGGCAAGCCCAGCAGCCGCAGCAGATCCAGCGGCGCTGCGACGATGCGATCGGCGTCCCATGTGT
Organism: Herbaspirillum sp.; assembly: GCA_036500325.1. Classification (GTDB taxonomy): domain Bacteria; phylum Pseudomonadota; class Gammaproteobacteria; order Burkholderiales; family Burkholderiaceae_D; genus Herbaspirillum. The sequence continues at coordinate 11,663 of DASYCG010000052.1, read as the reverse complement.
CCGGTTCGACATGTCCGCAATAGCCCCAGCCGGCGGCAATCGTCGGCATGCCTGCCGCCTGGCCGGCCTGGATGTCGCGCAGATCGTCGCCGACGTACCAGCAGTCTTCCGGCGCCAGTCCCAGTCGTTTCGCGGCTTCCAGCAATGGCGCCGGATGCGGTTTGGGATGGTTGGTGGTGTCGCCGGAGATGATGCAGGCGGCGTGGCTCAAGCCGATTTTCGGGACGAACAAGTCGGTCAGCCGCGCCATCTTGTTGGTGACGATGCCCCATTGAATACCGTTTTTTTCAAGCGTGGCCAGCAGCGCCGGGATATCGTCGAACAGGGTACTTTTTTCGGCGATGGCGTTGGTGTAATTGGCGAGAAACTGATCGCGCAGCAATTCGTATTCGGCTTGCCCTGGCGCGAGGCCGAACGCCACGCCGATTAATCCGCGCGCGCCGGCCGAGGCGACCGGGCGCAATAGTTCATAGGGGGTAGGCGGCAGGCCGCGTTCGACGCGTATGCGGTTGACGGCTTCTGCGAGGTCGGGAGCGGTATCGGCCAGGGTGCCGTCGAGGTCGAACAGGACGGCGCGCGGCCGCATGAGTGGCACAGTGTCTGGCGCAGTGTCGCCGGAGAGGGTTTGCTTCATGCCGGCTTGGTGCAGGCAACCATATAGTTGACGCTGGTGTCCTGGTTGAGTGAATAGATTTTGGTGAGCGGGTTGTAGCTCAGGCCTTTTAATGCGTCGAGCTCCAGGCCGGTTTCGCGGATGAAGCGGGACAGCTCGGCCGGTGTGATGAATTTGGCGTAATCATGGGTGCCGCGAGGCAGCATGCGCAGCAGGTATTCCGCGCCGAGGATCGCAAACAGATAAGCCTTGGAATTGCGGTTGAGGGTGGAGAAAAACAATTGACCGCCGGGTTTGGTCAATGCTGCGCACGCACGCACGATCGAAGCCGGATCGGGCACGTGTTCCAGCATTTCCATGCAGGTCACCACATCGAAAGAGGCCGGCTCGCGTGCTGCCAGTTCTTCGACGGCGATTTTCTCGTAGCGCACGTGAATGCCGCTTTCAAGGCTATGCAAATCCGCGACTTTCAATGCTTTATCGGATAGATCGATGCCGCTGACATCGCCGCCTTTGCGCGCCATCGATTCGGCCAGAATGCCGCCGCCGCAACCGACATCGAGAACGCGCTTGCCCGTTAGCGGTGCGCGACCGTTGATCCATTCGAGACGCAATGGATTAATTTCGTGCAAGGGGCGGAATTCGGAACCGGTGTCCCACCAGCGATGGGCCAGGTCGCTAAATTTTTTAAGCTCTAAAGGATCTGCATTCATACACGGAATAATAAAGGAAAGTTGCTTCGCCGTCGCTTACAGGCTGTGCCGAGTCGATATCATGACGAAAAAAAACCCCGCCGAAGCGGGGTTTTACGCGGCTGAATCGCTGCGTCGAATACTATTACTTGCGAGTACCGACGACTTCGATTTCAACGCGACGGTTCTTGGCGCGACCGGCTGCTGTCTTGTTGGAAGCAACTGGTTGTTTTTCGCCTTTACCTTCAGTGTAGACGCGATTGGCTTCAACACCCTTCGAGACCAGATAAGCCTTGACAGCTTCTGCACGGCGAACCGACAGTTTCTGGTTGTAAGCATCTTTACCGACCGAGTCAGTGTGACCGACGGCGATGATGACTTCCAGGTTCAGCGTGTTCAGGTTAGCAACCAGATCGTTCAGTTTCGATTTGCCTTCTGGCTTCAGGACAGCTTTGTCGAAGTCAAAGAATGCATCGGCAGCGAAAGTCACTTTTTGCGATGTCGGAGCAGCAACGACAGCAGGAGCTGCGCCAGGAGCGGCAGCAGGAGCAGCAGCTTGAGCCAGCGCGCCATCGCAACCTGGAACCGCGTCAGCTGGTGTCCAGTAGCCATCGTGCCAGCACAGGCCGGAGCCGCTGCGAACGATATTGCCACGGCCATCTTGAGCATAGGCGCTATAAGGCTTCTTAGCTTGGATGTCGGTTGTTTGAGCTTGGGCTGAGAATGCGACGACTGCGGACGCAGCGAAGACGAGCTTTACTAATTTGTTCATGTTTCTCCTCTCGGGTGAGATATCCGCAGATTGAACTGCGCTACAAAATTACGACATCAAAAAAAAATGGATAGTATCACGTGGTTCAGGCCGTTACATGTAAATCATGTCTCATGGCTTACATGTAAAGAACTTAGCCACTATTCTGCCACATGGATCAGCTTCAACGAGATTTGCCAAATGAGCAAACGATCGTTTTTGGTGCTTCGTTGTTTTATTGCAACGCGTCTTTGTCTCCTCCCGACGCGCCTCGGTAAATGTACGCGAAAACGCCGATTTACGGGAACTATTCAATAAATTTATTGTGGGGCCGCGGCGTTCCGGAATCGCTGCTTCGCTTCGAATTGCCGGGATCGCGGAATGACAGTCGCTCATGCTAAAATCACCGGCTTACGCGTTCCTTTACTATATAGATAGAGCACACGCCTTAACCATCATAAAGACCCTCAGCCTCGCCAATGGATCAATTCGCTAAAGAAACAATCCCGATTTCCCTCGAAGAAGAGATGCGCAAGAGCTACCTCGATTACGCCATGAGCGTTATCGTGGGACGGGCACTCCCGGATGTACGGGACGGCTTGAAGCCGGTGCATCGCCGCGTTCTGTTCGCGATGCATGAAATGAACAATGTCTGGAATCGTCCGTTTGTGAAGTGCGCGCGCGTCGTCGGCGAGACCATGGGTAAATACCATCCCCACGGCGATGCGTCGATTTACGACACGCTGGTGCGGATGGCGCAACCGTTTTCGCTGCGCTATATGCTGGTCGACGGCCAGGGCAATTTCGGTTCGATCGATGGCGACGGCGCTGCGGCGATGCGTTACACCGAGTGCCGCCTCGACAAGATCGCCGGCGAATTGCTGGCCGACCTGGACAAGGAAACCGTCGACTTCGTACCGAACTACGACGGCAAGGAAAAAGAACCTTCGGTATTGCCGACACGTATCCCGAATCTGCTGATCAACGGCTCCTCGGGCATCGCGGTCGGCATGGCCACCAACATTCCTCCGCATAATTTGACCGAAGTCATTGACGGCGCGCTGCATGTTCTGCGCAATCCGGAATGTTCGATCGATGAACTGATCGAAATCATCCCTGCGCCCGATTTTCCGACTGCCGGCATTATTTACGGCGTTTCGGGCGTGCGCGATGGTTACCGCACCGGCCGCGGCCGCGTGGTGATGCGCGCCAAAACGCATTTCGAAGAGTACGGCAAGGAAAACCGCATAGCGATCATCGTCGATGAGCTCCCTTACCAGGTCAACAAGAAAGCCTTGCTCGAACGCATCGCCGAACTGGTGCGCGACAAGAAGCTGGAAGGCATTTCCGATCTGCGCGATGAATCCGATAAATCGGGCATGCGCGTCGTGATCGAGCTCAAGCGCGGCGAAGTGCCGGAAGTGGTGTTGAACAATCTATACAAGCAGACGCAGTTGCAGGACACCTTCGGCATGAACATGGTGGCGCTGGTCAACGGTCAGCCCAAGTTGTTGAATTTGAAGGAAATGTTGAGCTGCTTCCTGTCGCATCGGCGGGAGGTTGTGACGCGTCGCACCGTGTTCGAATTGCGCAAGGCGCGCGAACGCGGCCACGTGCTGGAAGGTCTGGCCGTGGCATTGGCCAATATCGACGACTTCATCGCCATCATCCGCGCGGCGCCGACGCCGCCGGTGGCCAAGGACGAATTGATGACGCGGGCCTGGGATTCTGCCACCGTGCGGGCAATGCTGGCGCGCACCGGCGAAGACGGCAAAGCGGTCGATAACGCCGCCTTCCGTCCGGAAAATCTGCCGCTGCATTACGGTCTGCAACAGGATGGTCTCTATAAGCTGTCGGATACGCAAGCGCAGGAAATCCTGCAAATGCGTCTGCAACGCCTGACCGGCATGGAGCAGGACAAGATCGTCAATGAATACAAGGAAGTGCTGAGCGAAATCGCCGATCTGCTGGATATCCTGGCCAAGCCGGAACGCGTTACCCAAATCATCACCGATGAAATGAACGCGGCCAAGAACGAATACGGCATCGGCAAGAAAGATGAACGCCGTTCGCAGATCGAAATGAACGCCACCGATCTGGGTACCGAAGATCTGATTACGCCGCAAGACATGGTGGTGACGTTGTCGCATACCGGTTACATGAAGTCGCAGCCTATTTCCGAATACCGCGCGCAAAAACGCGGCGGCCGGGGCAAGCAGGCGATGGCGACCAAGGACGAAGACTGGATCGATCAGTTGTTCGTCGCCAATACCCACGATTACATTCTTTGCTTCTCCAACCGCGGCCGTCTGTATTGGCTGAAGGTCTGGGAAGTGCCGCAAGGCTCGCGCAACTCGCGCGGCAAGCCGATCGTGAACATGTTTCCGTTGCAGGATGGCGAAAAAGTCACCGTGATTCTGCCGCTGTCGGGCGACAACCGCAGCTTCCCTGAAGATCGTTATATTTTCATGTCGACCAGCCTGGGTACCGTGAAAAAGACACCGCTGTCCGATTTCAGCAATCCACGCAAGGCCGGCATTATTGCGGTCGATCTGGATGAAGGCGATTTCCTGATCGGCGCGGCGCTGACCGACGGCAAGCATGACGTCATGCTGTTCTCGGATTCCGGCAAGGCAGTGCGCTTCGATGAAAACGATGTGCGTCCGATGGGTCGTACCGCGCGCGGCGTGCGCGGCATGAATCTGGACGACGGCCAACAGGTAATCGCTTTGCTGGTTGCCGAAAACGAACAGCAATCGGTATTGACCGCAACCGAAAACGGTTACGGCAAACGCACCCCGATCGGCGAATACACACGTCACGGCCGCGGCACCAAGGGCATGATTGCGATTCAGACCAGCGAGCGCAACGGCAAAGTGGTAGCGGCGACGCTGGTCGATGCGCATCACGAAATCATGCTGATCACGACAGGCGGCGTGCTGATCCGCACACGCGTTTCGGAAATCCGCGAGATGGGCCGCGCCACACAAGGCGTGACCTTGATCGCGGTTGAGGACGGTACCAAGCTCAGCGGTCTGCAACGGGTAATGGAAAGCGATGTCGAGGAAGATAAGAGCAGCGCAGAGGCTGATCCGGAAGGTGCTTCAGATGGTGCTTCCGACGGCGCAGCCGAAGATTCAGTAGAATAAGCGAATCCGTTTTTCCGGTTCAGGGCTGGCCGGGCAAAACCGGTTGCTCCAGGGAACGCCGATACGGGCGGCTGCAAGGTCACCATATCGGCGTTTTTTTTACCTAATGTTCGATAACTTTTGCGTACGTGATGATTTACAATTTTTCCGCTGGCCCGGCAGTCCTGCCAAAACAAGTTCTACAACAAGCTGCCGACGAAATGCTCGACTGGCACGGCAGCGGCATGTCGGTGATGGAGATGAGCCATCGCGGCAAGGAATTCTCTTCGATCATCGACACTGCCCGCAATGATTTGCGCGCATTGCTGAACATACCGAAAAATTATCACATCCTGTTCATGCAGGGCGGGGCGCTTGCCGAAAATGCATTGATCCCGATGAATCTGGCCGGGCGTCTCACCGGCGGCGATTTGAGCCGCGCAACGGTCGATTACGTCAATACAGGCTCCTGGTCCGGCAAATCCATCAAGGAAGCGAAGCGTTATTGCAAGGTCAATGTAGCAGCCTCTTCCGAGCCGCAAAAATTCTCCGAAGTGCCGCCGCGCGATACCTGGCAGTTGTCGCCGAATCCGGGCTATGTGCATTTGTGCACCAACGAGACCATCGACGGCGTTGAATATCAGTTCGATCCGGACGTGGCCGCCGAGACCGGCGGTGCGCCGCTGGTGGCCGATATGTCTTCGCACATTCTGTCGCGCGTCATCGATGTCAGCAAGTACGGCGTCATTTACGGCGGCGCGCAAAAAAACATCGGTCCGGCGGGCGTGACCATCGTCATCGTGCGCGACGATTTGCTCGGCCACGCCGCGGCATGCTGCCCGACGGCATTCAACTGGAAGATCGTTGCCGATAACGAATCGATGTACAACACCCCGCCGACCTACGGTATTTATATTGCCGGCCTGGTATTCAAGTGGATCAGGGCGCAGGGCGGCGTGGCCGCGCTGGAGCAACGCAATATCGAAAAAGCCAAGCTGTTGTACGATTATCTGGACCGCAGCGATTTCTACGTGACGCATATCGCCGTCGCATCCCGGTCGCGCATGAACGTCCCCTTTTATCTGCGCGACGAAGCGAACAATGCCGCCTTCCTGGCAGGCGCGGCCGAAGCCGGCCTGCTGCAATTGAAGGGACACAAATCGGTCGGCGGCATGCGTGCATCGATCTACAATGCGATGCCGCTCGAAGGCGTACAGGCGCTGATCGCTTATATGAAGGCGTTCGCAGCTAGCCATTAAGTCCGTCAGGCATCGAAGCTTGTGTATTGCGCCGGTTTGCGGCTGGCGATCGCAAGCGCCGCGGCCACCGTTTTGCGGCGTGCCCGCACCGTACAAAAATTCGCATGGCCTCATCCATGATCAGAAAGGAAGCGTCACCATGAGCGAACAGAAATTGCAGCCCTTGCGCGAGAAAATCGATTCCATCGATGCGCAATTGATTGAACTATTGAACCAGCGCGCCCGGGTTGCGCAAGAAGTCGGCCACGTTAAAGCGGAAACCGATGCGCCGGTATTTCGCCCCGAGCGCGAAGCGCAGGTATTGATCAAAGTCGCGGAGCGTAACCCCGGACCTCTGCTCGGCACCGATCTGCAAGCGATTTTCCGTGAAGTCATGTCGGCGTGCCGCGCCCTGGAAAAACGCATCTCCGTGGCGTATCTGGGACCGGAAGGCACCTTCAGCGAACAGGCGGTGTTCCGTCAATTCGGCCATGCGGTGCTGGGTTCGCCCTGCGCATCGATCGATCAGGTATTCCGCGATGTCGAAGCAGGCACCGCCGATTTCGGCGTGGTGCCGATCGAAAATTCATCCGAAGGCGTAATCAACCGCACGCTCGATCTGCTGTTGCAGACCACGCTGACCATCAGCGGCGAAATCTCGATTCCGATTCATCACAGCCTGATGAGCAAGTCCGGCAAGATGGATGGCATCACACGCGTCTGTGCGCATTCGCAGGCGCTGGCGCAATGCGATGCCTGGCTCAAGCAAAATTATCCGCTGCTCGCGCGCGATGCGGTGTCGTCGAATGCGCAGGCCGCCGTGCTGGCCGGCGAAAACCCGGACACCGCCGCGATCGCCGGCGATATCGCCGCGCAGACCTACGGCCTGCAAATCGTCAGCGCGCATATACAGGACGATCCGCATAATCGCACCCGCTTCGCCGTCATCGGCCGTTTGCAAACGCTGCCGTCCTCACGCGACCAGACGTCGATTGTGCTGTCGGTGCCGAATCAGGCCGGCGCCGTTTATAAGCTGTTGGCGCCGTTGGCGCAGCATGGCGTATCGATGACGCGTTTCGAATCGCGGCCGGCGCGCATGGGTGCGTGGGATTACTATTTTTACGTCGATATCGAAGGGCATGCGCAGGACGCCAAAGTGGCGCAGGCGCTGGCTGAACTGAAGGCCAATGCAGCATTTTTCAAATTGCTCGGATCGTATCCGGCGAGCCTTTGATAGATCAAACTAATTTTGAAAGAAGAAGATGTCAGCTAAATCAGTGAAGGTTGGTCCTGCGTTCGGTCCTGAATATGTCCGTGCTCTGGCGCCATATCAAGGCGGCAAGCCGATTGCCGAAGTAGCGCGTGAATTCGGTCTGGAAGAGGCGAACATCGTCAAGCTGGCGTCCAACGAAAATCCGCTGGGCATGCCGGCTTCGGCACGCGACGCCATGCAAAAGGCCGTAGCCGATATCGGCCGCTATCCCGATTCCAACGGCTTCGATCTGAAAGCCGCCGTCACGCGCAAGCATAACGTGCCGTCCGACTGGATTACGCTGGGCAACGGCAGCAACGATATTCTGGAGCTGGCCGCGCATGCGTTCGTGCAACCCGGTCAATCGGTGGTGTTTTCCGAATACGCCTTTCTTGTTTATGCGCTGGCAACGCAGGCCGCCGGTGCGCGCGCCGTCGTGGTGCCGGCGCAGCAATACGGCCACGATCTGAACGCCATGGCCGCTGCCATTGCAAATGACACGCGCCTGATCTACATCGCCAATCCGAACAATCCGACCGGCACTTTCGTGCCCGGCGCCGAGCTCGACGCTTTCCTGCAGAAAGTGCCCGAACATATCGTCGTGGTGCTCGACGAAGCCTATACCGATTACATTCCCGCCGACGTGCGTTACGACTCTGTCGCATGGGTCGCCAAATATCCGAATCTGCTGGTATCGCGCACCTTGTCCAAAGCCTATGGGCTGGCCGGCTTGCGCATCGGTTACGCCATTGCGCAGCCCGGCGTTACCGATCTGCTCAATCGTATTCGCCAGCCTTTCAACGTCAATTCGCTGGCGCAGGCTGCGGCGGTGGCGGCGCTTGCCGATACGGCATTCCTCAGTAAAAGTGCGCAATTGAATGCCGATGGTTACCGGCAGTTGACGCAGGCGTTCGATGCCATGGGCTTAACTTATTTACCGTCATTCGGCAATTTCGTCATGGTCCAGGTCGGCGAGGACAACGAAGCCGGCGCCAGGGTCAATCTGGCGTTATTGAAAAAAGGCATTATCGTGCGGCCGCTGGCCAATTACGGGCTGCCGCAATGGCTGCGCATCACGATCGGTTTGCCGGAAGAAAACACGGCATTCCTGAATGCGTTGAAGGTAGTCCTAAAATAAACGAGAGGTTCAAGAATCGTGGCTGTGGTCTTTAAAAAAATAGCGGTCTTCGGTGTCGGTTTGATCGGCGGGTCTTTTGCGCTTGCGCTAAAGAAGGCCGGCGCGGTCGAGCAATTGATCGGCGTCGGCCGCAGTCCGGAAGCGATACAGCGCGCCCACGCATTGGGCATCATCGACAACAACGGCATCGTGTCGGCGGCCGATGCCGTGCGCGATGCCGATCTGGTGCTGATCGCCGCACCGGTGGCGCAAACCGGCGCCATCTTGCGCAGTATCGCGCCGCACTTGCAGCCGCATACCGTGGTGACCGATGCCGGCAGCACCAAGTCCGACGTGGTGCAGGCAGCGCGTGATGCGCTGGGACAGAAAATCGGCCAATTCGTGCCGGGGCATCCGATTGCCGGCGGCGAACAGAATGGTCCCGATGCGGCGCTGGCCGATTTGTATGCGGGCAAAAAAACGGTGCTGACCGCGTTGCCGGAAAACACCGACGCACAAGTGGCGCGGGTATCGCAAGCATGGCAATTATGCGGCGCCAGGATCTACCGTTTGACGCCGCAAGAACACGATGGCGTATTTGCCGCAGTGAGCCATCTGCCGCATCTGCTGGCGTTTGCGCTGGTCGATCAGTTGGCGCGCCGGCCGGAAGCCGATTTGCTGTTCCAATATGCCGCCAGCGGTTTCCGCGACTTCACCCGCATCGCAGGCTCTTCTCCCGAAATGTGGCGCGATATCGCGCTGGCCAATCAAGTCGCGCTGCTGGATGGGCTCGACGGTTATATCGCGCAGTTGCAGCAGATGCGGCAATCGCTGGCCGATGGCGACGGCGCGCAATTGCTGGCGGTATTCGCCAATGCGCGCAAGGCCCGGCACGACTGGATCCATGCGATTGAAAAACCTGATGGCGAAAAATAATTCGAACGGACCGCAATGAAACAATCCTATCCCCGCCACATCGATCTGGAGCCGACCTCGCACGTGGAGGGAACGGTTCGGTTGCCGGGTTCCAAAAGCATTTCCAACCGCACGTTGCTGCTGGCAGCGCTGGCCGGCGGCAATACCCGTATTCTGGAATTGCTGGCCTCCGACGATACGCTGGTCATGCTGATGGCCTTGCAGCAGCTCGGCATCAAATGGGAACAGACCGAAGGCACGCAAAATTACATGGTGCACGGCGTGCGCGGCGTACTGCCGGTACATCAGGCCGATTTATTCATGGGCAATGCCGGCACGGCAATCCGCCCATTGACGGCGGCGCTGGCAGTGATAGGCGGCGATTACACATTGCATGGCGTAGCGCGCATGCATGAGCGCCCGATCGGCGATCTCGTGGATGCGCTCAATGCGGTCGGCATGCATATCGAATATACCGGCATGCCAGGCTTCCCGCCGTTGCATATCCGGCGCGGGCAACTGAACGCCAGCACCATGCGCGTGCGCGGCAATGTCTCAAGCCAATACCTGACGTCGTTGCTGATGGCGGCGCCGTTGATGGCCAAAACCGAGGCGATCACCATCGAAGTCATCGGCGAACTGATTTCCAAGCCGTATATCGAAATTACGCTGAACCTGATGCGTCGTTTCGGTGTCGCAGTTGAACGCAACGGTTGGCAGGCATTTACGGTGCAACCGGATCAGAGTTACAAAAGCCCGGGCAGTATTCATGTCGAGGGCGATGCTTCATCGGCTTCCTATTTTCTGGCGGCGGGCGCGATTGCCGGCGGTCCGGTGCGCGTCGAAGGCGTTGGCAAGGACAGCATTCAGGGCGACGTGCGTTTTGTCGAGGCGCTGCAGCAAATGGGCGCGACGATTACCATGGGCGACAACTGGATCGAAGCAAGCGGCAACGGCCCGCTGAAAGCCATCGACGCCGATTTCAATCACATTCCCGACGCCGCCATGACGATCGCGGTGGCGGCCTTGTATGCGGACGGGCCGAGTACTTTGCGCAATATCGGCAGTTGGCGCGTCAAGGAAACCGATCGCCTGGCTGCGATGGCGATCGAATTGCGCAAATTGGGCGCCGCCGTGGAAGAGGGCGACGATTATTTGACGATCACGCCGCCGCAACAGATTCGCGCGGCGACCATCGATACTTACGACGATCACCGCATGGCGATGTGTTTTTCGCTGGCCTCGCTGGACGGCGTTGCGCGGCAGGGCAACCGGATCAGAATCAACGATCCGAAATGCGTCGCCAAGACCTTTCCCGATTATTTTTCGGTATTTGCCGAAATCGCCAGTCGGACTTTGATTTAACGGAATAACCCGATCAACCCGGAATAACCATCATGCAGCAACGTATCCCCGTCCTGACCATCGACGGCCCCACCGCTTCCGGCAAAGGTACCGTGGCGCAATCGGTGGCGCGCGAATTGGGTTTTCATTACCTCGATTCGGGCGCCTTGTACCGCCTGACGGCGCTGTCGGCGATGCGCAGCGGCACCGAACTCGACAACGAAGCCGCGCTGGTCCGGCTGGCGCAAAGGTTGCCATGCGGATTTGTCGGCGAAAAAGTGTTGCTGGCAGGCGACGATGTCAGCCAGGCTATCCGCGCCGAGGAAATCGGCAACAATGCCTCTAAAATCGCCGCTTTGCCGGGCTTGCGCCAGGCACTGGTCGAGCTGCAATTGGGCTTTCGCACGGCGCCGGGGCTGGTGGCCGATGGCCGCGATATGGGAACCGTGATATTTCCTGACGCGCCCATGAAGGTGTTTCTGACGGCGAGCGTCGAACGGCGAGCTGAAAGACGATATAAGCAATTGATTGGCAAGGGTTTTCCTGCTAATATGCACGACCTCACAGAAGATTTGAGAGCCCGGGATGCGCGTGATATGAATCGCAAATCGGC